>DATIUV010000238.1:0-14469 GCA_035466595.1 Pelomicrobium sp.
ACCGCTTCCTGCTGCTGGCCGCGGCCATCACCGGCCTGGCTTCGTTTTTGTACGAGATCGCCTGGATCCGCATGCTGGCCATGGTGCTGGGCAGCTCGACGCACGCGTTCGAGCTGATGCTCTCGGCGTTCATCGCCGGCCTGGCCTTCGGCGGCCTCTACGTGCGCCGCCGCATCGACCGGCTCACCGACCCTGTCGGCTACCTCGGCTGGGTCCAGGTCATCATGGGCGTCCTCGCGCTCTCCACGCTGGTGACCTACGGCAACACCTTCCATTGGATGGAGAGCATCGTCGCCACGTTCAGCCGTACCGAGCCCGGCTACGGCGGCTTCATCGTGGCGAGCCACGCCATTGCGCTGCTGCTGATGCTGCCCGCCACCATCTGCGCCGGCATGACGCTGCCGCTGATGACCTTCATGCTGCTCAAGCGCGGCGTCGGCGAGAAAGGCGTCGGCGCCGTTTACGCGGCGAACACGGTGGGCGCCATCATCGCCGTGGCTCTCGGCGTGCACCTGCTGATGCCCGCCATCGGCGCCAAGGGCATGATCGTGCTCGGCGGCGCCCTCGACATCGCCCTCGGCGTGGCCTTCTTCGCGCTCGCCTCGCAGCCCCTGCTCAAGCGCTACACACCGGCGTTGGCGGCCGGCGCCGCGGTGTGCGTTGCCGCGTTCGCGGTCACCGCCGAGCTCGATCCGCGCAACATGGCCTCCGGCGTGTTCCGCACCGGCAAGGCCACCGTCGAGGAAGGCTCGGAGGTCCTGCGCCACCGCGACGGCAAGACGGCGACCGTCAGCCTGGTGCGCACGCACACCGGCAAGATCGGCGTGCTCACCAACGGCAAGTACGATGCCACCATCGCGCCGCCGGGCGAGCCGACCGCGGCCGACGAGATCACGCAGGTGTTGCTGGGCGTGATCGGGCTGGCCTCGCACCCGCAGGCGAAGACCTTCGCCAACATCGGCTTCGGCTCGGGCATGACGACGCACGCGCTGCTCGCCTCGCCGCGCCCGGCACGGGTGGACTCGATCGAGATCGAGCCCGAGATGGTGCTCGCGGCGCGCGAGGGTTTCGGCGACTGGGTCGGCCGCGCGTTCAACGATCCGCGCAGCCACATCAATCACGAGGACGCCAAGACGTTCTTCTCGGTCAACGGCAGCCGCTACGACGTCATCATTTCGGAGCCGTCGAACCCCTGGGTGAGCGGCGTCGCCTCGCTGTTCACCACCGAGTTCTACCGCCAGGCCGCCTCGCACCTGAACCCGGGCGGCGTGCTGGTGCAATGGATCCAGCTCTACGAGGTGGACGTCCAGATCGTCGCCTCCATCGTCAAGGCGATGTCGCCGGTGTTCGCCGACTGGGAGATCTACGCGCCGGACGAGGTCAACCTGATCCTGCTGGCGAAGGTGGACGGCAAGCTCGGCAAGCTCGACCCCGCGGTGCTGACCGAGGGCGACATGCCGGCGACCCTGGAGCGCGTCGACCTGCGCGGCGTCGCCGACATCGAGGTGCGCCGCATCGGCGGCAAGGCGCTGCTGGACCCGCTGTTCGCGTCGTTCGCGGCCCCGGTCAACTCCGACTACTTCCCGTACGTCGACCTGAACGCGTTCCGCGGGGTGTTCCTGCAGCGCTCCGCGCACTGGATCACGGCGGTAGGCATGGCGCCGTACCCGGTCGCCGAAATGCTGGAAGGCGTGGCGCTGCCCAATCCCGACCGCGTTACGCCTTACGCCATCTACTCGCGTACGCTGCAGACGGCCGACGCCGCCCGCCTGGCGCGCGGCGACGCCTCGCAGGCGTCGGCGCTGCCGGCATGGCTGCACAAGGATCATCGCTCGGCGCGCCTGCACGGCTCGCCGTGTCACCGGGTGGATCACATGGATGCCTGGCTCGACGCCGCCTTCTCGGTCGCCAGCTCCACCGGCGGCCACCTGACGCCGGAGCAGTCCCGGGCGCTGTGGCGCGATATCGCGCCGGCCGACTGCCGTGCCGCGCTCTCGCCGGAGGCCGACCGGTGGCTGCGGTTGTTCGAGGCGGTCGGGCAGCGCGACGCGCCCAGGATGGCGGAACTCGCGACGGGCCTGCTGAAGGAAGGCGAGAGCCGCAAGAGCGCAATCTACCAGCGTTACCTCGTCTCGGCGGCCATGCTGGGCCACCTCGCGAGCGGCAACCGGGAAGCCGCGCAGCAGCTGTGGCGCTCGGCCGGCGCGCAGCTGATGCAGAAAGACCCGAACGATTTGACGCTGCGCCTGCTGGGCGCGCACGCGATGCTCTGACGCCGGCCGCGCCGGCCCTGCGGCAAGGCTAGCGCAGCAGCGCGGAAGCGGCGACCGGCGCCTCGGCCGGCAGATCGTCCTCGTCGGCCTCGTCCAGCAGCAGCTCGCCCTGGCGCGAGACATCCGGGCGCGGGGCGTGCAGCACCTCGAAGGTGCCGTCGTAATGCTCCACCACGGCGGTGCAGCTCTCCACCCAGTCCCCGCAATTGAGATAGAGCACGTCGCCGATCTTCTTCATCTCGGCGTGGTGGATGTGGCCGCACACCACGGCGTCGAAACCGCGCCTTCGCGCCTCCTTCGCCAGCGAGTCCTCGAAATCGCTGATGAAATTCACCGCGCCCTTGACCCGGTGCTTGATCGCCGCCGACAGGGACCAGTAGCCCAGGCGCAGCGCCGCCCGCACGCGGTTGAAGTGGCGGTTCAGCCACAGCAGGAACTCGTAGCTGTGGTCCCCCAGCAGCGCGATCCAGCGGTGATAGCGCGTCACCAGGTCGAAATCGTCGCCGTGGATGATCCACAGCTTCTGGCCGTTCAGCGCGTAATGGACGTCCTCGGCCAGCAGCTCGATCTCGCCGATGCGGGTCGGCAGAAACTGCCGCAGGTGCTCGTCGTGGTTGCCCGGAATGAAGCGCACGCGGGTGCCCTGCCTGGCCATCTTCATCACCCGCCGGATGATCTTGTTGTGGGTCGGCGGCCACCAGATGTAGCGGCGGATCGCCCAGATGTCGACGATGTCGCCGACCAGGTAGAGGTATTCGGCTTCGAAGCTTTTGAGGAAGCGCAGCAGCGCCCGATCCTGGCAGTTTTTCGTGCCCAGGTGAACGTCCGAGATCCAGACCGTGCGGTAGCGGGTCCTGGGGACTTTCAACGCATCTCCGGCGTGGCGCGGTGCGATGGCGCGAATTCTGACGGCCGATTGATACAGTTTTTTTGCAGCTCGCCGGTTTTCTGCCGGTGTTAATCGCCCCGCAACAAAGCGGCAACCTCCCTGCAACGGCCCTTCATTACGCTGCCGCCATCGCCAACTCCGCAGAGCCCCCATGAGCCCTCCCCCGGGAGCCGAAGCATCCGAACTGCCGTCGCCGCTTGGCGCCGTCGCCGACTTCTCCGCGAGATCATCGCGCCCGCGCCTCGCGAGCCGGGTCTACGGCCGCGTCTTCGATGCGCTCTACAGCCGGGCGCTCGTCTACAACACCTGCTGGGAAGATCCCGCCGTCGACCGCAAGGCGCTCGCGCTCGGCCCCGCCGACACGGTGCTGGTGATCACCAGCGCCGGGTGCAACGCGCTCGACTACGCGCTCGACGGACCCCGCCGCATCCACGCGGTGGACGCCAATCCACGCCAGAACGCGCTGCTCGAGCTCAAGCTCGTTGGCATCCGCAGCCTCGACTTCGAGGATTTCTTCGCCTTTTTCGGCCACGGCTTTCATCCGGACGCGGCCGGGCTGTACCGCCGCCTTCTGCGCGACGAGCTTTCGCCGTTCGCGCGCAGCTACTGGGACCGGCATCACGACTGGTTCGGCCGCGGCCCCGGGCGGCGCAGCTTCTACTATCGCGGACTCAGCGGCCGGGTGGCGCGCGCGGTGCGCGCCTACCTCGACCTGCGGCCCTCGCTGCGGCAAGCGTGCGACGACTTCTTCGCCGCGCGTTCCCTGGAAGAGCAGCGCGCCGTCTACGACGCCGCCGCCTCCAAGCTGTGGTCGCGCACCATCGAGTGGGCCCTGTCGCGCCAGGTAACGCTGGACCTGCTCGGCGTGCCGCATACGCAGCGCGCGGAGGTGGAGCGCCACGATGCCCGCGGCGTCGCCGGCTACGTGCGCGCCTCGGTCGACTACGTCTTTCGCGAGCTGCCGGTCGCCGACAATTATTTCTGGCGACTGTACGTCTACGGCGGCTACACGCCGGAATGCTGCCCCGAATATCTCACGCCGGGCAATTTCGAGCGCCTCAAGGCCGGCCTTGCCGACCGCATCCTGATCCACACGGAAACCGTCACGCATTTCCTGCGCGGGACTCGCGACACGATCACGCGCTTCGTGCTGCTGGATCACATGGACTGGATGGGAAGCCATCTGCCCGAGGCGCTGGAAGAGGAGTGGGCCGCCATTGCCGCACGGGCGGCGCCGCGGGCCCGGGCGATCTTCCGCAGCGCCCATGCCCAACCGGAGTACCTGCAGCGGCTGCACGTGCCGGTCGAAGGACGTCGCCGGCCGGTGCACGACGTGCTGGCGTTCCACCCGGAGCTGGCGCGGGAGCTGACGCGCGCCGACCGCGTGCACACCTACGCCGGTTTCCACATCGCCGACTTTCGCGCCTGAGATGGCCCGCGGCGACGCCGGCGTCCTGCTGCAGCTGCTGCGCGGTCAGCCCCGCGACGGCAGCCATGCCGAGCGGCTGCAGGCCTTCTACGCCCCCCAGGCCCAGCGCTACGATGCCTTTCGCGAGCGTCTGCTGCACGGCCGCGGGGAGCTGATCGAGCGGCTGCTGCCGCCGTCCGGCGCAGTCGTGGTCGAGCTCGGCGCCGGCACCGGGCGCAACCTCGATTATTTCGGCGAACGTCTCGCCGCGTTCGGCAGCCTCTACGCGGTGGACCTGTGCCCCGCCCTGCTCGCGGTGGCGCGGGCGCGCGCGGCAACGCGGCCCAACGTGCACGTGGTGGAAGCCGACGCGACCGCGTTCCGCCCGCCGCAACCGGCCGACGCCGTGTATTTTTCCTACAGCCTGACGATGATCCCGGAGTGGGAGCGCGCGCTGGACAACGCGCTGGCGATGCTGAAGCCGGGCGGTCTGCTCGGCTGCGTGGACTTCTACGTGTCCGCCGCCGGGCCGCCCGCGGGACGCGCGCGCCACGGCTGGCTGACGCGGCGCTTCTGGCCGGCGTGGTTCAGCCATGACGGCGTGCGTCTCGACCCCGGTCACCTGCCGGCGCTGCTCGCGCGCACCCGCTGCGAGTATCTGCGCGAAGCGCGCGCGCCAGTGCCCTACCTGTCCGGCCTCAGGGTCCCGTACTACGTCTTCGTCGGACGCAAGCGCTAGGCCCCCACGCCGACGCCAACGGGGCAGCTGACGCCGGTGCCGCCGAGGCCACAGTAGCCGCCGGGATTCTTGGCGAGGTACTGCTGGTGATACTCCTCGGCGTAGTAGAACGGCGGCGCGGAGCGGATCTCGGTCGTGATCTTGCCGTGATCCCACTCCTTCAGCGCCGCCTGGTACGCCTTGCGCGAGGCTTCCGCCGTCTTCAGCTGCTCGTCCGTGTACGCGTAGATGGCCGAGCGGTACTGGGTGCCGACGTCGTTGCCCTGGCGCATGCCCTGGGTCGGGTCATGCGCCTCCCAGAAGATCTTCAAGAGCTGCTCGAAGCTCACGACCTTCGGGTCGTAGACCACCAGCACCACCTCGGTGTGGCCGGTCTGACCGCTGCAGACTTCGTGATAGGTCGGATTGGGCGTGTAGCCGCCGGCGTAGCCCACCGCCGTCACATGCACGCCGGGCGTCTGCCAGAACACGCGCTCGGCGCCCCAGAAGCAGCCGAGCCCGAACTGCACCTGCTCGAGGCCGCCCGGGAACGGCCCCTTCAGCGGCCGGGCGTTGACGTGGTGCTTCTCCGGCACCGGGATGGCCGACTCTCGTCCGGGCAGCGCCTCCTCGGGCGTGGGCATCGTCGCCTTGCTACCGAACATCCACAGCATATCGGCCTCCGCGTCGTCGAATTCGTCCATCGGGTGCGTTAGTCGCGTTCCGTGAAGCTTCCTGACAGCGCCGGCGGGGGGAAGTTGCGCCGGCTACGCGGCCGGCCCCGGCTTCTCCGCCTTGGAGCTCAGGCCCGCGGTCAGCACGAAGCGCATCGCTTCCTCGCGCGACATGCCCACCGGCTTCACGGCGTCCCGCGGCACCAGCACGGTGTAGCCGCCGACCTGGTAGCTCATCGGCAGATAGACGGCGACGCGGCCGTCGCCCGCCACCTCTTCCGGCAGCTGGCTCAGGTCCTCGCGCATCAGAAAACCGACCAGGCGGGCGTCCATCCCCGGCAGTTCCACCGTCACGACGCGGCCGACCTGACTCGCGGCCGACCCCGAGAACAGGCCGAAGAAATCGCGCACGGCGCCGTAAATCGTCTTCACCAGCGGCATGCGCAGCAGCAGGTACTCGCCGAGTTCGAACAGCTTGCGCACCGCCCAGGTCTGCATCAGCACGCCGACGACGAACAGCACGCCGACGCCGGCCGCCATGCCCATGCCGTAGAAATAGAGCTGGTCGGGGATGATCCACTTGAGGGCGCGGCCGAGAAAGGTTTCGGCCGTCGTGGCGAGCCAGACCACCAGGTAGATGGTGGCCACCACCGGCACCACCGTCAGCAGGCCGGTCAGGAACGTGCGGCCGATCGCCTTCCTCATGCTGCCTCCGAAGGGACTGCGGGCTTAACCCGCTGACCCTTCGGACTGTAGCAGAAGCGCGTCCCGCCCCCCAACCGGGCACGACGGCCGGCGCTCACGCCCCCAGCATCGCGCGCAGCATCCAGGCGTTCTTCTCGTGGACCTGCATGCGCTGCGTCAGCAGATCGGCCGTCGGCTCGTCGCCGGCGCGTTCGGCAACCGGAAACACCTGCCGCGCCGTGCGCACCACCTGCTCCTGACCTTTGACCAGCTGCCGGATCATCTCTTCGGCCGCCGGCACGCCATCCTCTTCATCAATGCCGGTCAGCGCGGCGTAGGCCTTGTACGAGCCCGGCGCCGGCTCGCCAAGCGCGCGGATGCGCTCGGCGATGTCGTCCACTGCGATCGCCAGCTCCGTGTACTGGGTCTGGAACATCTGGTGCAGCGTGTTGAACATCGGGCCGGTGACGTTCCAATGGTAGTTGTGCGTCTTCAGGTACAGCGTGTAGCTGTCGGCCAGCAGCCGGGCCAGGCCGGCGGCGATCGCCTTGCGGTCCGTGGCGGCGATACCGATGTCGATGTCCCCGGCGGCGGCGGGGGATTTGCGTTTGCTCATGGCGTTCTCCTCAGTCAGTCAACAAGAAACCTACGCGGCCTGGGCGGCGGGCACGACGGCGGACTGGCGCCGGCCGATCCGCTCCCAGACCTTTTCGTGGAAGAAATAGGCCACCGTGTTGATCGCCGGCTCCACCAATGCGATGGCGCTGCCGACGAGGATGCTGCCCGACAGCGCGTAGCCCACGCTGAAGGCGACCGTGAAGTGCACGACCGCGAACGAAGCGGTTTTCAACATGGCGATTCCTTTCGTTTCTCAAGCCCTGGTGCAAAGGGTAGGCATTCTCCTTTGATGTCTCCAATGAATTATTTTCGCATTGTTGATCGTCTTTATCGATCATCAGCAGTGAAGGTGGACGCTGGCGTTGCCGGTCAGAGGTGAAGAATCCGCGCCGGCTCAGCCGGCGATGGCGGCGGCCAGCTTGAAAGCAGTCAGGGGAGCCGAACCCTCGGCCTTGTTGTTGGCGACAAGGTACGCCGGCTCGCCCGCTGCCAGCGCCTCGCGCGCGAGCTGCGCCAACTCGGCACGGGTGGCGGGGTCCTCGTCGACGAGGCGATCGAACGGCGCGTAGCGCGCCTTCGCCTCCTCGTACTGAAAGCCCGCGTGCAGGTTCCAGCGCGCCACCAGGGCGCCGTGCGGCGCCAGCGCGCGCTGGGTCGAAACCGCCGGCATGCGCGGATGCACGCCGACGCAGTGAACGGCGCCTGACCCAGCCAGCGCCGCGGCGTAATCGCCAGTCAGGAGTTCGGCATTGCGCAGTTCCACGGCGTACAGTGGACCCCGCGGCAGCGCGCCGAGAAACCGCGACAGCGCGGCGGCGAAGCGCTGCGGCTCGCGGGACCACGGGCGCGGCAGCGGCGGGAACTGGAATACGAGCGGTCCCGCCTTGATCCCGAGTCCTTGCACGCACGGCTCGACGAAGAAGCGCGCGGCCCACTCGGCGTTCAGAAAGCGCGGGTTGTCGCCTTGCGGCCGGCCGGTGCGCTCGTGCCAGTGCGGCGTCGTGCAATCGGCCGGCGCCTTCACCAGGAAGCGGAAGTCCTCCGGCACGGCGCCGGCGTAGTCGGCGTAGACGTCGGCGCCCACCGGCGCGTGGAAGGTGCGGTCGACGCCCACCGTGCGCAGCAGCGGATGCGCGCCATACGCGGCGAGGCCCTTGCGCGCGAGGTCCGACTCCGCAGCGCGCCGGTCGTAGACAATGCCGGCCCAGCCGGGAAACGCCCACGACGACGTGCCGAGCCGCAAGCCGACGGGAAGCCGCCGCGCCAGCTCCAAGAAGTCGTCAGCGGCGGCTGCCGGCCCGATGCCCTCGGGCGGGGGCGCGAACATCTCCAGCTGCATCGATTCAGGAGTAGTTGAAATCCGCCGCCACGAGACGCGCTTCCGGCACGCGCGCGTGAATCGCCGCCGCGATCTGCGTCGTCATGCGCAGGCCCGGACGCACGGTCACCCACAGCACGCCGAGGCGAAGGTTCAGATCGGCGAACACGACGGCGTCCGCGAATCCCGAGAGCACGGCGTTCAGCTCGTTCACCGTCGCCTCGATCACCGCCGGCGGCCGGCGACCGAGCCCGCGGATGATCATCATGAAATCCGGGCAGGGCCGGCCGTCGCCGTCGCGCGACGGCGCGCGCTTCCACAAAGGCTCGCCGGGGGAAACGGCGAGCGGGCAGGTGGGCGGCAGCGGATCAGCCATGGCAATCTCCGGAACGAGCGGGCCATCCGCTCCCCCGCGCCGCCGCGCGCGGCAGCCGGCGAGCGGCCAGGCTCCGGAAAACTATACCGCAGCCGCCTCCCGGCGTCGCCGCGCCAGCCCCTATAATGGGCCGACCCCACTGCAGAGGATCCGCCGCCGCCATGAACATGGAAAAAGTCGTCTTCGGCTTCTTCATCGTCCTCGCCGCGACGCTCAACTTCGGCTTTTTCGTCGGCGACATCGACAACCCGGCGCACCACGACATCTACGAGCTGTTCGCCGCCATCGTCGTCAACCTGATCGCCACCGTGCTCAAGTTCGGCGACCGCACGCAGATCGGCGCTATCCACCTCGCGACCAGCCTGGTGGCGGACCTGCAACTGATCGCGGCGGCCACGCTGTACTTCTACGCGACCCAGATCAGCGGCCTCGGCATGACGGCGGAGTACACAGCCAGCGTGGTGTCGCTCGCCGGCGGCGCCCTCTTCGCCAACGTGATCTCGGTGATCATTCTCATCGCCGAGACGGTGATGCTGCGCCGGTGAGCAGCGTCATCTTTCTCGCCCTGCGGCGCCTGCGGGCGCCGCTGATCACGCTGATCGCGGTCTATGCGATCGCGATCGCCGGCCTCACGCTGGCGCCGGGAGTGGACGAGAAGGGCGAGCCCTGGCGCCTGGGCCTGTTCGACGCCTTCTATTTCATGAGCTACACCGCCACGACGATCGGCTTCGGCGAGCTGCCCAGGGCGTTCAGCCCGGCGCAGCGGCTCTGGGCTACGGTCTGCATCTACCTTGCGGTCATCGGCTGGGCCTACATGATCGGCTCGTTGCTGGCCCTGTTGCAGGACAAGGCGTTCCGCCACGCGGTGACCACCTCGCGCTTCGGCCGCAGCGTGCGGCGGCTGCGCGAGCCGTTCTACCTGGTGTGCGGGTACGGCGAGACCGGCAGCCTGCTGTGCCGGGCGCTGGACCACAACGGCCTGCGCTTCGTCGTCATCGACATCGCCGAGGAGCGCATCGACGAACTCGAGCTGGTCGACTACGTGATCGACCCGCCGGCGCTTCGCGCCGACGCGCGCATGCCGGAGACGCTGTTGCTGGCGGGGCTCAAGCATCGGAGCTGCATCGGCGTCATCGCGCTGACCAGCGACGACACCGCGAACCTCGCCGTGGCGATGGCGGTGCGCCTGTTGAATCCCGACATCCCGGTGCTGTGCCGCGCGATGGACGCCAGCGTCGCCGCCAACATGGCCTCGTTCAACACCACCCACATCATCAATCCGTTCGAGCGCTTCGCGCAGTACCTCGCGCTGGCGATGCACTCGCCGGGGTCGTACCGGCTGCTGCAGTGGTTGACCGGCACGCCCGGCACCACGCTCGGCCCGGAGACCGCGCCGCCGCGCGGCGACTGGGTGGTCTGCGGCTACGGCCGCTTCGGGCGGGCGGTGGTGCAGCAGCTGCGCACCGAGGGGCTCAAGGTCACGATCTTCGATCCCAAGCCGGTGCTGCCTCCGGGCCAGGACTTCGTCCAGCGCCCCGGCGTCCAGGCCGAGCCGCTGCGGCAGGCCGGCATCGAGCAGGCGGTGGGCGTGGTCGCCGGCGCCGACGACGACGTGAACAACCTCTCCATCGTCGTCACGGCGAAGGAGCTGAACCCGAGCCTGTTCACCGTGGTGCGGCAGAACCTGCGCGCCAACCAGGTGCTGTTCGAGGCGTTCAAGGCGGACGTCACGGTCGTGCCGAGCGAGGTCATCGCCCACGAGGTCTGGGCCATCCTCACGACACCGCTGCTCGCGCGCTTCCTCGCGATCGTCAAGCAGCAGGACGACGAGTGGGCGGACCAGGTGGTCAAGCGCATGCGCAAGGCGGTGGGCGACGAAGTGCCGGCGATCTGGAGCGTGCGGCTCGACAGCCAGGACGCGCCGGCCCTGGTCGACGCGTGCACCGGCGAGCAGAGCGGGTTGCGCCTGGACCACGTGCTGCGCGATCCCACCGACCGCGAGCGGCGTCTGCCCGCCACCGCCCTGCTGGTGTCCCGCAAGGGTGAGGACCACGCGCTGCCGGAGGCGGCTTTTCTGCTCGAGCGCGGCGATCACATTCTCTTCGCCGGCACGCCGCTCGCGCGCTCGCGGCAGGCGCTGCAGCTCGCCAACGTCAACGTGCGGGATTACGTGTGGACCGGGCGCGACATCCCGGGCGGCTGGGTCTGGCAGCGCCTCGCGCGCGGCGGCGAGGAAGCGGCGAAGTAGCCGCGTCGAAGGGGGCCCCGCCTAGAAGGTCGCCGCGAGTATCCAGTCCGCCCAGCCGAGGAACTCGCCGGCAACGAAGCCGAGCAGAAACCCGAGGCTGATCAGCAGCGGCCCCCAGCGCAGCGCGACGGGCACCGAGTTGCGCGGCTCTCCGGCGACGCCCGCGCGCCGATGGTCAGCGCCGTGCTGGTCGACGAAGGTCGCGAACACCAGCGCCGCCATCACGGACAGCAGCAGCCCGAACACCACGCTCACGGCAGCCCCCTTTGTCCGTCGCCCTCAATGTAGCGCCGCGCTCCCCGAAATCCGCGGCGCCGCGCTCCAGCCGCCGACAATCATGCTACGGATTGGCGGGCGACGGAACCTTCACAATTGCGCCGGCGAGGGCTACCCGAATCCGGCGCCGTTCATGTCGCCGGCACCGTTGGCACAGTTGCTGCTCACGGGCCCTGGCTGGCCTCCAAGGAAACCCCATGCAATCGCCGATCCAGGACTATCTCGAGAGCCTTCGCACCGATCTCGCCCGCATCGATGGCGGCAAACTGGCCGACTACATCCCCGAGCTGACCAAAGCCGATCCGTCCTGGTTCGGCATCTGCCTGGTCACGATGGACGGCGCCGTCTACGCTGCGGGCGACGACGAGCAGAAATTCACCATCCAATCGATCTCGAAGCCTTTCGTCTACGCCACGGCGCTGGCCGACCGAGGGCTCGACTTCGTCAGCCGCAAGGTCGGCGTGGAACCCAGCGGCGAGGCCTTCAATTCGATCAGCCTCGATCCCCAAACTGGTGCACCTTTCAATCCGATGATCAATGCTGGTGCAATCGCGACCACCAGCCTGGTTCACGGCGCCACCCCCGAACGCCAATGGCAGCGCATTGCCGAGTCGCTCGATGTCTTCGTTGGCCACAAGACCGAGGTGGACGAGCAGGTCTATCGGTCCGAGAGCGCCACCGGCTTCCGCAATCGGGCGATCGCCTGGATGCTCAAGAACTTCGGCATCATCGACGGCGATCCGATGGCATGCCTGGAAAACTATTTCCGGCAATGCTCGGTCCTCGTGAGCTGCCGCGACCTCGCCTTCATGGCAGCCACGCTGGCCAACGACGGGGTCCACCCCGTGACCGGCGAGCGGGCGCTGCCCCGCGAGCACGTCGGCCGCGTCCTGAGCGTCATGGCCACCTGCGGCATGTATGACTTTGCCGGCAGCTGGCTGTATGAGGTCGGGATGCCGGCCAAGAGCGGCGTCGGCGGCGGCATCATTGCGGTGCTGCCCGGGCGGTTCGGCATCGGCGTGTTCTCTCCGCCGCTCGACGCGAAGGGCAACAGCGTGCGCGGCATCGAGGTCTGCCGCAGCCTCTCGCGCGACTTCGGCCTGACCGTGTTCAGCCGCCAGGGCGAGCCGAGCAAGTCGCTGGGCCGCGTCTACACCGCGGCGGAGGCGCCGTCGCGTCGCCACGCCACGCAGGAGGCGCGCTCGTTCCTCGACGACCACGCCTACCGGATCAAGTACCTGTGCCTGCACGGCTACCTCCAGGTGGACGGGGTCGAGTACGTCATTCGCCGCATGCTGGCGATGGCCGCCGACACGCACAGCTTCATTCTGGACATGCACCAGGTCGTGGGCATCTCGGACAATGCCGCCCAGCTGCTGCACGACGCACGCAGGCGGCTATCCGAGAACGGCATCGCGCTGGTGTTTTCGCGCATCCACGGCCGCCAATCGATCGCTGCCCCGCTGCGGCGGTCCGCCGGCAGGACCGGCGGCTACCTGAGCTTCGAGGACAACGACCTCGCAGCCGAGTGGTGCGAGAGCCGCCTCATCGGCGAGCTGGCCACCGCGCCCGCCAATCAGAGCGCGCTGGCGGGGTCCGCGATCTTCCGGGGGCTGTCGCCGGAACTGATGGAAAGCGTCGAGCGCCTCACGACGCCAAAAAAGTTTGGCAAGGGCGAGCGCATTCTCACCACTGACCAGGCCGACGGCGGCGACGTGTTCTTCGTCGAATCAGGACACGTCAGCGTCGTGGTGCCGCTCGCGGACGGCGCGCATCAGCGCATCGCCTCCTTCGGCCCGGGGATGAGCTTCGGGGAGATGGCGCTGCTGGGCCAGACCGCGCGCAGCGCCACCGTGTTCGCCGACACCGAGGTGAACTGCCGCGTCCTGGAGTACAGCGCCCTCGAGCGCCTCACGCGCGACCGCCCGGAGCTCAGGATCGCCGTGCTCGAAAACCTCGCGCGGGATCTCGCCGAGAAGCTGCGCCGCGCGAACCAGTGGATCTCGGCGCTCGCCTGATGTGGGATGCCCGCGCCGGACAAGCGCGACCTTGAACGTCGGCATCTGGCGCCGCGAGAACCTGCGGTCGTGCCGACGGGGCGCTCCCCGGGCCGGCACTAGTACCAGCCGCAGTCGAACGAGCCGTCGAATCCGCCCTCGAGGATCGGCCGGCAGAATATCGTCATCGGCATCGGCTCCGCGAACGCCTCGTGACGCATGCGCCTCGACGAGCGATAGGCGGTGACCAGCGACGCCTCGGCGGTCGGCCCGAACAGCTGATTCCGCAGCTGTGCCTCGAACCAACGGTGAATCGCGTCCGCCTGCTCTGGCGTGATGCGGCCAGCCTCCACGTCCTCAGCCAGCAAGAGGCGGTAGCGCGCCGCCAGGACTCCCGCGTCCCGTGCCCTGAGCGGCATGCAAGAATGGACGGCATCGTACTCGAGCTGTGCAAATCGGGCATAGGAGATGATCCCAGCCTCACGCTCGAGCCGCCAAAGCGCGCGACTCTCCGCGCACTCCCCGTCCCGCTCGACAGAAAGAGCGCAAGCCGCGAGATTTAACGCCAGCCAGCAGACCGTTGCGGGAACGAGGGGGCGCACGGGATCTGTCGGATCGAATTTCGACGCGAAATGGGCCGCCAGCCGCCATTATCGCAGCGAACGCCGCGGCGTTCACCCGCGGCGGGTGTCTGGGGGCGGTTCGCCCACCACATTCGGCTTTCCTGGCCGGCGCACAAGCGCTGCCTCGAAGGGAAAGTCAGCATCCGGCACCGCGAGATTCACTTCGCCGACGTGCCGACTTTGATGGCGCTCCCGCTACTGTTGCTGTTGCTCTACGCGGTAATCGCCTAGCACGCTCGCGCCCATGGCGGCGCCGCTCAAGCGGCCGAATCGCCCTCTCTCCGCGGCTCGTCGCTGCGGAAGCGCTCCAGCAGAAACTGCTCGTCGAGCGGCGAGAGATTGAAGCGCTGGCACGCCTCCTCGATCG
>DATIUV010000239.1:0-3302 GCA_035466595.1 Pelomicrobium sp.
AGAGGTTGGCGCCGCGGAACGTCCATGGCACGCCGGCGAAATCGGCCGCCGGCAGGTGCAGCGTCAGGCCGACGGCGTTTGCGCCGGGCCGCAGCGGGCGCGGCGGCGTGTAGGCATCGACGGCGACGTATTGGTCGGGCCGTCCGGCGGGACGGCCGGTGGTCAGGCGCGCCGCAGGCATCGGGCCGGGCACCGCGTCGGGCAGCGTGAGGTTCGGCGGCTCGTCGTCGGCGTGATAGCGGTGCGTGTTGAACAGCAGTGTCGGCTCGGCGAGCGGGTGCAGCTCGACGCGCACGGCGTGGGTCGCGAAGCCGGCGGGCGGCGCGGGCTGCGCGTGCGTCTCCACCAGCCCCGGCTGCGACACCGGCACCGTGTAGTCCTCGAGCCGCCACAGGAAGATCGCCAGGTTCGGCAGGTTGTAGCCGGACACGCCGCGCGTCGGCGGCCTCACGTCGGCGACGTGGGCGAACGGATCGAAGGCGGTGTTCACGAACGCGAGCGTCGCCGGGTCGCGCACGGTGACGGTGCCGCCGCGCGCGGGGCCGCTGATATGCGGCGGCGTTTCGACGGCCGGCAATCCGCCCGGCTGCGGCGCGCTCGTTGAGAGCACGGTCTCCTGCGGCGGCAGTCCGCCGACGCCGGGGCGCAGATGGTTCACGTGCTGGTGCCAGGCGAGGCGCTCGCGCATCTCCACCGTGTGCACGGCCCAGCCCGAGAGCGCAAACACCAGCGACTCGACGGCGCCGAGCGTGCCCTTGCGCCGGCGGTGGTGGACCGTGCGCGCGACGTCGGCGCGCAGCGTGCGCGCCTCGCCCGAGAGGTGCGAGACGCCGAGCAGGTCGGCGAGGTACGGGATGACCCAGTCGTCGCAGGTCTCGATGAAGAAGTCGTGGTAGAGCGCGTCGACGCTGGCGTGGATTGCCGCGCCGGCCTCGTCGAGGATGCCGAGGTAGGCCTCCAGCAGTCCCGCGGGCGTGAGCTCCGCGTCGCGGATGCGGTAGATCTCGGGCAGGCGGTCGAACAGCCGCTGGCGCACGCTCATCGTGCCGCCTCCTCAATGGTCAGTGGATGATCAGACGTCGCGCGTCGGCGGCTGGCGCCATTCGCTTGACTGTTGATCCCCCTGCGGGGGCCCCTCGCCAGGTAGCTCATGTCGCCGCTCCCTGTGCCGTCACGGCGGCCAACGTCAGCGTGAGGTCGGCCGCGCCCAGCGACAGGATTCGGTCCTCGGGGCAGGCGAGCGCGCGGCGGGACAACGGCGGATTGCCGCCGGCGCGCACGATCGCGCCGCCGCTGCCCAGCGCGCGCAGCTCGACCCATCGCACGCCTTCCACGTTCTGCGCGGCGGCGATGATCTGCGACGCGTGCGCGGTCTCGCCGAACTGGCGCTGCTGCCAGCTGAACAGCCCCCGGCTCGAGTCGATGCCGTTGCCTTCTTCGCCGGTTGCCCCGAGCGCTTCCAGCACGGCCTCGCGCACCGCCGCCACGTCGAGCGCTGCGTCGAAACCGGCGGCGAGCTCGACCGTGAGCGGCAGACGGCGGCCGCGGATCACCTCGACCGGCCAGCGCGACGGCCCGCGGCTCGCGTTGATGGCGCGCAGCACGCCGGCGATGTAGTCGGCGTCGGCATCCGACCCCGACGCGCTCAGCACGACGATGCGGATCACGGGTGCGCCGCTGGCCGGGCCGGTCCACAGCGCGCGCGCCTTCAGCACGCCGGGCACCGACAGCGCCTCTGCCTCGTAGTCGGCGAGCCCGACAAGGCGGCCCAGGCTCTGCATGCGCCCGGGCGCGGCGGCGCGCGCGTTGTCCTCGGACTCGGGCGGCGCGCCGCCGGTGGCGGGCTCCGGCATCGCGATCGCGGCGATGTCCGGCAACCGCCCCGCCGCTTTCGGCTTGGCGTCGGGCGCGGGCGCGCCGGTGGCGCCGCTGCCGGTGCGGTACACGGCGCTCACGTTGCCGCGGCCGGAGGGCAGGCGCGCGCCGGTCTTGCCGTCGCCGAACTGCACGAAGCTCTTGCTCTCGGCGTCCTCGCGCACGACGTAGACGCGCTCGTCGGGCCGGCGGCCGAACAGCGTGTCGACCCGCTTCCACAGCACGCCGTCGACGCGCATTTCGAGCTCGGGCTTGTACGCGGGCGTCGCGGCGGGATCGAGCAGGTAGGTGAGCGGCGCCTTCGGCACGGCGAAGGTCTGAAACGCCTGCCTGGCGTCGCCGTCGCCGAGCGCGACGGCGTCCTCGGTCTTGCCCTGCGTCGCGTCGACCAGGTTGCCGCGTACGGTGACCGACGGCGCGTCCCACGCGAAATCGGCAACGGCGAACGTCGCGAGCGGCGGGTTGAGGTTGACCGGCCGCAGCCGCTCGCCCGGCTGCGCGGCGGCCGTCGCGATCGTCGTCGCGGTGGACTCCTCCACCGTCTCGCCGCGCTGGAACTGCAGCCGGCGGCCCTCCAGTGCGGCGTAATCGCCCTGCGCGCTGAAGTGCGCGAGTTGCGCGGTGGTCGCGCTGGCCTGCGGCAGCGGTACCGCCGCGAGCGGGAAGCTCGCGCCCAGCACCTCGTGAATCTCGATGCTGCGCACGTCGCTGTAGAGCGTCTCGCCGGTGAAGACCACCAGGCCGCCGCCGCTCGGCGGCGGCGTGAGCGGCGGCGACGCCGCGATCCGGCGGTCGAGGTCGATGACGCTGGTGCCGCCTTCCTTGCTGCCCCACTGCACCGTGGCTTTCTCGAGGCGGTCGATGCGGCGCTCGCACAGGTGCGTGGCGCCGGTACCTCTCGAGTCGGTGCTGAGCTGCAGCGACACCAGCACGGTCGCGCCGACCGCGAGGTCGTCGACTTCCTGGTCCAGCGCGAGCGACTGCGGTCCCCGCCACCAGACGTAGCTGCCGAAGACGTACGCGAACATCGCGCCGAGCGGCGCGCCGACCTGGGCGCCGAAGTTGACGGACTGCTGGACGGCGGCGCCGTTCTGGATCACGGTGCGCGTCGACGGCGCGTCGTGGCCGAAGTGGCGGAACGCGCGGCCGAGCTTGTACGCGGTCGCGGTTCCGGTGACGGCGCCGCCGCTCCAGCGGCCCTCGATGGTGACCTCGGTGCGGCCGAAGCGCTCGGCGACGCCGGCGACCACCGCGATCTGGCGCTTGCCGGCGGTCACGGACGGATTCGCCACCAGCATCAGCCGGTCGCCCTTGCGAAGCTCGATGCCCTGCGCCGCAAGCAGGGCGGTGTCGATCGCGAACACCGTCTGCCCGTCGACGATCGCGGGCGTTGCGGCGGGACGGTAAAGATGGAACTCGCTCAAGCC
>DATIUV010000240.1:0-2631 GCA_035466595.1 Pelomicrobium sp.
CGCGACGACCGTGAGGCACGCCACCGCCGCCAGGATCACGAACAGCAACTGGAACTCGCCCTGGGTGCGATACACCCAGGCGATCAGCGGCACCGCCAGCGCGCTGGCGCCGAACGAGACGACGTAGCGCACCGCATACGCCCGCGCCCGCCACGCCTCGGCGGTGTAGCGCGCGATCATCGCGTCGTTGATCGGGATCTGGCCGAACACGAAGAACATCATCGCCAGGGCGCAGGCCAGCATGGCGTAGTCGGTGAGCGAGCCGGCGAGCCACAGCAGCGGCACCTGCGCCAGCGCGACCGGCAGGAACACGGCCTTCAGCGGGCGCCGGTCCAGCCACCAGCCCACCGCCAGCTGCGCCATCGCCGCGATGAGGTAAACCGCGCATACCAGCGCGCCGATGCCGAAGGTGGTGTCGGTGAGTGCGCCGAGGCGCTCGGCGAATACCTTCGGCATCGACACCGTGGTGGCGTTGAAGATCACGCCGCCGGCGGCGGTCGCCACCGCCACCACGACGAACACGCGGACCAGCACGCTGCGCGGCAGCTTCGCCTCCGGCTTCTTCGGGACGCCGTTGGCGAGGTCGACCTTTGCCACCGCCGACGAGAAGTAGAAGCCGGCAGCGATCGCCACCAGCCCGGGCACGACGAACGCCGCGCGCCAGCCGACCCAGTCCGCCAGCGCGCCGGCGATCAGCGCGGCGAACGCCAGCCCCGCGTTGCCCCAGACGCCGTTCACGCCGAGCGTGCGGCCGACGGCCGGCTTGCCCGACACCAGCATGGCGATGCCCACCGGGTGGTAGATGGCCGCGAACATGCCGATCAGCGTGAGGCCGGCGGCCAGGGTCACCGGCCCCGCGGCGAAGCCGGTGGCAATCGACGCCGCGCCGATGCCGAAGAAGAACAGCTTCATCATGCCGGCTCGGCTCCAGTGGTCGGCGAGCCAGCCGGCCGGGATCGAGCAGGCGCCGAAGGCGATGAAGCCGCCCAGCGCCAGCGGCAGCAGCTCGGCGTAGCCGCGCTGCCAGGCGGCGCCGATGGCCAGCACCACCGTCGGGAAGATCAGCATGAACAGGTGATCCAGCGCGTGGCCCAGATTGAGCGCGAGGTCGAGCGATCGGCGGTTTTCCATGGCGGCAGCATAGCCTTGCCGGTGCCGGCCCGCTGGCGATAGGATGCCAAGAACTGTCGCGAATCGGCCATGACCCGTCCGACCCAGCCTGCCTACTACATGCGCGTGCCGCGGCCGGTGGCGGCGATGGCCAAGGACTTTCCCGACGGGCACCGCATTCCGCGCGACCGTCATCCGCGCGGCCAGCTGATCTACGCCATCGCCGGCGTGATGTCGGTGACCACGCCCCACGGCACCTGGGTGGTGCCGCCGCAGCGGGCGGTGTGGGTGCCGCCCGGCACCGACCACGAAAGCCGCATGCACGGCGACGTGGCGATGCGCACGCTCTACGTGCGCGCCGACGCGGCGCGGGCGATGCCGCAGCGGTGCTGCGTGGTGAACGTCTCGCCGCTCATGCGAGAGCTGATCGTGGAGGCGACGCGGGTGCCGCTGCGCTACGACGAGCGAGGCCGCGACGGGCGCCTGATGCGGCTGCTGCTGGACGAGCTGGCGGGATCGCCGGCGCTGCCGCTGCATCTGCCGCAGCCGGCCGACAAGCGTCTGAAGCGCATCTGCGACGCGCTGCTGCGCGATCCCGCCAACGCCGAGCCGCTCTCGCGCTGGGCCGGCCGTGTCGGCGCCAGCCCGCGCACGCTGGCGCGGCTGTTCCAGGCCGAGACCGGCATGCCGTTCACGATCTGGCGCCAGCAGGCGCGGCTGCTGGCGGCGCTGGCGCGGCTGGCTGCCGGCGAGCCCGTTACCGCGGTGGCGCTGAATCTCGGCTACGCGAGCCCGAGCGCGTTCACCGCCATGTTCCGCCGCGCGCTGGGCGCCGCGCCGCGCGACTACTTCCGATGACGCATCAGGCGACGCGCAGCGTCGCCATCATCCCGCCGACCTGGTGCAGCAGGATGTGGCAGTGGAACATCCAGTCGCCGGGATTGTCGGCGACGAAAGCGATGTCCACCGATTCGCGCGGCGCCATCAGCACGGTATCGCGCCACTCCTGATGCGGCGTCGGCTTGCCGTCACGGGCGACGACGCGGAACGCGTGCCCGTGCAGGTGGATCGGGTGGTGCCACGCGGTGTCGTTTCTCATCGCCAGCAGGTAGTGGCCGTCCTTCTTCAGCGTGAGCAGCGGCGTGTGGCCGTGATGCTCCTCTATCGCCGCCACGCCGTTCACCGTCCACGCCAGACCGTACTCCTGCACCATCTGCCGGATCGGAATCTTCTTGCCTTCGACGATGCCCTCGCGCAGCGAACCCATCGCGCCGCCCTCGAAGACGATCTCGTGACGCTCGGCTTTCGCCAGGTTCACTTCCGGCACGGGATTCGGCGGCAGCGCGATCGGCGCCTTCGATGCCTCCTTGCGCAGCGGCGCCTCGTCGCGGTAGACGAGCTGGCCGATGGTGCTGGCAAAGCGCGGGTAGAACCGCTCGACCACGGCGTGGCGGCTGTCCGGCGCGCCGAGGCAGTCGATGACGAGGTCGACGCGCTCGGACGGCGCCAGCACCACGAGCC
>DATIUV010000241.1:0-9517 GCA_035466595.1 Pelomicrobium sp.
GGGCCGGCGGCGGCGTGGGCTTCGGCGCGGCGCGCGGCACCAGCAGCACCTGCAGGCGGCCGCCGGACGGGTCGTCTTTCGGCGGGCTGAGCGAGATCAGGCTCAGCTCCGGCAGCCATGGCCACATGAGAGCCGCGTGCAGCAGCACCGACAGTGCGAACGCCACCCAGATGGTGGGGATCGAGATGCGGTCGTGTTCGCTGCGGAAATCGGCGAGCAGTTCGCTCATGGTCGGCGGAAACGGGCTGCGGCCGGGAGCAGGGCGGGCGCCTGATTGAAGATTCCCGGGGGCTGACAGTATACGCCTCGGCGCAATGGCCCTTCGACCGGCTCAGGCGCCGCGAGTGCCCGGCGCGGCCGCCTGCCATCGGGACGGGTGGGCCGACTCCTGCCGGCGGGGCATAATGAACGCTCCCTCGATCGAATCGCCGCCTCCGCCATGCCCGACTCTGCGCTGCCCGTCCTGTCACTGCTGGAATCCCGCGTTCTCGGCGTGCTGATCGAGAAGCAGCACACCGTGCCGGACACGTATCCGCTGTCCCTCAATGCGCTGGTGGCGGGCTGCAACCAGAAGAGCAGCCGCAACCCGGTGATGGAAGCGACCGAGGCCGAGGTGCAGGAGGCGCTCGACAGCCTCAGGCACCTGTCGCTGGCGATCGAATCGAGCGGCAGCCGGGTGGCGCGCTACGCCCACAACACCGAGCGCGTGCTGCACGTGCCGGAGCAGTCGGTGGCGCTGCTGGCGGTGCTGATGCTGCGCGGACCGCAGACGCCCGGCGAGCTGCGCATCAACAGCGAGCGCCTGCACAAGTTCGCCGACATTTCGGCGGTGGAAGCCTTCCTCGCCGAGATGGCGGAACGTCCTGCCGGGGCGCTCGTCGCCGAGCTGCCGCGCCAGCCGGGCTCGCGCGAGAACCGCTGGACGCATCTGCTGTGCGGCGCGCCGGCGATCGAGACGCCCGCGGGCGCGCCGGCCCGCAATGCCGACGTCTCGGTCGGCGAGCTGGCGGCGCTCAAGGCCAACGTCGCGCGGCTGGAGGCGGAGGTGACCGAACTGCGCGCGCGACTGGCCGAGGTCATGCGCGAGCTGGGAATCGCGGAGAAGTCGTGAAGCCCAAGGGCAAACAGCCGGACCACGCCCGCCTCGACCGCGTCGTCGCCGAGGCACGCCGCGCGCGCGAGGAGCGCGCGCAGGGCTACCGCGAGCAGGCGCTGAAGATCTACCCCTGGGTCTGCGGGCGCTGCGGGCGCGAGTTCACGCGCGCCAACCTGCAGCTGCTCGAGGTCCACCACAAGGACCACAACCACGACAACAACCCGCCCGATGGCAGCAACTGGGAGCTGCTCTGCACCTACTGCCACGAGAACGAGCACCAGCGCTTCATGACCGAGCACGGCCGCGACCCCGAGGCGCCGGCGCCGGGCGGCCCGCCGCCGGCGACGCATCAGCCTTTCGCCGCGCTGGCCAATCTGCTCAAGAACAAGAAGCCGCGCTGACCGGCCCGGCTGCCGCCTGCCGGAAAATCCGAAACGTCGCTATGCTATCCGGCGCCGTCGGTCCGCGACGGCGCCACCGTCACCGAGGAGCCGACCGATGACCACCCCGCCCGCCGACTCGTTTCTCAACCCCGATCGCCGCACGGCGCTGAAGGCGCTGGGCGCGGGCGCCGCCGCGCTGATGGCGCCCGGCCTGTTCCTGCGCGCCGGAAACGCGCTGGCGCAGGCGCCGGACGCGATCATGAAGGCGATCCCGAAGACCGGCGAGCGCGTGCCGGCGATCGGGCTCGGCACCTTCATGGTGTTCGACATCAAGCCCGGCGAGCCGCGCGACCACCTGAAGGAAATCCTCAAGCGCTTCTACGACGCCGGCGGCCGGGTCATCGACACCTCGCCGCTCTACGGCATGTCGGAAGTGAGCGTGGGCGACTTCGCCACCAGCCTCGGCATCGGCAAGAACCTCTTCATCACCAACAAGACCTGGGCCACCGGCGAGTGGCTCGGCCACGACGGCCAGGCGCTGGCGCAGCTGCAGCAGTCGATGGAGCGGCTGTGGCGCAACCAGATCGACGTCATGCAGTGCCACAGCCTGGTGAACGTGCCGGTGATCGTCAACATCCTGCGCGGCTGGAAGAAGGAGGGGCGCATCCGCTACCTGGGGGTGACGCACCACGAGCTGCCGTACTTCACGCCGCTCGCGCAGTGGGTCGAGCGCGGCGACCTCGACTTCGTGCAGGTGCACTACTCGATCCACACGCGCCTGGCGGAGGAGCGCATCCTGCCGGCGGCGATGGACAAGGGCGTCGCCGTGCTCGTCAACATGCCGTTCGAGAAGGCGCGCCTGTTCAAGATTGTCGAAGGCCGGCCGCTGCCGGACTTCGCGAAGGAGATCGGCTGCGAGAACTGGGCGCAGTTCTTCCTCAAGTGGGTGATCGCGCACCCGGCGGTGACCGCGGCGATCCCGGCCACCAGCAACCCGGATCACATGACCGAGAACATGGGCGCGCTGCGCGGGCCGCTGCCGGACGCGGAGATGCGCGCGCGCATGGTCAGGCACATGGAAACCATCCCCGGCTTCGACAAGCTGGCGGAGATGAAGCCCTATCCGGGCAAGACCTTCAGCGGGGTGGTCAAGCTGCCTGGGCGCTGATCGCGCGGCGGGCGGGCGCCGGAGAGGGCGGCCGCCGGAAGGCAATGAGGCAAAGGGGAGGGAGAATGCGCCGTGTCCTGGCGATGGCGTTGCTGGTGATGGCGGGCTCGCTCAACGCGCAGCCGCCGCCGGGGCTGTCTGGCTGCACGGCGCGCCTCGTCGCCGAGCAGCCCGGCTCGCGCATCAATGTGCGCGACGGCCCGGGGCTCGAGTTCGGCGTCGCGTTCCAGGGCCGCATCGGCGACCGTGCCGCCGTCGTGCGCGGGCCGGTGGACGGTTTCTCGATCCGAGAGGACGGCGACGGCAAGCAATGGGTCGAGGTGCAGTTTCCCGGCAGCGGCAAGCGCGGCTGGGTGAGGCGCGACTTCCTGAGCAAGTTCACCTGTTGAGCCCGGACGAGATTCTCGCCGCCTTCGAGCGGCTGCGCGACGAGCTTCCCGCGCATCCCGATGCGCATTACGCGCTCGGCGTGGTGCTGCTGGACCGCGCGCGGGAGACGGGCGACACCGCCGCGCTTGCGCACTCGCGCGCCGCGCTGCGCCGCGCGGCCGAATTGGGAGCCGGCGATGCGCGGATCCACGCGATGCTGGGCCACGCCCTCGACTGGGACGAGGACACCGCCGCCGAAGCGACCGCCGCGCTGGCCGAGGCCCATCGCCTGCAGCCCGACAACGCCCTGTTCGAGACCTACTGGATCACGCTGCTGGCCGAGGGCTCGCCGCAGAACGAGGCGCTGCCCGCAATCGAGGCTGCGGCGGCCCGGCAGGGCATCGACCTCGCGGCCGTGCGCAGCGAGCTGGCCGCGGCCGACTTTCCCGCCGATGCGCCGACGCTGGTGATGAATGCCTTCCTGCGCGCGCGCAACCATGTCCGCTCGCACCTGATGGACGAGGTCGAGCGGCTGCTGGGGCAGGCCGAACCCGAGCGGGCGGCGCGACAGCGGCGCGCGATGGCGGAGGATTGCCGCGCGCTGCAGGCGGACCTGGAGGCGACGCTGAAAGCGAGCGAGGTGCCGGCCGAATTCCGCGCGCTCATGCCGCTGGCGGCACGCTACGGCCTCGGCGACGACGGTTGCCGCGGGCTGATCCTCGCGCAGCTGACCGACGACGCGAAAGCGGCGCTGATCCGCGACGTCGAGCCGCACGCGGCGGCGATCGACACCTGGCTCGACGGCTACCCCGGCGAGGCGATGCCTGCCGAGGCGGCCGCGTTCATGTACCTGCTGTTGGCGCTGGAGGAACTCGGGGCGTAGCGGCCATCAGCCCTTGCCGGCTTTCGGCACGAAGCGCAGCGCGACGCCGTTGTTGCACCAGCGCTTGCCCGTCGGCGGCGGGCCGTCGTCGAATACGTGCCCGTGGTGGCCGCCGCAACGCACGCAGTGGTACTCGGTGCGGGGCAGGATCAGCTTCCAGTCGCGCTTGGTCTCGAACGCGCCCGGGATCGTCGTGAAAAAGCTCGGCCAGCCGGTGCCGCTGTCGTACTTCATCTCGGAAGTGAACAGCGGCAGCCCGCAGCCCGCGCAGGCGAACACACCCGGGCGCTTCTCGTCGTTGAGCGGGCTCGAGCCCGGCGGCTCGGTGCCTTCCTCGCGCAGGACGTCGAACTGCTTCGGCGTCAGCCGCATCTTCCATTCGGCCTCGGTCAGCTCGAGCGGCTCCTTCGAGAGCGTCACGTCGGCGTTCTCGGCCAGCAGGTCCTTCCAGTTGTTCTGCAGCGCTTCCACGTCGATCTTTCCTCCGGACCGGGGTGCCGCGACGCCATGCCGTGCCAGCGCCAGCGCCAGCGGCGCGGCTGCCAGGCCCTTGAGCAGATTGCGCCGATTCATGGTGCCTCCTGTATCGGTAAACGCTTCTCAGACCGCCTTCGCGACCGGGAATTCCCGGACGGCCAGCGGCGTACTGGGCTTTAGTCGGCGGGCGTGCCCCGAACTTACAGTGCCGACGAAGGAGGGAACTTGCGCGCCCGATCGGCTGCCGCATCTATGAGCAATAGCCCACAACCCTTGACGGCGGGCGCCCGCGACGCATCCTGGAGTGCGGGATGACGAAGGCATCGGGATGCGCCCCCGGCGAGGCAACAGGAGGAACCATGGACGCGCGACAGGAGTACGTGAACAAGCTCAAGGCCCAGCTCGACGAGTGGAGCGCCGAAATCGGCCGTCTGGAGAAGAAAGGCGAGAAGGCGGAAGCGCAGATGCGCAAGGAATACGAGGACCAGGTGCGCGACCTGCGCAAGAAGTACAAGGACGCCCAGGACCAGCTCGACGAACTCACCAGCTCCGGCGAGAGCGCGTGGGACGACATGGTCAAGGGCATGGAGCAGGCATACGAGAAGATGGCCGACGCCATGAAAAAGGCGACGGCGCGCTTCAAGTGACGCGTGACCGATGCGAAAAGGAACGGCTATGAAACGAATCGTGTGGCCGGCCGGGCCGGCCGTCGCGGGCGTGGCGCTGCTGGCGGTCATGGGGGCGGGCGCGCCGGCGCAGGCCAGCTCCCACATGCAGAAGGAGAGCGGCGGCGCGAAGCAGGAGAAGCAGGCGACCACGGCGACCGACGTCAGGCGGGAGCTGACGGACGCCGGCCGCGCCATTGCCGATTACACCGAAGCGCAGCGCCAGGAAGCGGTGCGCCAGGCGAGCCGCGCCCTCGACGACCTCGATCAGCGCATTGCGAAGCTGGAAACGCGCCTGGAGCAGGACTGGAACCGCATGAGCGAGGCCACGCGCAAGCAGGCCCGCGAGACGATGCAGGAGCTGCGCCGGGAGCGCAACGACCTCGCGGAATGGTACGGCGGGCTCAAGCACAGTTCGGTGAACGCCTGGGACGAGATGAAGAAGGGCTTCGCCAAAAGCTGGGACACGATGAAGCGCTCCTACGAGCGCGCCCGCCAGCAGTTCCAGGACGAGCAACAGGGCTAAGTCCCGCGGTCCGGTTCGGCGCGCGCATTCGCGGGCCCGGCTGCGCGCTTGCCGCATCCGGCGCGAAGCGGCGAGCGCTCATGGCGTAAACTCCCTTTATTGTCGACTGCGGGCATGGCGGCGGGGCCGTGGCCCGGACCGCCGGCGCCTTCGCGCCGGCAGACGGTCGCTTGAAGAGGAGCGATGGATGACGGCGGCACGAATCCGCACGGCGCGCGCGACGGACGACGCGGCGCTCGCCGGGCTGCTGCGGCAGATCGGCTGGTTCAGCGAACTGGAGGAGGCTTCGCCGGACGAGGCCGCGCGCCGCGTACGCCGGCACCTGGAGCTCGCCCTCGGCGACAACAGCCATTCGGTTTACGTGGCGGAGGCGGAAGGGCGGTTGACCGGCTATTGCGCCGTGCATTGGCTGCCGACCCTGTTCCTCGCAGGCCCGGAGGGCTATGTCTCGGAACTCTTTGTCGAGGAGGGCGAGCGCAACCGCGGCGTCGGCCGCGCGCTGCTCGACGTGATCGCCGCCGAGGCTCACGGCCGCGGCTGCTCGCGCCTGCTGCTGTTCAACGGACGCGAGCGCGAATCCTATAAGCGCGGCTTCTACATCAAGGCGGGCTGGGAGGAGCATCCCGAGCTGGCGCTGTTCCTGCAGCGCCTCGCGTCGTGACGCGGCGCACGCTGCATGCGCGCCGCGGTTGGCGTACCATGAACCGGTGCCGACTGCGGAGCCTTGCGCATGAGTGATTCGATCGTATTCCGACCCGCGCTGCCGCGCGACGCGACCGCGATCGCGCTGATGTCGCGCGACCTGGTGGAGGACGGCTTCGGCTGGCGCTACACGCCGGGCCGCATTGCCGCCAGCATCCGCCACCGCGACACCATGGTGCTGGTGGCCGACGTCGAGGGACAGCTCGGCGCATTCGCCATCATGGAGTTCGGCGACGACCGCGCGCACCTCGTGCTGCTGGCGGTGCGTCCGCGCTTGCAGCGCCGCGGGCTGGCCCGGCGCATGATCCTGTGGCTGGAGAAGTCGGCGCGCACCGCCGGCATCGTCACCGTCACGCTGGAGCTGCGGGCCGCGAACCGCGGCGCCCGAGCGCTCTACCACAGCCTCGGCTATCGGGAGGTGGCGCGCCTGCCGCGCTACTACGCCGGCCGCGAGACCGCGGTCCGCATGGCCCACGACCTCGTCCACACCGTCGCGCCGGACACCTGAACAGCGCGCCGCCGCCGACATGGGTCGCGATCGCGGCCTCGGGAAGGCAGCAGCTCCGCGCGGCACCTACGTTCTGCTGCTGGAGAGCGCCGCCGCCGGCCGCTGTCGCGTCGGCGCTCTCGGCGCGCTGCCGCTGGTGCCGGGCGTGTACGCCTACGTCGGCAGCGCGCTCGGCCCCGGCGGACTGCCGGCGCGGCTGGGCCACCATGCGCGGCGGGCGGCGCGTCCGCACTGGCACATCGAGTATCTGCGGCGGCAGCTGCCCCTCGCCGGGGTCTGGCTCGACGCCGGCGGCGGGCGGCTGGAGCACGCCTGGGCGGAGACGCTGGGGCAGGCCCGCGGCGTGGCCGCGGTGCCGGGTTTCGGCTGCAGCGACTGCGGCTGCGCTTCCCACCTCCTGCACTTCGCCGACCCGCCCACGGCAGCGCGGCTGCGACGCTTGCTGACGGCGGCGGGTGGCGCGCCGCGGCATCTGGGCGGGGAGCGGCTCGCGCTGTGGCTCGACGCGGGCGCGTCACCACGCTGACATCCGCGGCGTCGTAGAATTGGGGCGTTACACTTCATCCCGATCATTCGAGGGGGAATCCCATGTCCATCGACGAACGCCTGGCCGAGCTCAAGCTGACGCTGCCGGAGATCGCGCCGCCCGGCGGCAACTACGAGCACGCGGTGCGCAGCGGCAACCTGCTGTTCCTCGCCGGCAAGGTGGCGAAGGGCCGCGGCAAGGTGGGCACGGACATCACGGTCGAGGAGGCCTACCAGCACGCGCGCGAAGTCGGGCTGCAGCTGATCGCGGTCATGAAGAAGGAGCTCGGCTCGCTCGAGTACGTGGTGCGCATCGTCAAGGTGCTCGGCATGGTCAACGCCGCGCCCGGCTTCGAGGATCACCCGAAGGTCATCAACGGCTGCTCCGACCTGTTCATCGACGTGTTCGGCGACCGCGGCCGCCACGCGCGCTCGGCGGTCGGCATGGGCTCGCTGCCGCGCCAGGTCACGGTCGAGATCGAGGCGATCGTCGAGTTCGAGCCGCTGCCCTGAGGGCCTATAATCAGCTGCGGCCCCGAGCATTCAGCGTCGTCGGCCAATCCTTACCGACCAACAAGCAACAACAGGAGCACGGCATGGCCAACGAGGGCTACCACGAGCCGATCGACGAACTTTCCGACGAAACGCGCGACATGCACCGCGCCATCATCTCGCTGATGGAGGAACTGGAGGCGGTGGACTGGTACAACCAGCGCGCCGACGCCTGCAAGGACGCGGAGCTGAAGCGCATCCTCGAGCACAACCGCGACGAGGAGAAGGAGCACGCGGCGATGGTGCTGGAGTGGATCCGCCGCCGCGATCCCAAGCTCGACCACGAGCTGAAGGATTTCCTTTTCACCGACAAGCCGCTGGCCCACGGGCCGCACGAGCACTAGCGCGTCCATGCCCGCACAACCCCCGCGATCCGGCGAATTGCCCTCGGCGGCGCTGGCGGCCCTGAGCCGGGGCCGCAGGATCGAGGCGATCCGGATCGTGCGGGCGAGCCACGGGCTCGGCCTCAAGGAGGCCAGGGAGCTGGTCGAGGCCTACGAGCGCGAGCACCCCGTGCCGCGCATGGCCGGCCCGCGCGAGGAAAGCGGGCTGCGACGGGTCGTGCTGATCCTCGCGGTCATCCTGGCGCTGGCGGCAATCTATGGCTGGTTCACCGGCGGCGCTCCGCGCTGACGGCGCCGCCGATCCTCGGATGACGCTTTTCGAAGCCCTGCAGGAGCACCTCGCGCTGTCGCTCGCCAAGCAGGAGGCGCTGTCGGACTGGCTCGGCGAGCACAGCTTCGCCATCGATGCCGCGACCGGCACGGTCGATTTCGGCCGCGGCCGTGGGGTTCCGAGGCAGATCCTGGGCTTCGAATCCGAGGGCGACAACGCCTGGACCTGGGCCTGGGCCGACGCGAGCCTGCCCGACGAGGTCATGCTCGACGCGGAGCGGCTGCGCGAGTTCGGCCAGCGCCACGAGCTGCGCCTGCTCACCGATCCCGTGCTGCCGCTGGCCGACGCCGGCGTGCACGCGCTGGCGCTGCTGGCCTCCGGCGTGTGCGGCGCGGACGCCTACTACCGCGGCCCGGCGCCCGGCGGCGCCGTGTTCGTGCTGCTGCAGGAGACGCCGCTGGACCTCGATTTCATCCGCCGGCCGGAGCGTGTCGCCACCGTACTCGCGCGCGCGGTGCAGCTGTTCGATGTCGATCACCGCGCCGTCACGCGTTCCTGGATGCGCACGCTCGACCTCGAGATCGAGACGGTTGACGGCCGGCTCGTCGGCAGCCGCCGCGGCGAACCGTACCTGGAAGTCACGTTCGACGCTGCGGGGCGCATGCAGCGCATCGGCACCGCCAAGCACGCGGAGTAGCAACTTTCGGGTGGGCGCGGCGCGTCGCCCCCGGCAAAGTGGCGCCATGCTGACAATGGACAATCTTTCCACCGCCTACGCGCGCATCGAGCGCGCGATCCGCTATCTCGCGCGCCACGCCGGTGACCAGCCGGAGCTCGCCGAGGCGGCGGCAGCGGCGGGCCTGAGCTTGTATCACTTCCAGCGCCTGTTCACGCGCTGGGCCGGCGTGAGCCCCAAGCGCTTCGTCGAGCTGCTCACTGTCGAGCACGCCAAGGGCCTGTTGCGCGACTCCGCCAGCGTGCTCGATGCCGCGCTGGCGGTGGGCCTGTCCGGGCCCGGCCGCCTGCACGACCAGTTCGTCGCGCTGGA
>DATIUV010000242.1:0-8330 GCA_035466595.1 Pelomicrobium sp.
TGGCCAGCTTTTCCCGCATGGCTTCGATGCTCTCCACCTCGTTGTGCAGGAAGTAGATCTGGCCGCCCCGCTTCAGCTCGCGCAGGCCGGCCTCCCGGATCAGGCCCTCGCTCCAGGGCTGGACGAAGGTCTTGATGGCCAGGCGCTTCTGGGGCGCGGTGGCGATCACCGAGAAGTCGCGCAGACCCTCGAGCGCCATCGCCAGCGTGCGCGGGATCGGCGTCGCGGTCAGGGTCAGCACGTCGACCTCGGCGCGCAACTGCTTGAGCCGCTCCTTCTGGCGCACGCCGAAGCGGTGCTCCTCGTCGATGATGACGAGGCCCAGGTTCCTGAACCGGACGTCCTTCGACAGCAGCCGGTGGGTTCCGATGACGATGTCGATGCGGCCCTCGGCGACGCCGGCGAGCGCCGTCGCCTGCTCCTTGGCCGAGCGGAAGCGCGACAGCTCCGCGACCTTCACTGGCCACTCGCCGAAGCGGTCGGAGAAGTTGTTGTAGTGCTGCTCGGCGAGCAGCGTGGTGGGCACCAGCACGGCGACCTGCTTGCCGTCGAGCACGGCGACGAACGCCGCGCGCAGCGCCACCTCGGTCTTGCCGAAGCCGACGTCGCCGCATACCAGGCGGTCCATCGGCCGGCCCTGGGTCAGGTCGCGGATCACCGCCTCGATCGCCGCGGCCTGGTCCGGCGTTTCCTCGAAGGCGAAAGCGTCGGCGAAGGCGTCGTAGTCGTGCGCCTTCAGCGCGAACGCGTGCCCCTGCCGCGCGGCGCGCTGGGCGTAGAGGCTCAGCAGCTCGGCTGCGGTGTCGCGCACCTTCTGCATCGCCCGGCGCTTGGCCTTGTCCCACTGGCCGCTGCCGAGCTTGTGCAGCGGCGCGGTCTCGGCGGGTCCGCCGGTGTAGCGGCTGATGAGGTGCAGCTGCGCGACCGGCACGTAGAGCTTGTCACCGCCGTCGTACGCCAGCAGCAGGAACTCGGCCTCGCCCTCGCCGAGATCCAGCGTCGCCAGCCCCTGGAAGCGGCCGACGCCGTGGCTCTCGTGCACCACCGGGTCGCCGGCCTTGACCTCGGACAGGTCGCGCAGGACGTTCTCGGCGCTCGCGCGCTTGGCGGCCTCGCGCGCCGGGCGGCGTGCCTGCTCGGCGTAGAGCTCGTTCTCGGTGACGACCGCCAGCCGCGCATCGTCGAGCACGAAGCCGCGCCCGAGCGGGCCGGCCGCCAGCATCAGCGGCGCGTCGCCGGCGAGGAAGGCGGCGAAGTCCGCGGCCGGCGCCGGCCGGACGCCGTATTCGGCGAGGTATTCCGCCAGCACCTCGCGCCGGCCCACGGATTCGCCCAGCAGCAGCACGCGGCCGGGAAAGCCGTCGGCGAACGCCTTCAGGCGGTGAAGGGGGTCGTCGGCGCGGCGGTCCACCCCCAGCGGCGGCAGCGGCGCGGTTGCGCACGGCACGGCGCGGCGCTCCGGCGCCGCTGCCTCGGCCCCCGGCGTGAGCAGATCCGTGCGTGGATGGGTGCCGACCGCGAGAAAGAACGTCTCGCCGTTCAGGAACAGCGCCTCCGGCGGCAGCAGCGGCCGTTCGGCGTCGCCGCGCAGGAGGCGGTAGCGCTCCGAGGTCTCGCGCCAGAACGCGTCGATGGCGCCCTGGACGTCGCCGTGCAGGCACACCGGGGCGTCGGCCGGCACGTAGTCGAAGACGGTGGAGGTTTGCTCGAAGAACAGCGGCAGGTAGTACTCGATGCCGGCCGGCGCCATGCCGCGGCTCACGTCCTTGTACAGCGTGCTGCGCGAGGGGTCGCCTTCGAACGCTTCGCGAAAGCGCGCGCGGAAGCCCGTCTGCGCCTCCTCGGTGAGCGGAAATTCCCGCGCCGGCAGCAGGCGGATCTCCTTGACCGGGTAGATGCTGCGCTGGCTGTCGACGTCGAAGGTGCGCAGCGTGTCGATCTGGTTGTCGAGCAGGTCGATGCGGTAGGGCACCGGACTGCCCATCGGGAACAGATCGATGAGCCCGCCGCGCACGCAGTATTCGCCGGGCGAGACCACCTTGGTGACATGTGTGTACCCGGCGCGCAGCAGCTGCTGGCGCAGGCCGTCGATGTCGAGCGTGTCGCCCTGCCGGAGCAGAAACGCATGGGCGGCGATGTATTCGACCGGCGCCAGGCGGTAGAGCGCAGTGGCGACCGGCACGACGACGACGTCGCAGGCGCGCTGCGCGATCTGGTAGAGCGTGGCGATGCGCTCGGAGACCAGATCCTGGTGCGGCGAGAACGTGTCGTACGGCAGCGTTTCCCAGTCGGGCAGCAGCCGCACCCGCAGTTCCGGCGCGAAGAACGGCAGCTCGTCGACCAGCCGCTGCGCCTCCTGCGCGCTTGCCGTCACCACCAGCAGCAGGCCGCCGCGCCGCGCGAGCCCGGCCAGCGCCAGCGCGTCGCTGGAGCCCGCCAGCCGGCCGTGGACGCGGCCGCGCCCGTCCGGCGCGATGAGCGCGGGCAGTGCGGCGGAAGGGGGGGTGAGGATCTCGGGCGGCACGGGGCGAGGCGGCGCAGAAAGCCGCGTATTATAAGTCAGGCGGGTTGCACGACCTGTTCACGTTTGGACAACTACTGACCGCGGGCGCGCGCCAGCGTTCTCGCGGCAGCCCGAGGAGGCAGACCGTGTTTCGAGATCGCAACGACGCGGGTCGGCGCCTGGCCGACGCGCTGGCCGCCTATCGCGGCCGCAATCCGCTGGTGCTGGCGATTCCGCGGGGCGCCGTGCCGATGGGCAGGGTCGTCGCCGAGGCGCTCGGCGGCGAGTTGGACGTGGTGCTGGTGCGCAAGCTGCGGGCGCCGGGGAATCCGGAGTTCGCCATCGGTGCCATCGACGAAACCGGCTGGGCCTACGTCGCCGACCACGCGGCTTCCGCCGGCGCGAGCGCCGAGTACATCGAGCGCGAGAAAGCCGAGCAGCTGGAGACGATCCGCCGGCGCCGGGCGGAGTACACGCCGATCCACCCGCCGATCGACCCGCACGGGCGCGTCGTCATCGTCGTCGACGACGGGCTGGCCACCGGCGCCACCATGATCTCGGCGCTGCATGCGTTGCGCTCGCGCGCGCCGGAGAAGCTGATCTGCGCGGTGCCGGTGGCGCCGCCGGACACGGTGGAGCGGGTGCGCGAGCACTGCGACGAGATGGTGTGCCTGGAGCAGCCGCTGCAGTTTTACGCCGTCGGCCAGTTCTACCACCATTTCGACCAGGTGGAAGACGCCGAGGTGCGCGCGGTGCTGGCGCGGGACGCGTCCCGCGCCCGCTAGTCGCTCAGCGCCTGACCTGGCGAGCGCGCCGCGTCAGCGCGAGCCCGAGGCGCACGACTTGCTCGATGGCGGCGAAATCGGTCAGCGGCGCCGCCAGCTCGACGCGCAGCCCCTGGCCGTCGAGGTGCGCGCTCAGGTGCAGCTCGGGCCGGAAATGCCGGCCGACCGAGCGCGGCCAAGACGTCAGCAGCGGCTCGGTTTCGGCGTCGATCAGGCGCGCGAAATCCGGGTTCGGCCCGATCAGCGCGAAGGTGCGCCGGAACGCGGCGCTGCCGGCCGGGATGTCCTGAGCCTGGCTGACGAACTCGTGCTCGGCGAGGGCGAGCGCGCCGCCGCCGGTCTTGTCGGCCCAGCGCGCGAGCTTCAACAGCGCGCGGCCGACGCCGCCCTTCAGGATCTCGTAGGTCTTGCGGCCCAGCAGCTGGAACGCGGGGCCGCGCGTCGTGATTGCCCTGGTGCTCCAGCGGATGCGCGAAGGGGAGTCGCTGTCGTTGGCGATATGGGCGAACTCCCATTGAATGCCCTGATTCTCGCCGCGCAGTGTGAATCCGCCCGCGGGCTCGGCCGCCTGGTAGTGCCAGCCGCGGGCGCGCGCCTCGAACCAGCGCGCGTGCTCCTCGTGGTGGCGCCGCGCCGCGTCGCGCCGCACCAGCCAGATCGCGCCCACCACCAGCGCGCCGAACGCCAGCAGCACCAGGATCGACGCCGGGGAGGCGAACACCGCGCTACTCCTGCGCCCGGGTCATCTGGATCACGGGCTGCGCGCCTTCCTCCGAGAGCAGCACCGTCATCATGTTGGTGACCAGCGCCGCGCGCTCGCCCGACGAGAATTGCGCGATGCGCTCCGCCTCGAGCCGCTCGAGCGCGGTCTTGACCATGCCGAGCGCGCCTTCCACCAGCTTTTCCCGCGCCTGCACCACGGCCTCGGCCTGCTGCCGGCGCAGCATCACGCCGGCGATCTCGGGCGCGTAGGCGAGGTGCGTGATCTTCGCCTCCAGGATCATGATGCCGGCGATGGCGACGTGATCCTGGATGGTGTCGGTGAGCAGCCGCGCGATCGCCTGGAAATTGCCGCGCAGCGTGACCTCGTGGTCGTGTTCGCCGTCGTAGACATGGCTGGAGGCAACCTCGCGCAGCCCCATCTCGCTCTGCACGTGGATGTAGCGCGCGTAGTCCTCGACGTCGAACACCGCCTGCGCGGTGTCCTGCACGCGCCAGGTGATGACGGCGGCGATCTCGATCGGGTTGCCGAGCCGGTCGTTGACCTTCAGCGTCGGCGTGTTGAAGTTCTCGACCCGCAGCGAGACGCGGTGCTTCTTGTAGAGGGGATTGACCCAGAAGAAGCCGTCGCGGCGAATGGTGGCGGCGTAGTTGCCGAAAAACGTCAGCACGGCGGAGGCGTTGGGCTCCAGCACCAGCAGGCCCTTGGCAAGAAAGAGCGCCAGGAACACGCCGACGCCGCCCGCAATCGGGCGCCACGCGGGATAGGGGGTGAAGATCAGGTAGATTCCGAGGCCGGCGACCAGCAGCGCCGTTGCCAGGCCGACCCAGCCGGAGACGGGCGCCTCGCGCTCCATCTCGTGCGTCGGGTTCGCGACCGCAAGAGTTTGCATTTTTTATCGTTTGTTCGCGCCACGCCGGCGCTGCGGCGACCCGAAGCAGGATCGGTGCCAGGCGGCGTGGCCGCGTGGCACGCGCGTGGTCGTGTCGACGTCAGCGGGCCGGCGCGGCGAAGTGCCGGCGGAACCAGTCGGCGGCGTGGCGGGCTGCCTGCTCCAGGGTGCCGGGCTCTTCGAACAGATGGGTGGCGCCGGGGACGAGGACGAGTTCTTTCTCGCAGCGAAGGCGCGCGAGCGCCGCTTCGTTGAGCTCGATCACGCCGTAGTCGGCGCCGCCGACGATGAGCAGCGTCGGCGCGCGCACCCGCGGCAGGTCGTCGCCCGCGAGATCCGGGCGGCCGCCGCGGGAAACGACGGCGGCCACCGCGGTATCCTCGGCGGCAGCACAGAGCGCCGCCGCCGCGCCGGTGCTGGCGCCGAAACAGCCCAGCGGCAGGCCCGCAGCCGCCGGCTCGTCCCGGAGCCAGGCGAGCGCCGCCAGCAGCCGCCGCGTGAGCAGCGCGATGTCGAAGCGCGTTGCGTAGTCGCGATCCTCCTGCGCCGTCAACAGATCGAACAGCAGCGTGCCCACGCCGGCGCGGTGCAGCTCGCCGGCGACGTACACGTTACGGGGCGAGAAGCGGCTCGAGCCGCTGCCGTGCGCGAAAGCGACGATGCCCGCGGCGCGCTCGGGCAGGGCGAGGACGCCCTCCAGCGTCGCCGCGCCGTCGGCGATGCGCGCGGTCAGCTCCTTCACGGCGCCCTCACGCGTGGGCGTGGGGACGGATCGTCACCGGCACGCGGCGCGGCCCGAACGCGCCGTGGAACGCCTCGAAGCGCCCGGCGATCGCGCTGTCGCAACGCGGGCAGCGGCCCGACGGCGTCATCTGGTAGTCCAGGATGCGGTACCAGTCGCGCACGATCAGCGGCTTGCGGCAGGACGGGCAGCTCGTCGTATCGCCCTCGACGTCGTGCACGTTGCCGGTGTAGACGTAGTGCAGGCCCGCGTCCAGCGCGATGCGGCGCGCGCGCTTGAGCGTCGCCGGCGGCGTGGCCGGGATGTCCCGCATCTTGAAGTCCGGGTGGAACGCGCTGAAGTGCAGCGGCACGTCGGGCCCCAGCTCCTTCATGACCCAGGCAGCGAGGGCTTTCAGCTCGGCGTCGGAGTCGTTGCGGTCCGGGATCAGCAGCGTGGTGATCTCGAGCCAGACGTCGGTTTCGTGCCTCAGGTAGACGAGCGTGTCCAGCACCGGCTGCAGGCGCGCGCCGCAGAGCTGGTAGTAGAACTCGTCGGTGAAGCCCTTCAGGTCGACGTTGGCGGCGTCCATCTTCGCGTAGAACTCGCGCCGCGCGGCGTCGTGGATGTAGCCGGCGGTGACGGCGACGGTCTTGATGCCGCGGCGATGGCAGGCGTCCGCGGTGTCCATCGCGTACTCGGCGAAGATCACCGGGTCGTTGTAGGTGAAGGCGACGCTGCGGGCGCCCGCGCGCTCGGCGGCCGCCGCGATCTCCTCCGGGCTCGCCTGGTCCATCAGGCGGTCCATGTCCTTCGACTTGCTGATGTCCCAGTTCTGGCAGAACTTGCACGCCAGGTTGCAGCCGGCGGTGCCGAACGACAGCACCGAGGAGCCGGGGTAGAAGTGGTTGAGCGGCTTCTTCTCGATCGGGTCGATGCAGAAGCCGGACGAGCGGCCGTAGGTGGTGAGCACCATGCGGCCGCCCTGCATCCGGCGCACGAAGCAGGCGCCGCGCTGGCCCTCGTGCAGCTTGCAGTCGCGCGGGCACAGGTCGCACTGGATGCGGCCGTCGTCGAGCGCGTGCCACCAGCGGCCGGGGTAATCGGTTTCGGTCATGGCAGGGTCGCCTCCAGGTCGGATTCCGCCCATTTGGCCACGGCGTAGCGCCAAGCTTGGACCTCGGGCGCCCAGAAACCGAAGGGCAGACCGGCCTTGCGTTTGAGATGTTCGAGAAAATCGCGCGCGCCCGGGAGCGACTCCCAGACCTGCGGCAGGAAGGTGCTGCGATGGTGCCCGTAGCGGAACACCAGCCCGTCGATGCCCGGGCGCAGCAGGGCGAGCAGCTCGTCCTCGCACGAGAAGGTGAGCAGCTCCAGCGGCGAGAGCAGCGAGACCTCGATGCGCGTGCGGGCGAACTCGCGCACGCTGAGCGGCGCGAAGCGCGGGTCGCGGAACGCGGCGCCGAGCGCGTTCACGCGCACGTCCTCGCGCAGCGGTCGGTGCGCTTCCAGGCTGCCGATGCAGCCGCGCAGTCCGGCATCGAGTTTGATCGTGACGAAGGTCGCGCCGGGCTCGTCGAGCGCGGCGTGCTCCGCCGGCGCCGCGCCCGGCACGCCGAAGTGCGCGGCGATGGCGCCGCGCGCATGAGCCAGCAGGATGTCGCCGATCTCAGTGGACATGTTCTCCGCGCTCGCTGAAGGCGAAGGCCGCATAGCCCACGACCCGGGCGCGGTCGCCGGCGGTATCGCCGGAGTTGCGCAGGTCCAGCAGCTCGGGCGTTAGGCCGCGGCGTTTCGCCGCCACCAGGAAGCCGTCGACCGGCGTCGCGCCGCAGGCCTGCGAGTGGTCGATGGTGTGCTGCATCGCCATGATGGCGCGCGCGGTGACCGCGTCGACCCGCTTGGCGACGTCGTAGGGCAGGTAGTGCGAGAGATCGGAGCTGATCACGATGAGCGTCTCGTCGCCGCCCCAGAGCCGCTCCACGACCTGAGCCACCTCGTCGGCGGTGGCGTCGCCCACCGCCAGCGGCAGCAGTGCGAATTCGCCCAGGACCGCCTGCAGGAAAGGCAGCTGCACCTCCAGCGAATGCTCGAAAGCGTGCGCCTGGGCGCTTACCGTCACCTGGCGCAGGTCCTGCAGCGCGACAGCGGCGTCGCGGTCCACGGCAACACGGCCCAGCGGCGTCGCGAATTCCGCGACGTCGGGCAGGGCGAGGCCACGCACGGCGACCCGATGGCAGGGGCCCAGCAGCACGACGCGGCGCACCCGGCCGCGCGCGGCCTTCAGGCGCGCGTAGGCGCTGGCGGCCACCGGTCCGGAGTAAACGTAGCCGGCATGCGGAACGATGACGGCCTTGGGCAACGGCGCGTCGACGGCCGCCGACTGCTCCGCCTCCTGCAGCAACGAGGCGACTTCCAGCGCCAGCGTCTCGGCATCACCGGGATAGAACGCGCCCGCGACGGCGGGCTGTCGAACGGTGCTCATGCTCCATCCTCGCTTCGGTTACTTTTTTGATCTGGGGGCGGCGCGGCACGCTCGCAAGCCGTCGCGCCGTTCTTCAACTATAGACCTGCCCGACCGCGCGGCCTACTCCGGTCGCCACTCGAGCGGCCAGCGCCGGGCGATGTACTCCAGCACGCCGCGGTCGAGGCCGTGGCTGGCGTAGGTCCAGATCGGGTCGCGCTTGTCGAGCTGGCTGATGCGACGG
>DATIUV010000243.1:0-3466 GCA_035466595.1 Pelomicrobium sp.
CTCATCAGGCAGGGCAAGCGCCTGTCGGCGGAGATGCGGGACTACCTGCCGGAAGCGGTGCGTGCCTGCCGCGGCGGGGTGGGGCGCGTGCATTTGGTGGGACGCCACGTCGACGGCGCCATCCTGCAGGAGCTGTTCACGCGCGAGGGCGTCGGCACGCTGGTGACGCCGGGGTCGCTGGAATCGCTGCGGGAGGCGAGCCTGAAGGACATCGGCGGCGTGCTGCAGCTGATCGAGCCGCTGGAGGCCGAGGGCGTGCTGGTCAAGCGCGGCCGCGACCTGCTGGAGCGGGAGATCGACCGCTTCCGGGTGCTCGAGCACGACGGCCGCATCGTCGGCTGCGTCGCGCTCTACCCGTTTCCGGAGCACAAGTCCGGCGAGCTCGCCTGCCTGGCGGTAGACCCGGAATATCGCAACGCCGGCTACGGCGACGCCCTGCTGGAGTCGGTGGAGACGCGCGCCCGCAAGCTGGGGTTGAAGCGCCTGTTCGTGCTCACCACGCGCACGGCGCACTGGTTCATCGAGCGCGGGTTTGTCGAGCAGACGCAGGATGCGTTGCCGAGGCGGCGGCAGGCGCTCTACAACCTGCAGCGTCGCTCGAAGGTTTTCGGCAAGCGCCTCTAGGGCCCGCGGCGCCGGGTTGCCGTGTCGGCGAAGGCGCTCCGGCGTTGTGCGGCGGAGCGAATTTGTCCATAATCAACAAATACTTCCGCGGACCTGTCACGGGTCTGTCATGAATCCCCGCTACTCTGGAGGACCTTCGCGCCATGGCACGAACGGTGAAATGCATCAAGCTGGGCCGGGAGGCCGAAGGTCTCGATTTTCCACCCTATCCGGGCGAGCTCGGCAAGCGCATTTTCGACAGCGTTTCGAAGGAAGCGTGGCAGGGATGGCTGCGCCACCAGACCATGCTGGTGAACGAGAACCGGCTCAACCTGGCCGACGCCAAGGCGCGCAAGTACCTGGCGGAACAGATGGAGAAGTACTTTTTCGGCGCCGGGGCGGACATGCCGTCGGGCTACGTCCCGCCCAGCAAGTAAGGCGGCGCCGATAACCAGGCGACCCGCGCCCATGGCTGCGGGGCGCCGCCCGAGCCCGTACGCAAGATGGACATCGCCCAGATCCCGACCGCCGAGCACCACCTCAACCGCGAGCTGGGGCTGCTGGAGTTCAACCGCCGGGTGCTGGCGCAGGCGCAGGATCCGCAGATGCCGCTGCTCGAGCGGCTGCGCTTTCTTTCCATCCTGTCGTCCAACCTCGACGAGTTCTTCGAGATCCGCGTCGCCGGCATCAAGGAGCGCGTCACCGTGGGCGATCCCGGCGCCGGCCCCGACGGCATGGCCGCGCGGCAGGTCTTCCGCCTGATCGCCGAGCGGGCCCACGCGCTGGTCGAGGAGCAGTACCGCGTCCTCAACGAGGAGGTGCTGCCGCAGCTCGCCGAGCACGGCATCCGCTTCCTGCGCCGCTCGACGTGGAACGACGCGCAGCGCGACTGGATCAGGGCCTACTTCTTCCGCGAGCTGATGCCGATCCTGACGCCGATCGGGCTCGACCCGGCGCATCCGTTCCCGCGCGTGCTCAACAAGAGCCTGAACTTCGCCGTCGAGCTGGCCGGGCGCGACGCCTTCGGGCGCACGTCCGGCACCGCCATCGTGCAGGCGCCGCGCGTGCTGCCGCGCGTGATCCAGCTGCCGGCGGAGATCGCCGGCTGCGAGTACGGCTTCGTCTTCCTGTCGTCGATCCTGCACGCCCACGTCGGCGAGCTGTTTGCCGGCATGAACGTGCTGGGCTGCTACCAGTTCCGCGTGACGCGCAATTCCGACCTCTTCGTCGACGAGGAGGAGATCAAGGACCTGCGCTCGGCGCTGCAGGGCGAGCTCGGCCAGCGCCACTTCGGCGACGCCGTGCGCCTCGAGGTCGCGGACTCCTGCTCCAAGCCGATGAGCGACTTCCTGCTCGAGCAGTTCCGCCTCGGGCCGGAGGATCTGTACCAGGTGAACGGCCCGGTGAACCTGGTGCGCCTGATCAATATCCCGGACCGTGTCGACCGGCCCGACCTCAAGTTCAAGCCGTTCGTGCCCGGCCTGCCGGCGCCGCTCACGAAGAAGGCGGCGGACATGTTCGACGTCATCCGGCGCGGCGACGTCCTGCTGCACCACCCGTACCAGTCGTTCCAGCCGGTCATCGACTTCATCGACCAGGCGGCGGCCGACCCCCACGTCGTCGCCATCAAGCAGACGGTGTACCGCACCGGCACGGATTCCATGCTGATGGAGTCGCTCATCACGGCGGCCAAGCGCGGCAAGGAAGTGACCGTGGTGGTGGAACTGCTGGCGCGCTTCGACGAGGAGGCCAACATCGGCTGGGCGTCGCGGCTCGAGGAGGTGGGCGCCCACGTCGTCTACGGCGTCGTCCACCACAAGACCCACGCCAAGATGGCGCTGGTGGTGCGGCGCGAAGAGGGCGGGCTCAAGCGCTACGTCCATCTGGGCACCGGCAACTACCACCCGCGCACCGCGCGGCTCTACACCGACTTCGGCCTGTTCACCTGCAACGACGAGATTGGCGCCGACGTCAACGACGTCTTCCTGCAGCTGACCGGCCTCGGCCGCGCCGGCAAGCTGCGCCACCTGTGGCAGGCGCCGTTCACGCTTCACAGCGGCGTGGTGGGCGCGATCCGGCGCGAGATCGAGCACGCCCAGGCCGGCCGCAAGGCGCACATCATGGCGAAGATGAACGCGCTGCTGGAGCCCGGCGTGATCGGGGCGCTCTACGAGGCCTCGCGCGCCGGCGTGCAGGTGGACCTGATCGTGCGCGGGGTCTGCGCCCTGCGCCCGGGCATTGCGGGCCTGTCGGAGAACATCCGCGTGCGTTCCATCATCGGCCGCTTTCTCGAGCACCACCGCGTGTTCTACTTCCTCAACGACGGCCAGAAGAACGTCTACCTCTCCAGCGCCGACTGGATGGACCGCAACTTCTTCCGCCGCATCGAGACCTGCTTCCCGGTGCTGGATCCCAGGCTCAAGACGCGCGTGATCAACGAGGGACTGAAGGCGTACCTCAAGGACACCGTGCAGGCGTGGGAGATGGACGGCGACGGCGGCTACGAGCGGCGCGGCGCACGCCGCGGCGCGCCTTTCAGCGCGCAGGAGAGCCTGCTGGCGGAGCTGGCCGCCAAGTACGCCGGCTGACGCCGGCGTGACCGGCGCCGGGCGGCCTGCCATGGCCCAGGAAACCGAGATCAAGCTGCGCGTGCCGTTGCGCGCGGCGGCGGGCATCCAGCGCCACCCCGCGCTGACCGCCGCGGCGGCCGGACGGCCCGTCACGCGCCGGCTGCGCAGCGTCTACTTCGACACGCCGGAGCGTCATCTGGCGCAGGCCAAGCTTGCGCTGCGCGTGCGCCGCATCGGCCGCGCCTGGGTGCAGACGCTCAAGGCCGAGGGCGAGGTCACCGGCGCGACGCACC
>DATIUV010000244.1:0-1771 GCA_035466595.1 Pelomicrobium sp.
AGCTCGTCAGCCACGATGCCGAGCCGGCTCGCGCCGCCGGCGGCGGCGCCACCTTCGTCAGCGTCGATCGCGGCGGTGCCCTCGAGATCGGCTTCCGGTTACTGCGCGTCGGGCCGGGCGAGTGGCGTGGCTACGTGGTAACGGCGGCGCGCGATGCACTCTTCCGTCTGGTGCGCGACGAGGCGGCGCGGCGCGTCGAACTGACGGCGACCGCGGGCGCCACGCCCGAGTGGCGCCTGCGCTGGGTGGTCGACCTCGCCGCGGAGAACTATGAGGAGCAGACGCTCGCGCCGGGCGAGCCGATCGCCGAGGGCGACTTTGCGGAGCTGACCGCGCTGGCGGACGAGTTTGCCGCCGAGTGGCTGTGGTTCGCCTCGGCGCCGGCCGAGGAAATCGCCGTCGAGCGGCAGCGCTTCGAGCGGCTCGGCTATCCGGTGCGGGAAGCCAACGTGCGCTCGGCGAGGCTGCGGACGATGGAGCAGCGCAAGGATGGCGGCTACCTGACCAGCGCCCTCGATGAAGCCGACCACTGGGTCAAGGAGGTACTGGAACAATGCTGGGCAAGCGACTGACGACGAAACTGCTGCTGTGGTTGCTCGCGCTGGGCGTGGCGGCGCCGGCGCTGGCGAAGTCCGATTACGCGCGCGAGAAGAAGTGGGCCGACGAGATCACGCCGGGCATCGTCGTCGGCGACCCGCTCTACCTCACCGACTCGGTCGGGCACAAGTTCTTTGCCATCTACACCAAGGCGCAGAAGCCCAAAGGCGCGGTGATCACGGTGCACGGCATCGGCGTGCACCCGGACCACGGCATCATCAACACCCTGCGCTCCAGCCTCGCCGACGCCGGCTACACCACGCTGTCGGTGCAGATGCCGATTCTCGAAGTGGATGCGCGGCCCGAAGCCTACCAGAAAACCTACCCCGAGGCGGCGGAGCGCCTGGCGGCGGCGGTTGAGTTCCTGCGCAAGGACGGCTTCAAACGGATCGGGATCGTCTCCCACAGCCTGGGCTCGCGCATGACGAACTACTACCTCGTCAACCGCAGCGAGGCGACGGTGGATGCGTGGGTCGCGATCGGCCTCTCCGGCGGGCTGACGGAGCCGCAGAACCTGAAGGCGCCGGTGCTGGACCTGTACGGCGAGAAGGACCTGGAGAACGTGCTCAAGTTCGCCGATCAGCGCGCCAAGGCGATCAAGCGGATCCCCGGCTCGGGGCAGGTGGTGATTCCCGGCGCCGACCACTTCTTCGCCGGGCGCGAGTCCGCCATGGTGGACGCGGTGAAGGCCTTCCTCGACCGAGAGCTGGCGAAGTAGCCGGCGGCGCCGGCTTCAGAACTTCTCCGGCCGCAGCACCTCGACGTCGGTCAGGTACATCACCACGGCGTAGTGCGCGAGGTAGACCGCGCGCACGTGCTGCATGATGCGCTCGGCCACCGCGTCGTCGCACACCACTTCGACGCGCACGTTGGCCGACGGCCCCCACGCCGCGTCGCGCTCGCCGCGCGAGCCGCGGCCGTGGGCCTCGATCGCCGTGTAGCCGTGGGCGCCGAGGCGCAGCAGGTCGCGCCCGAGCTCGCGCTCCAGGTTCGCCTCGCACACGATCGTCAGCAGTTTCCGGCGCGCGAGCTCCATCTCAGCCTCCGTGGATCCAGCGGGCCGCCGCAAAGTAGAGCGGGATGCCTGCCAGCAGATTGAACGGGAACGTTACGCCCAGGGACGCGGCGATCGACAGCGCCGGGTTGGCCTCGGGCACGGCGATGCGCATCGCCG
>DATIUV010000245.1:0-2934 GCA_035466595.1 Pelomicrobium sp.
AGCGCGCTCGTGCTCCACTCCCGGTCGAGCCACGACAGGCCGGAGACGCCGAAGGTGTCGTCGCCCAGCCGCAGCGAACCGTCGGTCAGCCAGCGCGTCATGGAATAGTAGTAAGACGCATTGCCCGGCTCTGCCGATTTCTGCGACAGCCCGGCATCGCCGTTCAGCACCGGCGGCTTCGCCGCTGTCAGCGCAAGGTCGACCGAGAACCCGGGGTCGGACGCCTGCAGCCGCCACTGCTCCGGTTCACCTGCCGCCGTCGCCGCGATCTCCCAGTCCTCGATCCACACCCGGAACGGGGACTTTTCGGCGCCCGCGAGGCCGAGCGCGCCGCGCGAGAAGCGTTCGGCGGCGAAGAAGCGCTCCCGCTCGGCATCGGTGACGGCAAAGTGCGCGATGTAGACCGGGTTGCTGCGCCACCCCGACTCCGCCGGCGGCGGCGCGGGCGTCAGCGCGAAACGAAAAATCGTGAGCTCGAAGCCGAAACGCCGGCCGCCGTTGGCGTCGAGGTTGCCGGTGACGTACCACCACTCGTTGCGGAAGCCCGGGTGCGGGCCGTGATCGTCCGGGAACACGAAGTCCCGCGCTTCGAGTGCCGTCTCGAAGCCGGCGTCGTCGTCGCTGCCCAGCAGCTCGGACAGCCGCGACTGCACGCCGCTATCGTCGCCGGCCGCCGTCAACGGCAACAGCGATAACGCCGCCGGTACGATCCACGAAGCGGTGAGCCGGGCTGCCATCTACTCCTCCCGCATGGCCGCTGCGGGCTGGCTCCGCGCGGCGCGGAAAGCCGGGTAGACGCCGGCCAGCAGGGCCGCGCCGATGGCGAAGACGATCGCCGACAGCAGGATGCCCGGCGCGACCGACATGTCGATCTGCCAGCCGAAGGCGCGGCGATTGATCACCTCGACCAGCACGTACGCCATCATGATCCCGAGCGGTACGGCGGCGATGCCGCTCAGCAGGCCGATCACCGCGGTCTGCGTCGTGATCATCGTGCCGAGCTGCAGAGGCGTCATGCCCAGCGCCCGGAGCACGGCGAGTTCGCGGCCGCGCTCGAGCTGCAGGGCCAGCATGGCACCGAGGATGCCGATGAAAGCCACGCCGACCGCGAGCCAGTAGAGGACGTCGGTGATGACGAACGTGCGGTCGAAAATCTCCAGCGACAACTCGCGGATGCGCGCATTGGAATTGAAGCGGATCTCCTGCCTGCCCGCGCTGATGTCGCCGATGCGGGCCATGATCGACTCGGGATCGGCATCATCCGCGAGATAGAGGCCGACCGAGTCCACGCGATCGTCGTCGAAATGCCGCTCGTAGACGTTGCGGCTCATAAGCATCGCGCTCGCATTGATGTCATAGCTCTGGTAAGTCGCGGCGATTTCGAACGCGCGCGGGCCGCGGTCCGTCGGCAGCATCACCACGTCGCCGCGCGCGACCTCGTGCTGGTACGCGTAGGGTTCGGAGACGAGCACGACGTCCTCGCGCTCCCATCGCGGCCAGACGTCGTCCGGATCCGCATCGATGATCTCGGTACCGGCGTAGCTGCCCGGTGCCATCCGGATCGCGACCAGCTGCGTGCGGCCGGCCGCGTCCTCGAGCTGCACCCGGTGGCTGGTGCTGGTCGCTTCGACGCCGTCGAGCGCGGCGATGTCCGCGAGCAACCCCGGATCCAGCGATCCTCGCTGCGCGCCCGCGTACACGTCCGCCTGCAGCGTCTGCCGCAGCCAGTCATCGACGGAGCCGCGGAAACTGTCGACCATCACGCTTACGCCGATCGTCGCGGAGACTGCGACCGCGAGCGCGACGATCGCCACGCCCGTGCGGCTCAGGCTCTGGCCGATCCCGGCCACCGCCATGCGCGCCAGCATGCCGCCAGTGCGTGATGCCAGCGGCGCGAGCACAGCCGAGGCGGCCCTGACCGCGAGCGGCACGCACAGCGCGAAACCGAAGATCAGCAGGAACACCGCGACCAGGCCCGCAAGGAGGCTGCGCCCCGAGACGGCCAGCACGGCCGCTGCGGCCAGCATCGTCACCAGGCCCGCGAGCGCGACCCGCGGCAACAGCCGGCCGGTGCGGCGCTCGAGCGACGAGCGCGCCATGGCGAGCCGCGGCGGGAACGACATCGCCTCGATGGCCGGCACCGCCGCGGCCGCGATCGACGCCCCGACCCCGGCCGCTATCCCCTTGGCGATCGACAGGGGATCGACCATCACGTCGGTGACGGTGAGCCGGAAATACAGGTCGTTGATGGACTGCGCGACGAGCGCCAGCAATTGGTCGCCCAGCGCGACACCGGCGGCGACGCCGAGCAGCGACGCGACCGACCCGACGACGGCGGCCTCGGCGAGGATCAGCGCGAACATGCGGCCACGCGTCACGCCGAGCGCGCGCAGGTTGCCGATCAGGGCACGGCGCTGCAGCACGGAGAAACTGACGCTGTTGTAGATGAGGAACAGCCCCACCAGCAGCGCGAGCAGGCTCATGGCCGCCAGGTTGGTCATGAAGGCGGCGCTCATCTCGGCCGTCGTCCGCGTGCGCCCGGCGGCGGTGAGCACGCGGTGCCCATCCGGCAGGGCTGTCTCCAGCCGCGCCAGCGCGGCAGCGTCGCCGTCCGGGAGCCGCGCATCGATACGCGTCAGACGCCCGACACTATCGAGCCACACCTGTGCCGTGGCGATGTCCGTCACCAGCACATTCTGCAGCGCGGTGCCGTCGTCCTCGCCGAACGTGCCGATCAACGTGGCGGCGAACGTGCGCCCGCCCGCGCGCAGCTCGAAGTCCTGCCCGGCCTGCAGCCCGAATTCCCGCGCCGTCGACGGCGACATCGTCACCGCGCCCGGCCGCGCCAGGAAGTCCCGGAACAACGACTCGCCGGGTGTGGCGTCATCGCCCGCCGTCTGCGCCTCCCCCGTGAACGACCGCAGCGCCTGTTCC
>DATIUV010000246.1:0-6421 GCA_035466595.1 Pelomicrobium sp.
AGGCTGCCGCCACGACGGCCGCCAGCACCATGAACAACGCGTTGAGGATGTTGTTGGCGGAAATGACGCGCGCCCGCGTCGCCTCGTCGCTGCGGGCCTGGATGATGGCATAGAGCGGCACGATGTAGAACCCGCCGAACAGGCCGATCAGCAGGAAGTCGGCCAGCACGCGCCAGCCGGCGGCGGTGGCGAGGAACCCCGCCAGCGTGACGCCGGACTGCGCGCTTTCGGGGCCGGCGAACGCGAGATCGACGCCGAACACGGTCAGGCCGATCGAACCGAACGGCACCAGCCCCAGCTCGAGCTTGTGCGCGGACAGGCGCTCGCACGCGAGCGAGCCGGCGGCGATGCCGACGGTCAGCGCGCACAGCAGCAGCGTGACGACGCCCTCGGTGCCGCCGAGGACGATCTTGGTGTAGTTGGGGATCTGGGTCAGCACCAGCGCGCCGTAGAACCAGAACCAGGAGTTGCCGAGGATCGAGAGCAGCACCGTGCGGCGCTGCCGCGCCAGCGCGAACGCCTGCCAGGTCTGCGTGAGGAAGTTCCAGTCGACGCGCAGGTCCGGCGCCGGCGCCGGTGCCGGCGGTATGCGCAGGCTCGCGACCCAGCCGGCGATCGCCAGCACCACGACCGCCGCCGACACCGCGGCGATGCCGGCCTCGCCGAAGCCCGCCAGCGCGCCGCCGATCACGGTGCCGATCAGGATGGCGACGAAGGTGCCGGTCTCCACCAGCGCGTTGCCGCCCACCAGTTCGGCGGGCCGCAGGTGCTGCGGGATCAGCGCGTACTTCGCCGGCGAGAACAGCGCGGATTGCAGGCCCATGAAGAACAGGGCGCCGATCAGCACCGCCGAGCTCTGCAGCCAGAAGCCCGCCGCGGCGGCCAGCATAATGGCGATCTCCATCAGCTTGGTCACCCGGATCAGCCGCGCCTTGTCGTACTTGTCGGCCAGCTGGCCGGCGGTGGCGGAGAACAGGAAGAACGGCAGCACGAATAGGCCAGCCGCGAGGTTGACCGCGGTGTCGGCATCGAGCGTCGTGAAGCGCGCCGTCTGGTACGCCATCAGCACCAGCAGGGCGTTCTTGTAGACGTTGTCGTTGAGCGCGCCAAGGAACTGGGTGGCGAAGAAGGGGCCGAAGCGGCGCGCCGCCAACAGGCGGTACTGGCTGTCCGCGGGCGGCGGGGCTGCTTGCGCCGGGGTGGTGATGTCGGTTCCTTGTTCGCGCGGGGGGCGGTGGCCCCGGGAATGGTCGGTTGCGGCGGCCGGCGTGTCAACGGCGACCGGCCCCGACCACTCCCGCGCGCCGCACGCTGCGCTTATGCTTGCGCTTTCCGCCGTTCGAGAAGGAATTGCAATGAACCAGCCTGCCGACAACCGCCTCGCAACGGTGACCGGCGCCGAGGCCGCCGTGCGCATGCTCGAGCTGCACGGCGTGGAAGTGATCTTCGGCCTGTGTGGCGACACCTCGCTGCCGTTCTACGACGCGCTGGCTCGGCTGGAGCACGGCATGCGCCACGTGCTGGCCCGTGACGAGCGCTCTGCGTGCTACATGGCGGACGCCTACGCCCGCGTGAGCGGCCGCGTCGGCGTCTGCGAAGGCCCGAGCGGCGGCGGCGCGACCTACATCCTGCCCGGCCTGACCGAGGCCAGCGAGTCGTCGATCCCGGTGCTGGCGATCAACACCGACGTGTCGGTGTCCTCGCGCGGGCGCTACGCGCTGACCGAGCTCGACCAGCGCAGCCTGATGCGGCCGCTCACCAAGTGGAACGCGGTGCTGGACCGCGCCGCCGACGTGCCGCGCGTGCTGCGCGCCGCGTTCGCGCACATGACCACCGGGCGGCCGGGCGCGGCCCACGTCGAACGGCGCCGTGGACGCCGACGACGTCTGGGCGGACGCGAGCCTCGGCGCCTGCCCGTCGCGGCGCGTCGCGCCCGACCCGGCGCTGGTGGAGCGCGCCGCGCGGCTTTTGGCCGACGCGGCGAACCCGATCTTCGTCGTCGGCGGCGGGGTCGTGATCGCCGGCGCCGAAGCCGAGCTGGCGCGTCTCGCCGAGGCGCTGGGCGCGCCGGTGGCCACCACCATCAGCGGACAGGGGTCGATTTCGGACGCTCACCCGCTGGCCGTGGGCGTCGTCGGCAGCAACGGCGGCAGCCCGGAGACGCGCGAGCTGCTGGACCGCGCCGACCTGGTGGTCTTCGTCGGCTGCCGCGCCGGCTCGGTCACGACGGAGCGCTGGCGCCACCCGGACCCGCGCCGCGTCCGGGTGCTGCACGTGGACGTGGACCCGACCGTGATCGGCGCCAATTACCGCACCGAGGCGAGCCTGGTGGGCGACGCCAGGCTCTGCCTCGCGGCGCTGGCCGACGCGCTGCCAGGGCAGGGCTCGCGCGCGCGCGAGCTCGACGCCGCGGCCGTCGCCCGGGCCAAGGAGCGCAAGTTCGCGCGCTTCCGCGAGCTCGCCGCCGCCGACGCGCGGCCGATCCGGCCCGAGCGGCTGGTGGCCGAGCTGCAGCGCGCGCTGCCGGCGGACGCGATCGTCGTCGCCGATCCCGGCACGCCGTGCCCGTATCTTTCCGCCTACCTGACCACGGACGGCACCGGCCGCCGCTTCGTCACCAACCGCGCCCACGGCGCACTGGGCTACGCGCTGTCGGCGGCGATCGGCGCTCAGTTCGCGCGGCCGGCGGCCAAGGTGGTGGCGGTGATGGGCGACGGCAGCTTCGGCTTCACGGTCGGCGAGCTGGAAACGGCGCTGCGCTACCGGCTGCAGATCACGTTCGTGGTGGTGGCGAACGATTCCTACGGCTGGATCAAGGCCGGGCAGAAGTCCGGCTATGGCGGTCGCTACTACTCGGTGGACTTCGGCGCGACCGATCACGCGGCGGTGGCGGCCGCCTACGGCATCAAGTCCTGGCGCGTCGAGGACCCGCGCGCGCTCGGTGCGGCGCTGTCGGCGGCACTCGCATACCCGGCGCCGACGCTGGTCGACGTCGTATCGCAGCCGCTCGAGGAGGCGCGCGCGCCGGTGTCGGAATGGGTGGCGTGAGGACGGCGGCCACTGCGCCCTTCGGCGCGCGCGGCGGGTCGAGTAAGATGCACGCTGCGTCGAGCGTCGTCGTGATCGAGGCGTCATGTTCACCGGCCCCGCCCGCGGCTCCGGAGAAAGACGGAGCGCCGATGGGCCGCATCGCGGCCGCCTCGCCGGGTGTTCTGGCGGATTCCATGTAGAAAGGAAATGCGTGTGATGGGTAAAACGCTCTGCGGCGGCGCTTCGGCGGCGCTGGTGATGATGCTGGCGGCGCCGACGGGCGCGCTCGCGCAGGCCATCCCGACGATGGCCGAGTGCGCCGCGATCGGCAGCGACCGCGAGCGGCTCGCCTGCTACGACCGCGCGGCCGGGCGCACGAGGGCCGACGATCTGGCGCCGGCCGCGGGGGCGCCGCCCCTGCTGGAGCCGGGGACGCCTGCCCAGCCGGCGGCAGCCGCCGCCGCGCCTGCGCCATCGCTGCTCGGCGCGGCGTGGGGGCTGGACCCGGGCTCCGACCCTTACAAGATCAGCCTCTATCACCCGAACTACCTGCTCTTTGCCCGCTGGTCGAGCGACCCCAACGATCGGCCGTTCACGCCGATCTTCGACGCCGCCGGCGTGCCCGATCAGCAGCTCGACTCGACCGAGGCCAAGTTCCAGCTCAGCTTCAAGGCGCGGCTGTGGACGACGGACGACCGGCGCTGGAGCGCGTGGGCCTCGTACACGCAGCAGAATCAGTGGCAGGTTTACAACGACAGCATCTCGCGGCCGTTCCGCGAAACGAATTACATGCCGGAGCTGTTCGCCGTCTACCGGCCCGACGTCGATCTGGGCGATTTCCGCTGGCGCCTGCTGAGCTTCGGCTATACCCACCAGTCGAACGGGCGCGCGGACCCGATCTCGCGCAGCTGGGACCGCCTGTTCGCCGAGGCCGGCGTCGAGCGCGACAACTTCGCGCTGCTGGCGCGGGCGTGGTACCGGATTCCGGAATCGGATAGCAAGGACGACAATCCCGACATCACCGATTACCTGGGCTATGGTCAGCTCACGGGGTTCTACCGCTGGCGCGAGCACAGCTTTGTCGCCAAGGTGCGCGGCAACATCAGCACCGGCAAGGGCTCGGGCGAGCTTACCTGGATGACGCCGCGCCTGCTGGGCCCGCTGCGCGGCTACCTGCAGGTGTTCTCGGGCTACGGCGAGAGCATGATCGACTACAACTGGAACCAGACCACGATCGGCATCGGCGTCGCGCTCAACGACGAGCTGTAGCCGACGGGCAAGCGAGGGAGAGCGAGGCATGAACCTGGACGAGATGCTGGCAGCCAAGCGCGCGCTGCCTGCCGGCGACAGCGCAGGCCGCGTCGTGCAATGGCACGTCTTCCGCCGCGCCGACGAGGCGAAGGCTTACGCCGGTCATATCATGCTGGGCGCCGGCCAGCGCGTGGTGGGCGGCTGGGACGAGGACAGCGTCGGCCGCGTCTACTGGGTCGGCGTCGAAGTCGACGATCTCGAGCGCTGGGGCAATCGCGCCGCCGTGAACAAGCGCGCGGAGTAGCCGGGCGTGAGGCGCGCATTGCCGATGCTGGTGGTGGCGCTGCTGGCGCTGCCGCTCCAGGCGCAGGAGCCCACCGCGGCCGAGCGCGCGCTGGTGAGCGCGGCGCGTGCCGGCCAGGTCGGCCAGCTGCGGGCGGCGCTGGAGGCCGGCGTTCCCGTCGATGCGCGCGACCGTCGCGGCGGTTTCACCGCGCTGATGGCCGCCGCCGACGGCGGCAGGCTCGAGGCGGTCGAGGTGCTGCTGGCGAACGGGGCGGCCGTCAACGCCACGAGCAGCGACGGCTGGTCGGCGCTGATGCAGGCGGCGTATCACGGCCACGCCGACGTCGCCAGGCGCCTACTGGCGGCAGGGGCGAGCATCGACCTGCGCGAGACCCGGTTCGGCAACACGCCGCTGCTGTGGGCGGCGCGGGCGGGCTCGCTCGCCACCGTCGAGGCGATGCTCGCCGCGGGCGCGCCGGTGGATACCCGCGACACGAAGGAAGGCAATACACCGCTGATCCATGCGGCGGGCTCGCGCGCGCCGGAGGCGGCCGCGGTCGTCGCGCTGCTGCTGACCAGGGGCGCCGATCCCAACGCGCGTGCCGGCGACGGCTTCACCGCGCTGATGGCGGCGGTCCGGCGCGGCAACGCGGAGGTTGCCCGGCGCCTGCTGGAGGCCCGCGCCGACCCCAACGCTGCGACGCGGGATGGCCGCACGGCGCTGATGATCGCTTCGGAGCAGAACGACGCCGCCCAGGTCGAGCGTCTGCTGGTTGCCGGCGCGCGGCCCGACGCGCGCGCCGCGGACGGGGCCACGGCGCTCGCCGGCGCGGTTGCCTATGGCGCCCGGGACAGCATCCGGGCGCTGGTAAAGGCGGGCGCCGACCTCAACGCGCCGGCAAGAGATGGCCTTCCCCCGATCTCGGTGGCGGCGCGCCGCGGCGACGCGCTGTTGGTGAAGGAGTTGCTGGACCTGGGCGCGGACCCGAACGCCCGCGGCGCGCAGGACGGCACCACGGCGCTGATGTGGGCCGCCAACCGCGGCCTCAAGCCGGTGGTGGACGCGTTGCTCGCTGCCGGCGCGCGTACCGACGTGGTCGCGAAGGACGGCTGGACCGCGGCGGCGGCGGCGGAGATGGCCGGCTATTCCGACATTGCGGCCGCGATCCGGGGTACGAAGTAGGGGCCGCCGCGCCGTCCCGGCGCGGGATCCGAACAGGGGCGGTGACGATCAGCGGTACTCGGGGTTGGGGTGATCGAACCGGCAGCCCGCGTCCCATTCCGAGCGCTGGTTGCCGTGGGCCGGAATGCCGCCGGCGCCGCGGATCAAGTGCGCCAGGTGCAGCAGGTTCCAGGTCATGAAAGTCGTGTTGCGCTGGGTGAACTCGTTCTGCGGTCCGCCCGAGCCGGGGTCGAGGTACGACGGGCCCGGTCCCGCCTCGCCGATCCAGCCGGCGTCGGCCTGGGGCGGGATCACGTAGCCGAGGTGCTGCAGCGAGTAGAGCACGTTCATCGCGCAGTGCTTGATGCCGTCCTCGTTGCCGGTGACCACGCAACCGCCGACGCGGCCGTAGTAGACGTACTGGCCGCTGTCGTTGAGGTCGGCCGAGGTGGAGTAGAGCCGCTCGACCACGCGCGTGCACACGGAGGACTTGTCGCCGAGCCAGCTCGGCGTGCCGATCACGAGGATGTCGGCGGCGCGCACTTTCTCGTAGACGACCGGCCAGTCGTCGGCGTCCCAGCCGTGGTCGGTCATGTCGGGATAGACGCCCGGCGCGATACGGTAGTCGACGGGCCGCAGCATTTCCACGGCGACGCCGTTCCTCTCCATGATCGCGCGCGCGACGTTCATCAG
>DATIUV010000247.1:0-8017 GCA_035466595.1 Pelomicrobium sp.
GGCGGCGCGGCGCGCTGCGTCGAACAGGTTGTCGCCGAAGGCCGCCGTCACCGCCCACGCGCGGTAGGCGCCGTCGAGATAGCGGTCCACCAGCAGCGCGGTGCACGCGTCCGAGGCGGTGTCGATGTGCGCTTCGAGGCCGGGATGGCGCGGCGGCTCGCCGGCGTAGTGGTGATCGAAATATTGGCAGCGCGCGCCGCGGGCGAGGGCGCGCTCGAGATCGGCGCGATTCTCGTGCAGTGAGATGTCGAGCACCGTCAGCACGTCGCCGGCGCCGGCGTCGACTCGGCGCAGCAGCTGGATATCGCGCTTGACGCCGGTGACGAGCTGCGCGTCGCGCGGCTCCGCGAGCCGCAGCTGTTGCAGCGCGCAGATGCCGTCCGCGTCGCCGTTGAAGATGTCGTAGAATGCCAAGGACGCTTCTTCCCGTCGCGATGCCCGCCGATCCCTCCACGCCGCGGCCGTTCCGGCTGAGCATCTATCTCGCGCTAGCTTATCTACTGCTCGTGGCGTATGCCAGCCTGTCGCCGCTCGGCGGCTGGCGCCTCGTCGAGGGCGACTGGCTGCGCTTCGTCACGGCGCCGTGGCCACGCTACTGGACCGTCGCCGACCTTGCCATCAACGCGCTGGCGTACTTTCCGCTCGGCTTTCTCATCGGCCTGTCGGCGCCGCGGCGCTGGCCGCGCTGGGCGGTGGTCGCGCTGGCGACGCTGCTCGGCCTGCTCACCTCGTTCGCGATGGAGACGGCGCAGCAGGCGGTGCCCGGGCGCGTCGCTTCCAACCTGGATCTGATGAGCAACGGCGCCGGCGCGCTGGCCGGCGCGCTGGCGGCCGCGGCCGCGCTGTCGCGCCCGGCGACGCTGACCGCGCTGGTGGGATTGCGCGACCGCTGGCTCGACTCGGGCCATCTCACCGACGCCGCGCTGGTGCTGGTCGCCCTGTGGTGCTTCGGCCAGGCCAATCCGGCGCTGCCGTGGATGGCGACGCGCGTGTTCGAGGGCGCGCTCACGGCGTCGGCGCGGGATCCGGCGGCGGCGTTCTCGCTCCTCGCCATGGCGCTTTCCCTGACGTGCACGCTCGCCGTCGCCATGACCCTGAAGGTCGTGGTGCCGCCGGAGCGGCGCCGGCTGCTGCTGGCCGCCGCGCCGGCCGTCGTCTCGGCCCTGGTCAAGTCGATCGCGGCAGTGGCGTTGCTGCGGCAGGAGGCGACGCTGCGATGGCTGACGGTGGAATCGGTCGTGGGCGTCGGCTACGGCATCGCGTTCGCCTGGCTCGCGCTGCGCCACTCGCAGCGCGTGCAGGCTGCCGTCGGCGTGGCGGCAGCCGTCGCCGCCATTGTCCTCGCCTATGGCTTCGAGCCCGCCGCATCGCCTTCCGCAGTGATGCGCCTGTTCAGCTGGCGCTACGGCCACCTGCTCAACTTCAACGGTCTCACCCGGCTGGTGGCGGAGCTGTGGCCGATGGCGGCGATCGTTTTCCTCGCCCTGGTGCTGCGGCTGCGCGCACGCGCGCGGTGAGCGGCCTTCGGCTCGCCGCTGCCCCGCTCACCCTGTCAGCCGGATTCGCGGCGGTACAAGCCCGGCGGTTCGCTGATCTCCGCCAACTCGAAGGCCGCGCGGCGCTTGCGGCACTGGGGGCACCCCCCGCACTGGCGCGGATAACCCAGCAGGCAGCTGTAGGTGTGGGCGAAGTCGACGCGCAGCTCTGCGCCGAGGCGGATCACCTCGCCCTTGCTCAGTTCGGCGAGCGGCGTCTCCAGCCGGAACGGTCCCAAGGCCTCGGTCGCCGTGGCGAACGCGGCCAGGAACGGCGGGGAGGCACTGGCATAGTCGAGCGCGTCGTCGCGGTTCACCGCCAGCGCGACGCGTCCGGCGCCGATCTTGTCCGCCCACGCGACGCCCAGCGCGAGCGCGACCAGGTTGCGTTGCGGGATCGGGACGTGGAACTTCTTCGTTTCACCGGCGCGGAACCCCTCGCCGACGGCGGCCATGTCGAGCGTGGTCAGGTCGAGCCGCAGCGCGCGACTCTGCCAGCGCGCCGCCTCCTGCTCCTGCCAGCGCGCGCGCTGGCCGTAGTCGACGAACAGCGGCGCCAGCTCGCCGCCGTCGGCCGCGAGCCGGCGCAGCAGCACGCTGCTGTCGATCCCGCCCGATAACAGTACGACCGTCTTCATGCCGTTCTTTGCTTTCCCGCAACGCGATCGTGGATTTCCCCAGCCTAAGATACGCGAGCGGCGCGGCGCACGCGACCGGACACGCGGCATCGACCGCGGGCCGCAGCAACGGCGCCGGAGCCGCCGCTGATATAATCTTCGTCTCCCATGAGCTATTACAAACATCACGTCTTTTTCTGCTGCAACCAGCGCGGCCCGGGCGAGAACTGCTGCAACAACCAGTGCGCAGACGAGCTGCGCGCCTACGCCAAGGATCGCGTCAAGGCGCTCAAGCTCGCGGGCAAGGGCAAGGTGCGCGTCAACAAGGCCGGCTGCCTCGACCGCTGCGACGAGGGCCCGGTGCTGGTGGTCTACCCGGAAGAGGTCTGGTACACCTACGTCGACCGCGACGACATCGACGAGATCATCGACGAGCACCTGGTGAACGGGCGCGTGGTCGAGCGCCTGAAGATCTGACGCGGCCGCAGCATCCTGCCGGGCCGCCCCCTCCCCACCCATGACGCGACCCGAAACCCATTCGACGCTGATCGACGGCCCCGCCGGCGCTCTGGAGGTGGCGGCGACCGACCCCGGAGCGCAACGCGCCGGCGTCGCCATCGTCGCCCATCCACATCCGCTCTACGGCGGCACCATGGACAACAAGGTGGTGACGACGCTCGCGCGCACGCTCCACGAACTCGGGCTCGCGGCGGTGCGCTTCAATTTTCGCGGCGTCGGCCGCAGCGCGGGCAGCTTCGACGAGGGTCACGGCGAGACCGACGACATGCTGGCCGTCGCCCGCTGGGCCCGCGACGCGATCGGCCATCACCCGCAGCTCACGCTGGCGGGCTTCTCCTTCGGCGGCGCGATCGCCGCCCGCGCCGCCAGGCGGCTGCACCCGGCGCGGCTGGTGCTGGTGGCGCCGGCCGTCACGCGGGTACCGACGCCGGCAGTGCCGGAGGACACGCTGGTCGTGCACGGCGAGCTGGACGACACCGTGCCGCTAAAGGACGTGCTCGACTGGGCGCGCCCGCAGGAACTGCCGGTGCTGGTGGTCCCCGGCGGCGAGCACTTCTTCCATGGCCGCCTGCACCTGCTCAAGCGCATCGTCCTCGCGGCATGGAAATCCTGAGCGCCCGCGATCTGCGCAAGCGCTATGGGGACGTCGAGGTCGTGCGCGGCATCGACCTCAGCGTCGAGCGCGGGCGCTGCTTCGGCCTGCTGGGTCCCAACGGCGCCGGCAAGACGACGACGCTGCGCCTGTGCCTGGGCCTGATCGACCCCGACGCCGGCGAGATCCGCGTGCTGGGCGAGCCGGTGCCGCGACGCGCGCGCGAGGCGCGCCTTCGCATCGGCGTGGTACCGCAGTTCGACAACCTCGACCCCGATTTCACGGTGGAGGAGAACCTGCGCGTATGGGGGCGCTACTTCGGCCTTTCCCGCGCCGAGGTCGACCGCCGCATCCCGGCGCTGCTGGCGTTCGCCGGTCTCGAGGGCCGTGCCCGCACCCGGCTGCAGACGCTCTCCGGCGGCATGAGGCGGCGCCTCACGCTGGCGCGCGCGCTGGTGAACGATCCCGATCTGCTGTTCCTCGACGAGCCCACCACGGGGCTGGACCCGCAGGCGCGGCATCTCATCTGGGAGCGGCTCAAGCGGCTGATCGCCGCCGGCAAGACCATCGTGCTGACCACGCACTTCATGGACGAGGCCGAGCGCCTGTGCGACGTGCTGTCCATCATGGACTACGGCGAGATCATCGCCCACGGCGCGCCGCGCCGGCTCATCCGCGACACCATCCCGCAGGAAGTCGTCGAGGTCTACGGCGAGGGCGTGGCGGCCTGGGCGGCGGAGCACGGCCAGCGGCTGGCGGAGCGCTGCGAGCTGGCCGGCGACACGGCGTTCTGCTACACCGCCAACGCGCGGCCGCTGATCGACGACCTCGACGCGCGCGAGGCGCTGCGCTACCTGCACCGGCCGGCGAACCTGGAGGACGTCTTCCTCAAGCTCACGGGACGCGACATCCGTGATTGAGCGTTTCAAGAAAATTCCTGAACCGCGAAGGACGCAAAGGACGCCAAGAAAACGAGAGCCAAGTTGCCGCTGGCGGTCCTGCGTCGGATGGATGGCCCGCATCCCCCGACGGCGCTGGTCGGCGCAGTCTGGGCGACCACCGATCCATCGGCTCGGGACTGACGGCCCCTCGCGCGACGGCCATGGTCATGTGGGGATCGCACGACGCGCGATCAGCGATGTCGCGTTTGTGAGGCTCTTCCTTCGCGTCCTTGGCGTCCTTTGCGGTTCGATACCGACGATGCGAGGTCGTCCATGAGCGCCCACGCCCCCGCCGCCGCGCGCGGCCGCCGGCACCTGGCGCCGCCGCGGCTGTCGCTGCGCTTCGTGCCGATCTGGGGCCGCAACTTCCTGGTCTGGCGCAAGCTGGCGGTGCCCTCGATGCTCGGCAACCTGGCCGACCCGATGCTCTACATGCTGGCGTTGGGCTTCGGCCTCGGCAGTCTGCTGCCCGACGTCGAGGGCGTCCCGTACATCACCTTCCTCGCCGCCGGCACGCTGTGCTACGGCACCATGAACAGCGCGACCTTCGAGGCGCTCTACTCCGGCTTCTCGCGCATGCACGTGCAGCGCACCTGGGACGCGATCCTCAACGCGCCGGTCACGCTCGACGACGTGATCCTGGCCGAGGCAGCGTGGGCCGCCAGCAAGGCCTTCCTCTCGGGCATCGCCATCCTGTTCGTGGTCTGGGCGCTGGGCCTGTCGCGCTCGCCGCTGCTGCTCTGGATCGTGCCGCTGATCCCGCTGATCGGCTTCACCTTCGCCTCGATGGGGCTGGTGATGACGGCGGTATCGCCGTCCTACGACTTCTTTCTCTATTACTTCACGCTGCTCGTCACGCCGATGGTGCTGCTGTGCGGCGTGTTCTTCCCGACCGCCCAGCTGCCGGGCGTGCTGCAGGCTGTGGCCCAGGCTTTGCCGCTGACCCACGCCATCGAGCTGGTGCGCCCGCTCGTGATCGGCCATGCGCCGGTGCGGCCGCTGACCAACGTCCTCGTGCTCGCGGCGTACGGCGCCATCGCGTTCTACCTCGCGCTGGTGCTGACGCGCCGGCGCCTGCTGAAGTAGGCTGGGCAATGCCCACCGTGTTTACCCATCCCGCGGTGCCGCTGGCGCTGGCCGCCGCGGGCGGACCGCGCGCCGTTCCCGCCCCGCTGCTGGCCTTCGGCATCGCCTGCTCGGTGGCGCCGGATCTGGACGTTTTCGCGCCCTGGTTCGGATTCGGCTGGGGCTCGTTCTTCAGCCATCGGGGGTTTACCCACACGCTCGGCTTCGCGCTCATGCTGGCCGCCCTCGCCGCGGCGCTGCACCGGCCGCTGCGCGCGTCCCCGCGCGCGGCCTTCGCGTTCGTGTTCGTCTGTGCGTGGTCCCATCCGCTGCTGGACGCCTTCACCGACGGCGGCCGGGGAATTCCGCTGCTGTGGCCGCTGTCGGACGAGAGATACTTCTTGCCGGTGCGCATGCTGGAAGTCTCGCCGCTGGGCCTGCGCTTCTTTACCAGCGGCCGGGCCATGGACGTCCTGCGCTCCGAGATCGTCTGGGTCTGGCTGCCGCTCGCGGCGGTGGTGTCGATCGGGCTCCTTGCACGCCGGATCGGGAAAAAGCAAAGGTCATGATCGAACTCATCGTCAACGACGAGACGCGTCAACTCGATGTCGACCGCGACACGCCGCTCCTGTGGGCGCTGCGCGACGGCCTCGGCCTGAAAGGCACCAAGTACGGCTGCGGCGTCGGCATCTGCGGCGCCTGCCTGGTGCTCGTCGACGGCGAGCCGAACCACGCCTGCATGGTGACGCTGCGGCAGGTCGCCGGCCGCCGCGTCACCAGCATCGAAGGCCTGCCGGCGGAGCACCCCGTGCGGGCCGCCTGGGTCGCGGAACAGGTGCCGCAGTGCGGCTACTGCCAGCCGGCGCAGATTCTGGCCGCGGCGGCGCTGCTCGAGCGCCATCCCGCGCCGACGGCGGCCGACGTCGACGAGGCCATGGGCGGCGTGCTTTGCCGCTGCGGCACCTACGCGCGCATCCGCCGCGCGATCCGCCGCGCCGCCGAAGGCGACCTCGCCCTGCCGCCGGAGCGACCCCGGCCGGCGTCCACGGGAGAGCAGTTCTACCTGAACGACTTCGTCCGCCTCGGCACCGACGGCGTCGTCACCGTCATCGTCAACCATTGCGAGATGGGCCAGGGCGCCCTGACCGGCCTCGTCGCGCTGGTGGCCGAGGAGATGGAGCAGGATCCGAATGCCGTCGCGTTCGAGTTCGCGCCGGCGGACAAGCGCTACAACAATGCGCTGTGGCCGGTGCAGCTCACCGGCGGCTCCAGCAGCATCCGCGGCGAGTGGGACCGCTTCCGCCGCGCCGGCGCAGAGGCGCGCGCCAAGCTGCTCGCCGCGGCGGCCCGCCACTGGAAGGCGCGCGCCGGCGATTGCCGCGTGGGCGACGGCCGCATCGTGCATCCGGCCAGCGCGCGCAGTATCGGCTTCGGCGATCTGGCGCAGGCGGCGTCGCGGGAGACAGCGCCGCGGCGCGTCGCCCTGGTCGAACCCAATCAGTTCCGCGCGATCGGCCGGTCGTTGCCGCGCGTCGACATTCCGGCCATGACCGCCGGCGTCCCGCTTTACGGCATCGACGTCGCGCTGCCGGGCATGGCCGTGGCCACGATCGAGCGCTGCCCCTACGTGGGCGGGCGCCTCGAGCGCTTCGACGCCTCGGCGGCGCTGCGCGAGCCCGGCGTGCGGGGCGTCGAGCAGATCGGCGCCGGCATCGCGGTGATCGCGGACAACGCGCATGCCGCGCTGCGCGGACGCGAAGCGCTCGAAACGCGGTGGTCCCCCGCCGCCGGCGCGGCGATCGACAACGCCGCCATCGAGGCGGCGCTCGATGACGCGCTCGAGCGCACCGGCAAGGCGGCGCAGGCGCGCGGCCGCGCCAAGGCGATCCTCTCGGGACGCACGGACGTGATCGAAGCCGAGTACTACACGCCGATGCTCGCCCACGCCACCATCGAGCCGATGAACTGCGTCGCGCACGTGAACGGCGACGAATGCCACGTCTGGGTCGGAACCCAGAACCAGACCGACGCGCAGAAGACGGCGGCGCGCGCGAGCGGCGTGCCGCGCAGTCGCGTGCGCGTGCACACGCGGTTTCTCGGCGGCGGCTTCGGCCGCCGACTGGAGGCGGACTTCGTCGAGGAAGCCGTCGAGCTGTCGAAGCGTCTCGGCCAGCCGGTGCAGGTGATCTGGAACCGCGCGGACGATCTGCAGCACGACGCCTTCCGCCCGCCCCACAAGGTGCGGCTGCGGGCCCGCCTCGACGATGCCGGCTACCCCGACGCCTGGCTGGCGAAGCTGGCCGGCTGCGAGCTCGCGCTCGACATGTTCGACGTGCCCTACGCTATCGCGCACCTGCGGCACGAGCACGTCGTCGTCGACCCGCCGGTATGGGTCGGCAACTGGCGCGGCGTCGGCGCGACCCAGAACGCGTTCGTCGTCGAGGGCTTCATCGACGAGCTGGCGCACGCCGGCGGACACGATCCGGTGCGCTACCGGCAGGTGTTGCTGGAGGGCGCGCCGCGCCTGCAGGCGGTGCTGGAGCGCGTCGCGGAAATGGCCGGCTGGGGTGGCCCGCTGGCCGCGGGACGCGGCCGCGGCGTCGCGGCCTACGCCTGCTTCGGCAGCTTCGTCGCCCAGGTGGCGGATGTCGCGGTCGACGCCGCCGGCGCGCTGCGGGTGGAGCGCGTCTGGTGCGCGCTCGATTGCGGCATCGCCGTCAATCCCGACGCGGTGCGCGCGCAGGTCGA
>DATIUV010000248.1:0-6395 GCA_035466595.1 Pelomicrobium sp.
CACGCGCGGCAACGCGCGCTCAACTCGCCACGCGATCCATCGCTGGCCGGCGATGAGGAGGTCCAGTCGCCGGTCCCGGCCGGTGTCGGCTCCCATCGCGGCGGGCATTTCGCCGGGCGCGGCGGCCGGGTCGCCGCCGACGCTGCGCAACAGTTCGTCCAGCACCTGGCAGTGATGCTCGGCGTCGTGGCGGATCAGCCGCAGCCGCAGCCACGCGTCGCCGCCGGACGGAAACGCGCTCAGGTGGGTGCCCAGCATACGCACGCCGGTGCGCTGGGCTCCGAGCAGGGTGGTGAGCAGCACGCGCAGCTCCTCGCGCGACATCGGCGGCGGCGGCGAGACCTCTTCCGCCTGCATGCCCCCGTCGGCTAACGGCGTGGCTGCGGGCGAGCGTGACCGCACCACGGCGTCCGCGAGCCACGCGGCCGTGGCGAAGTCGTCCACCAGCACCAGCCCCTCGGCGCCGACGTAGTGAATGCCGGCCTCGGTGACGATGAAGTCCATCGGCACGTCGTGCGGCTGCGGGTAGATGGTGTCGATGCGGCTTTCCTCGTAGGCGACGCCGATCTTGAGCGGCTGCGGCGCAGCCGCCGCCAGCGTGCGGTCGAAGTAGCCGCCGCCGTAGCCGAGCCGGTAGCCGAGCGGGCCGAAGCCGATCGGCGGGATCAGCAGCGCGTCGGGAAGCACGGCCGGGCCGTCGGGCACCGGCAGCTCGAAGACGCCCGGCGTTACCGGCTTGCCGGGCCACCATTCGCGGAACTCCAGCGGCGCGCCTTTCGCCACCACCACGGGCAACGCGGCCCGCGCGCCGCGCTCGCGGAACCAGCGCACCGCGAAGCGCGGGTCGAACTCGCCCTTGTACGGCCAGCAGAAGCCGATCAGCGCGCTCTCCAGCCGCGGGAAGCCGCGGATCAGGAGCTGGGTGATGCGCTCGTTCCAGCGCCGGCGCAGCTCGTCGGGAATCGCGCTGCGCCGGGCCAGCAGCTCGCGGCGCTTGTCGCGGCGCCAGGCGGCGACGTCGGGCGGCGGGACGAGCGGGCTCGCGGCCGTCATTCGAACGCGTCCAGGTCCGGCACGAAGAAGCGCCCCTTGAGGGAGACCAGCTCGGCGCGGTGCAGCTCGGCGAGCTTGGCGACCACGCGCTCGCCCTTGGCGGTGAGCCGGAGCTCGACGCGGCGCCGGTCGTTGCGGCCCGGCGCGCGGGTCAGCAGACCCAGCGCTTCGCAGCGCGACACCAGCGCGACCACGCCGTGGTGCTGCGCCTGCAGCCGCTCGGCCAGCTCGCCGACCGTGGCCCAGTCGCGGCCGGGGTAGCCCTTGATCTGCAGCAGCAGCTGGTACTGCAGGGGCGTGAGGCCGTGGCGGCGCGCCGCCGCCTCGCTGAAGCGCAGAAAGCGCCGCAGCTGGTAGCGGAAATCGGCCAGCGTCTCGAAATCGCGCTTGCTGACGACGGGGTCGGGCATGATGGCGCTAAAATATCACAACGTGATAGGAGGCGCAGCCCGCCCTTTACGCCCGGCCCGTACTGGGCAAAAATACAGCATGAGCGACGACGCCCCGAAACCGGCCGGCAGCGCCCGCAAGGGCCGCGGCGCGACGCTGAACCTGCAGGGCCGCTTCGAGCGCCTCGGCCGCGAGGCGTTCGACGACGGCTGGCAGCGCGCGGACGACGACGAGGCGCCGCGGCCGAAGACGATCGTCACGGAAGAGCGGGCGAAATCGATCATCGCCCGCAACGACTCGCCCGACATCCCGTTCGAGCAGTCGATCAACCCGTACCGCGGCTGCGAGCATGGCTGCGTGTATTGCCTCGATGGCGATACCTCCATCCTGATGGCGGACGGGAGCGTCAAGCCACTCGCCGAGCTTCGGGTCGGCGACGAGATCTATGGCACCCAGAAGCGGGGGCATTACCGGTATTACGTACGGACGCGGGTTCTCGCTCATTGGCGATCGGTCAAGCCGGCGTACCGCATCCGTCTTGCCGATGGCACCGAAGTGGTGGCGAGCGGTGACCACCGCTTTCTCACGGAGCGCGGGTGGAAGTACGTCGCGCCGGACGAGCGGCCGGTCCAGCGCCCGTACCTGACTGTCAACAACACGCTCATGGGATTTGGCCGGATTGTCGGCCTGGCGCCACCGCGCGATGCGGCCGCCTATCGCCGCGGGTACGTGAGCGGGATGATCCGCGGCGACGGCCACCTCGGCGTCTACCGCTACCAGCGCGTGGGGCGAAGGAACGGGGATCAGCACCGCTTCCGGCTGGCGCTTGCCGATGGCGAGGCGCTCGACCGAACCGCCGCTTTTCTTGCGGGTTTCGGCATCGGCACCGACCGATTTCTGTTCCAGCGCGAGATGCCGACGCGGCGACTGGTGGAAGCGATTCGGACGAGCTCGGCCGCCGCGGTCGCTGCCATCACGCGGCTGATCGGATGGCTCGAGGGCGACGACGGCGATTGGGAGCGGGGGTTCGTTGCCGGTCTTTTCGATGCCGAGGGATCGTTCAGCGAGGGCGTGATGCGGATCGCGAACACCGATCCGCAGATCATCCGGGTTCTGCAACGAAGCCTCGGCCGGCTCGGCTTCGATTCAGTGGTCGAGATCCAGCGGCCCGAGTCCTTGAAACCGGTCCACTCGGTCAGGATACGGGGAGGCCTGCGTGAGCATCTGCGCTTCATGCAGACGTTCGACCCCTGCATCGGGCGAAAGCGCAGCGTGGAGGGGGCGGCCGTCAAGTCGGAAGCGCGATTGGAGATCGTCGAAATCGAGCCGCTGGGCCGGCTTCTGGAGCTGTTCGACATCACCACGGGGACCGGCGACTTCATCGCCAACGGCGTGGTCAGCCACAACTGCTATGCCCGCCCCACCCACGCCTACCTGGGCCTGTCGCCGGGGCTCGACTTCGAGACGAAGATCTTCGCCAAGGCCAACGCCGCCGAGTTGCTGCGCAAGGAGCTGGCGGCGCCGGGCTACCGGGTCAGCACGATCTCCATCGGCGCCAACACCGACCCCTACCAGCCGGCCGAGCGCGAGCTCAAGATCACGCGCGGCGTGATCGAGGTGCTGGCCGAGTGCGAGCACCCGTTCGGCGTCGTCACCAAGAACGCGCTGATCGAGCGCGACATCGACCTGCTCGCGCCGCTGGCGGCGAAGAACCTCGCGCGGGCGTTCGTCTCGGTGACCAACCTCGACAACGACCTGGCGCGGCGCCTGGAGCCGCGCGCGTCCGCGCCCGAGCGACGGCTCGCGGCGATCCGTCGCCTGGCCGAGGCGGGCGTCCCGGTCGGCGTGATGGTGGCGCCGATCATCCCGTTCCTGACCGACCGCTTCCTGGAGGAGACGCTGGAGCGCGCGCGCGAGGCCGGCGCGACCATGGCCGGCTACGTGCTGCTGCGGCTGCCGCACGAGGTGGCGCCGCTGTTCCGCGACTGGCTCGCCGTCCACTACCCGCAGAAGGCGGAGCACGTCATGAGCCTGGTGCAGCAGATGCGCGGCGGCAAGGACTACGACGCCACCTTCGGCCGCCGCCAGCGCGGCACCGGCGAGTTCGCCGACCTGATCGCCACACGGTTTCGCCTCGCGTGCCAGCGGCTCGGCTACAACGCCGAGCGCGAGCCGCTCGACGCGACGCGCTTCCGGCCGCCTCGCGCGACGCCGCAGCTCGACCTGTTCTGAGCGCGCGGGCGCCGCCGCCGCTACAATCGGGCGTTTGCCGCCCCCTTTCCGCGGAAGGAAGTCTCCATGACGCGATGGCTGCAATCGCTGCTGCTCGTTCCTGCGCTGCTGGCGCTCCCCGCGTGGGCGCTGGACATCAGCCCGGTGCAGGTGGCGCCCGGCGTCTACGCCGTCATCGGCGAGCTGGGCGGGCGCACCTACGAAAACGAAGGGCTCAACGCCAACGTCGGCTTCATCGTCACGGACGAAGGCGTCGTCGTGGTGGACAGCGGCGCGTCTTACCAGTCGGCGCGCAAGCTGCATGAGGCGATCCGGCGAACGACCGACCGCCCGGTGAAATGGGTGATCAACACCGGCGGCCAGGATCACCGCTGGCTCGGCAACGGCTACTTTCGCGAGCAGGGTGCCGAGATCATCGCGCACGCGAAGGCGAAGGCCGACATGGAGGCGCGCGGGGCGGACCAGCTCGCGGCGCTGGCGCCGGTACTGAAGGAAAAGCTCGACGGCACGCGCGCCGTGCTGCCGACGCGCACGTTCACCGACCGCCTGGTCCTCGCTCCCGGCGGGCGCGAGATCCAGGTGATCCATTTCGGCGCCGGCCACACGCCCGGCGACAGCGTGGTGTGGCTGCCGAAGGAGCGCGTGCTCTTCACGGGCGATCTGGTCTACGTCGAGCGCCTGCTGGGCGTGATTCCGGTTTCCAGCGTCAAGAGCTGGCTCGCCGCCTTCGACGCCATGGCGAAACTGGAGCCGAGGACGGTCGTCCCCGGCCACGGCGCCGTGTGCGATCTCGGCAAGGCTCGGCGCGACACCTACGACTACCTCGTTCTGCTGCGCACCCACATGAAGAAGGCGGTGGCCGACTTCGTCGATCTGCAGCGCGCGATCGACAGCCTCGACCAGAGCGCCTTTGCGCGGCTCGCCAACTACGACGATCTCAAGGGCGGGAACGCGAGCCGCGCGTATCTCGAAGCGGAGGCCGAGTGAGCCGCGCCGCGAGCTGCCGGACGGGAGGCCATGGCTGATCCGGTCGAGGCGGCCGGCTGGTACGGCCTCGCCGCCGCGGCGCTCCACGTGCTGATCATCCTCTGGGTCGGTGTGCGCGTTCTTTCGCAGCGCCGCCCGCCGGGCTCGTCGGCGGCGTGGCTGCTGCTGGTGGTGGCGCTTCCGTACGCCGGCGCGCTGCTCTATCTCCTCATCGGCGAGCGGCCGCTCGGCCGCGGCCGCGCCCGCCGCGCGCTGGCGATGCGCGAACAGGTCGAAAACTGGCTGCGCTACCTGGCGGACCGCTCGCGCGACGTGCCGGCGCGCGTCGACGAACGCTGGGGCGCGATCCGGCGGCTGGCCGACGGCGCGGTGGGCGTCGCGGCGCTGGCCGGAAACCGGCTTGCCCTGCTCGACGATGCCGAGCGCATCCTGCGCGCGATCATCGCCGACATCGACGCGGCGGCGCATTTCTGCCTGATGGAGTTCTACATCTGGAACGCCGGCGGCACCGCGGACGACGTGGCCGAGGCGCTGATCCGCGCCGCGGGCCGCGGCGTGAAGTGCCGCGTGCTGCTGGATGCCGTCGGCAGCAAGGAGTTCTTCCGCACGCGCTGGCCGCGACGGATGCGCGAGGCGGGCGTCGAGGTCCGCGCGGCGCTGCCGGCCGGCCCGCTGCGGGCGGCGTTCCGCCGCGTCGATCTGCGCCTGCACCGCAAGATCGTGGTGGTGGACGGGCACGTCGCCTACACCGGCAGCCTGAACCTGGTGGACCCGCGCTTCTTCAAGCAGGACGCCGGGATCGGCCAGTGGGTCGACGCGATGGCGCGGATAGAAGGCCCGGCCGTGGAGGCGCTGGCGGGCGTGTTCGCGTGGGACTGGGCGCTCGAGACCGGCGCGCCGCTCGACACGCTGATGGGGCAGATCGACATGCCGCTCGAGACCGAGGCGGGCGCGGCAACGGTGCAGATGGTGCCCTCGGGGCCCGGCTACGAGGGCCACGCCATCGTGCAGCTGCTGCTCTCGGCGGTCTACGGCGCGCGCGATGAGCTCATTCTCACCACGCCGTACTTCGTCCCCGACGAGCCGCTGGTCGCGGCGCTGCGGGCGGCGGCGCAGCGCGGCGTGCGGGTGCGGCTGATCGTGCCGGCGCGCGTCGATTCGTTTCTCGTGCGCTACGCCAGCCGCGCGTTCTACGACGACCTGCTGGAGGCGGGCGTCGAGATCCTGCTGTTCGACGCCGGCCTGCTGCACACCAAGAGCGTGGTCGTCGACCGCGAGCTGGCGTTCTTCGGCACGCTCAATCTCGACATCCGCAGCTTTCTGCTCAACTTCGAGGTCACGCTGATCGTCTACGACGCGCCGTTCGCCTCGGCCGTCGCCGAGCTGGCGGGGGGTTACGCCGCCGCCTCCGAGCGGCTCGACCCTGCGGTCTGGGAACGGCGCTCCCCGGCGCGGCGTCTTACCGAGAACCTGGTGCAGATCGCGGCGCCGCTGCTGTAACGAACTCCCCGCTGCACGCGCCGCGGCGGGGTGATAAGCTTCTGCATCGAATGGATTTTTCCGGAGGCGGGATGTCGATTCCGAGCTTTGCGCGCCTGGTGGCAACCTTCGTCGCGGTTGCGTTGCTGGCGGGCTGCGCGTCGACGCAGTTCACGAACACGTGGAAGGACCCGAACTACACCGGCGGCCCGCTGCAGAAGATCGTTGTCATGGGCGTCACCGACGAACAGACC
>DATIUV010000249.1:0-37204 GCA_035466595.1 Pelomicrobium sp.
GCCGCCTGCAGCGTGAGCGGGATCAGGTGCGTTTCCGGATCGTGCCGCTCGCCGATGCGCGCCTCCGGATCGGCGCCGGCGGCGTTGAAGTAGCGCAGGCACAAGGACTTGAGTCCATAGGCGCGGTCGTAGTCGCCCAGGATCTGCTCCACCATCCACTTCGTGCGGCCGTACGGATTGACCGGGTCCTTTGGATGATCCTCGTCGATCGGCACGCGCCGCGGCTCGCCGAAGATCGCGGCAGTCGACGAAAAGATGAACCGCTTGACGCCGTTGGCGAGCATGGCGTCGAGCAGGTTAAGAGAGTTGGCAATGTTGTTGCGGTAGTAAAGTGCGGGCTTCTCCACCGACTCACCCACCGCGATGGACGACGCGAAGTGCATGACAGCGTCGATTCGGCGGCCGGAGAAAAGCACATCGAGCACTCGGCGGTCGGCCAAGTTACCTTCGACCAGCTCGCCCGCCGTCACCGCATCCGCGAACCCGGTGGATAGGTTGTCGAAGCTGATCACGTTGTGCCCGCGCGCAGCCAGCAGCTGTACCATGTGCGAGCCGATGTAGCCGGCCCCGCCAACCACCAAGACCGTGAGTCCCATGGCAGCCACGCGATCAGCCACCAGCAGTCGCCATTGATCTCGTCATCCCGCTTTTCCGCCCTGCCCCTGGATGGCGCAGGGTCGGGGAAAGGGTGAATCCGTCAGTTCGGCAAAGCCTCGGCATCGTCATCCCAGCGCAGACCTCACACTCGTCATCCCGGCGAAGCCTGCCCCATACCGCGATATGGGGGCCGGGATCCAACGGTCTGATTTAAAGCCCTGGACCCTGGCAGCCGCCGGGGTGACGAAATCGAGGCGCTCGCCGAAATCACCAGCGAGAAACCGTCATCCCGCCGCAGGGTCCTCTCATTTGTCATCCCGGCGCAGGCCGGGATCCAGTGTCTTTCGCCTTTCCTCCCTCCCCCTCGATGGGAGAGAGCGTGAATCGTCGCCCCGCCGCAGGCCCGAGCCCTGGACGCGGAGCGCGTGAAACCCCTCACGCCCCCTCCGCCCGCATATCCTCCGCGCAAATTGCAAATGCCTCCTCCCACGGCGGCAGCCGCACGCCAAGCGCCTCCCACGCCTTGGTGCAATCGAGCACCGAATTCGCCGGCCGCTTCGCCGGCGTCGGATACTCCGTCGTGGTGATCGCGTTCACCGGCACCTTGCGCGCGCCGGGCACGCGCTCGACGATCGCGCGCGCGAAGCCGCACCACGACGTCTGCCCCGCGCACGTCAGGTGATAGACGCCCGAACGTTCCCGAATCCAGCCGGCGTCACCCGCCCGCAGAATCCCGCTCTGCGCCACCACCGCCACGGTGGCCTCGGCCAGCGAGCGCGCCCACGTAGGCGAGCCGACCTGGTCGTTTACCACCCGCAGCTCGTCGCGCTCGTTGGACAGCCGCCGCATCGTGAGCAGAAAATTCTTGCCCCGTCCGGCGTAGACCCAGGCGGTGCGGAAGATGAGGCAGGGAGCACCCGCAGCCGCGACCGCCCGTTCCCCTTTCAGCTTGCTGCGGCCGTAGACGCCGAGGGGATTGGTCGGGTCGCTCTCCGTGTAGGGACTGGTTTTCGTGCCGTCGAAAACGTAATCGGTCGAGTAATGGATCAGCGCCGCGCCAATGCGCTTGCATGCTTCCGCCAGGACGCCGGGCGCGGTGGCGTTCACGGTTCGCGCCAAGTCCGGCTCGGCCTCGGCCTTATCGACCGCGGTGTAAGCGGCGGGATTTATGACGACGATCGGCTTGACCCGGGCCAGCAGGCCACCGATCAATCCGGGCTTCGACAGATCGAGCTGATCGCGGCCGACGGCAACCACTGGGGTGATGGATGCGAGGGCGCGGCGCAACTCCCACCCCAGCTGGCCGTCCGGACCGGTGACGAGGACTGGCCTCACGGCAGCGCGTGCACGTGCGGCTCTGGCGGTGCCGTCATCCGGATCTCGCCGCAAAGGAATCCCGGACCGCGCAGATGGCCTGGCCCGGCATGATGGGTGGTTCGGCGCGCTCGACGCGGCGGCGTCGAAAGATCAAAAAAGCCGCTCGCGTACGTAAAGTACGTCACCCGCCCGCACCGGATCGTTGAGACTGGCTTCGTATTCCTGGACAAGCCCCTGCGGGTTTCGGCGCGTAAGACGCAGGCCCTTGTCCGTCCCGCGCAGCGTGGGACCGCCGGCGAGCGAGAGCGACTGCATCACCGTCATGCCGGACTCGAGGCGGTAGGCCCCGGGACGCTGCACCTCACCGTAGATGTAATACACCGGCGCGCGCGGTACGTAGATGATGTCGCCGTTCTGCAAGACCAGGTTCGATTTCATCTCCCGATCGACGAACATCGCAGCCAGGTTCACCGTCATCTGCTCGATGGCACCGCCCGCCGTGCGCGTGACGATCACCTCGTCCGCGCCGCCGTTGGCGACGCCGCCCGCCATGGCGAGCATGTCGGCCAGCGTGATCCGGGCTTCCTCGATGGGGAAACGGCCGGGACGGTTGACATACCCCAGCACCGACACCTGCTTGCTGCGGAACTGCACCACGAGCAGGTTCACCTGCGGATTGCTGACGTGGCCGCCCCGGCTCAGCGCTTCGGCGATGCGGGTCTGGGCCTGCGCCACGGTCAGGCCGCCCGCCGGCACGGCGCCCAGCAGAGGGAAGGTTAGGTCGCCGCTCTCGGCGATGCGCGTCTCGGTGAGCATTTCCGGGTGCTGGAACACGCTGATGCGCACCACGTCCCCCGGACCGAGGCGGTATCCGGCGTCCTGCGCCGCGGCGGGAAGCGGCAGCAGGAGCGCGATGAACGCCCATCGCGCCAGCGACCGCGCATGCGCAACGCGCACCAGCCCTGTCCAATCGATTCCGAGACCCACGCTTCTGCACCTCGCCGCCAGTGACACCCCTCAGCGTAGCATTTTATTCCGGATGGGCCGCTCCCTGCGGGGGTCTTTCGGCTGATCTTCTGGTGCTCGGGGGTTCGGACATCGTTGGGATCGCGCAAATGGCAGCGGCGCAATGGCTCGTTGCCCATTGCGCCGCTGACCTGATAAGGCGCCGAGTGACGGCTGGCGCCTGGAGGCCTGGATCAGAGACCGCCGATCACGCCGCCGTCGTCGCGGGTGATGACCATCGTGGCGGAGCGCGGGCGCCCGCCGCCGGGCCCGTCGGGCCAGGCGCTCACGAGCTGCGGATTGGCCGTGGTGGCGCCTTCGCCCGGATGCTGCAGGTTGACGAACATGGTCTTGCCGTCGGGCGTGATGTCGACGCCGGTCACTTCGCAGCCCGGCACCGCGGTCAGGAAGCGGCGAGTCTCCCGGGTGAGCGGATCGGCGCACAGCATCTGGTTCGTGCCGATGTTGTAGTTGACCCCGCCCGGCGCGTAGCTGGAGGCGCTGGTGGTGGCGTCGGTCTGGATCCAGAGCCGCCCGGCCTTGTCGTAGTACACGCAGTCGGGGCTGTTGTAGATGTCGCCGACGATGTTGCCCTGGTCGGTCGCCGCCGGGCGCGCGGGATCGCCGGCCAGCGCAAAGATCTCCCAGGTGAACGTGGTGGCGGTGTGGTCGCCGCCCGCCTCGTACCAGCGGATGATGTGGCCGAAATTGTTGCGAACGCGCGGATTGGCTTCGTCGACCGCCGGGTTGGACCCCACCCCGCGGTTGCTGTTGTTCGTCAGCGCGCAGTACACCGCCTTGGTGAACGGGTTGATGGTGATCCACTCCGGACGGTCCATCCGGGTGGCGCCTACCGCGTCCGCCGCCTGGCGGGTCTTGATGCAGATCTCGGCCTGCGTCCAGCCGGTAAGCGCCGGATGGGCCGGTGTCAGCGGAACCCACTCGCCGACGCCCTTGCCGTCGCCGGAGGTCGCGTCGTCGGTGAACTTGGCGACGTAGAGCGTGCCCTCGTCGAGGAGGTCCATATTCGCGCCGCGGTTCCTCGGGTTGAATTTGCCCTTGGTGACGAACTTGTAGATGTAATCGAAGCGCTCGTCGTCGCCGGTGTAGCAGACGACGTGGCCGTTGTCGGCGACGATGAACTCGGCGTTCTCGTGCTTGATTCGGCCGACGGCGGTGCGCTTCTTCGGCGTCGAGCGCGGGTTGTACGGATCGATCTCGACCAGGTAGCCGAAGCCGCCCGCGGAAACGCCGTAGCGGCGCTGGTCGGCGTCCGGCGTCCACGCAGAATCGGTGGTGCCGAAGTAGCCGTTCCAGTTCTCTTCGCAGGTCACGTACGTGTCCCACGGCGTGCGGCCGGAACCGCAGTTGTTGAGCGTGCCGAGCACCATCGCGCCGGAGGAGTCGGCCGCCGTCTGCAGCAGCGGATGGCCGGCGGCCGGGCCGGTGATCTGCATCGGCGTCTGGCCGGTGATGCGGCGCGCGAACGGCGAGGGACGCTTCACCTCCCATTTGCCCGTGCGCGGGTGCTTCCGGATCTCGATGATCGAAACGCCATGCGCGTTGAGCGCCTTGCGAACCTTGTCGAGGTCGAAGCCGGCGGTGCCGTCCGGCCAGAGAATTTCCTGGTCCACGTACTCGTGGTTCAGGCACAGCAGGCCGCGGCGCGAATCCAGCCCCGGCGGGCTGCCGGGGAACGGAAAGTACCACATGCCGTCGTGGTGCATGCCGCACTGGAGCGCCTGCTCGTCGCTCGTGTTCGAGGCGTCGGACTTCCACGCCGGCTGACCCGGCGGCAGGCCGACCGCACCGATGGGATCGCCCCAGGCGAACAGCACTTCGTACTTGTAGCCGGGCGGCAGCGCGACGTCGTCGACCAGTCCGCCGGGGAAGTTGACCAGGCTGTTCGCCGGGATGCCGTCGAAACCGATGCCGCCGAAATCGGGCCGGGCGGGAATCGGCGCCGCGCTGGCTTCGCGGATGCCGCCGAGGCTGGGCACGCCGCCGAGAAAGGCGATCGCGGCCGCGCCGATGCCGCCCTGCAGGATCCGGCGGCGCATCAGGTTCACTTTGACGATATCGCCGAAGTAGGGGTTGTTCGACCGATTGCTGCCGTTGACGTCGTCTTCGTCACGCATTGAAGAGGCTCCTCGAGTGCGCTGGTGGGATTCGTAACCGCGATGGCTCGCGACGGCTGGCGAGCGGTTGATGCCCTCGCCGTGGACCGAACTCTAGCCGCGCACTGTTACATCGCTCACCGGCGCCAATCGCCGAAAAGTGGGCCGAACGGACCATGGACCGAATGCCCCTGCAGGTTTATCGCGCGCGCCGGGGGCTTTCCCGGCATTGCCACACGATGGCCCGAATGTCGCCCGCGCGCCTTCATCCCCGGGTCACATTGCGTTGCTACCTTTCGAATCGTCACGCGGCATCTCTCCTCCTCTCCCACTCTCCAAGCGGGGCCGCGGGGCCCTTGCCGCGCGACCCCGAGCGGTCGCGCGGAATTTTTTTCAGGAATCCGAATGAGCTGGTTTTCCACCGGGCAGCAGGACGCCGACGAGACGAAGGCCTACGAGTGGGCGGAATACAACATTCCGAGCGAGTTCGCCGTATTGCCAAGGGAAGCGCCGGCGACGCCGGCCATGCCGGAAAGCAGAGATCCGGGCGAAGGAGTTGGAGGCGTTGTTAACGGCGTGGTTGCTGCGGGACACGGCGGCAACGCCAACCCTCGCTGAACCCGCGCCGGGCGCGGCGTTCGGTACCGTACTCGAGAGCCCTTTCCGCCCGCCGGGCGGCGCCTTCGATTCCACGCCGCGGGGATATGCGGCAAAGCCTTGGCAGGCCTGCGGTTACCGGCGTCAGATGTCTACGGCGACGGTCTGGTCCGACCCGATGGAAAATTCTCGGAAAAACGGAAGGTGTTTCGCTGGCAGCCCGGCTGTCTTCGGCGGAAGACCCGTGGCTTTCCGGCCCCGCCTCGCGACGGGTGTGGCTTTCTCAGCGGCTGATTCTTCTGCAGGCCTTCCTGAAGCCGGTGCGAGCGTCAGGTACCCCAAGCCGGCCCGTTGGGAACGTGTCCCCCAGGGTTCGCCGAGGGTCACGCCGCTAATCTAGTCCACGAACCGCCAAAAATCTACCATTCCGTGAGTTTCGCGACGGGTTCAAATGTTAAGCTTGGTCAATCGCTCCTCGAGGGCCGCTGACTTTTTCTTCTTGTTTTCATAAGCCTGGGCTCGAGCCGAGCGATTCATGCGCCCTTGTACGGTCTTGTCCAGCGGACCGGGGCAAAGTCCAGGTCCCATGGCGGTCGCTCCGCCGCGAGAACCGCGACCCGACCTCGAACGGAAGTCCACGCCGCCTCCGGGTGTCCAGGAACTCGCCCTGCGGGCCTTGAAATAGTGGAATTGGGTCCGCGCACTCGAAGCCACCCCATGAACTGTGTTAACTTTTTCCGAGCGTTCCGCGTTTGAATCGCCCAGTGACTAGATCCCTCGCCACCGCATTCGTTGCCCTGGCCGCCTTGGCTTTCCCGGCGCTTGCCGGCAGCGATCTGCCCCCGCCAAAGTCGCAGACGGCGCCGGTCAGCCCGCTCGAACGCGAGTACTCCCACCGCTGGGATGAGAGCGTGCACGGCCAGATGCTGCGGCGGATCCTGCCGCCGGGTCCAAATCCTTTGACATTGCCGGCGCCGAACTCCGACGGCGCCCGCCTGCTGGGCAAGTACTGCGTGCAATGCCATCACCTGCCGAGCCCCGCCATGCACACGGCCGCCAACTGGCCGCGGATCTTCGACCGCATGGTCTGGCGCATGGAAGGCAAGGGCAACATGGGCGACCTGATGAAGGACATGATGGCCGGCGTGCAGGCGCCCACCGCCGAAGAAAAACGCACTCTGCTCGACTACCTCAAGCGCTACGGCCAGACCGCGATCGATCCGCGCCAGTATCCGGACCTCGCCTCGCCGGAAGGCCAGGCCTTCGAGTACGCGTGCTCGCAATGTCATGAGCCGCCCGATCCGAAGCGCTTCACCGCCAAGGAGTGGCCGAACGTGGTGGACCGCATGAAGCGTCACCTGGCGTGGCACGGCGTGATCGTCGGCGGCGTCAACGCGCCGAAGAATCGCGTCTCGCTGGATATGGACAGCATCCTCTCGTTTCTCACGCGCCACAGCCGTCAGCCCTGACCCGCGGCCACGCGGCGGCCGCCCCCCTGCTTCGCGATGCCGGGTGAAGCGCCCAACCCGGTTACGATGCTGCCGATGAACCTTGTTCGCGAGGAGCCGCCGTGCGTGCAATGCGCCTGAACCGCCCGGGCGAGCCGCTCGAGGCCGCCGATCTGCCGGTGCCGGACCCCGGCCCGGGTCAGGTGCTGGTGCGGGTGCACGCCTGCGGCGTCTGCCGCACCGATCTGCACGTGGTGGACGGCGAGCTGACGGAGCCCACGCTGCCGATCGTGCCTGGCCACGAGATCGTCGGCCGCGTGGCGGCCTTGGGGCACGGCGTCGAGCGCTTCCGCGAAGGCGAGCGCGTCGGCGTGCCCTGGCTCGGCTACACCTGCGGCGAATGCCGCTTCTGCCGATCGGACCGCGAGAATCTCTGTCCCGAAGCGCGCTTTACCGGCTACCAGATCGACGGCGGCTACGCGGAGTACGCGCTCGCCGACGAGCGCTTCTGTTTCCCGATCCACGGCGATTATTCCGACGTCGACGCCGCGCCGCTCCTGTGCGCCGGGCTGATCGGCTACCGCTCGCTCGTGATGGCCGGCGACGGCCGCCGGCTCGGCATCTACGGCTTCGGCGCCGCCGCGCACATCGTTGCGCAGGTCGCGCGCTGGCAGGGCCGCGAGGTCTACGCCTTCACCCGGCGGGGCGACGAAGCCGCCAAGAAGTTCGCGCTGTCGCTGGGCGCCGTGTGGGCTGGCGACTCGGGCGAGCCGCCGCCCGAATTGCTCGATGCGGCCATCCTGTTCGCGCCGGTGGGCGCGCTGGTGCCGGCCGCACTGCGCGCCGTGGACAAGAGCGGCATCGTCGTCTGCGGCGGCATCCACATGAGCGACATCCCGTCGTTCCCCTACTCGATCCTGTGGGGCGAGCGGCGTATCCAGTCGGTGGCCAACCTAACCCGCCGCGATGGCGAGGAGTTCCTGGCGCTGGCGCCGAAGGTGCCCGTGCGGACGGAGACGCTGCCGATGCCGCTGGCCGAGGCCAACGAGGCCCTCGCCCGCCTGCGGGAGGGCCGGCTGCAGGGCGCTGCGGTTCTCACCACCTCAGCGGTCGGCCGAGAGTAAGTACTAACAGTCGCTGATTTTTCTGGGCTTATCGGGCGCTGCGCCCTGTTTTTGATGCGCCGCACAAAATAATCCTTGACTTTGGTCGGCGTGCCCATACAATGTGATTGTGCAGCGCAACAAAGCGCGATGCCCAAGCCCGATTGTCGATTGTTTTTAAAGGAGTTGATCATGGTAAACGTTGCTGAGAAAGTGGCTGCGTACAATCGCGCCAACCTGGAAACCGCCATTCAGGCCGCCAACATCGCCCTCGGCGGTGCCGAGCGCCTGATGGAACTGCAACTGGCCGCCGCCAAGGCGATGGTGGCCGACAGCGCCCGCACCGCGAAGGCGCTGACCGAAGTGAAGGACGCCAAGGAGCTGCTGACGGTGCCCGGCTTCGCGATCGAGCCGCAGGCCGAGAAGGCTGCCGCGTTCGCGCGCAACGCCTACGAAGTCGCGGTCAAGACCCAGGCCGACCTCGTCAAGCTGATCGAAGAGCGCGCCGCCGAGGTGAACCAGGAGACCATCGCGACCCTGGAGCAGGCGGCCAAGAGCGCGCCGGCCGGCGCGGGCGCCGACGCCGTCGTCGCCGCGATGAAGCAGGCGGTCGCCGCTTCGTCCTCGGCCTACGACACGATGTCGAAGGCCGCCAAGCAGGTCGCCGAGATGACCGAGGCCAACGTGACCTCGCTCTCCGCGAAGGCAGGCGGCGCGAAGAAGAAGGCCGCGTAACAGCGACCTGACGCCAGCAACTAAGGCAGGGCCCCCCGCGGGAAACCGCGGGGGGCTTTTTCTTTCTCGCGGCCTGCCGTCAACGTGGCGCGCCCAGGCGCGTTGGTTGCCGCACGCGCATTCGGCGCGGATTTCACGCCAAAGGAGAAGCACCCATGCTGAAGATTCGTCGTATCGCTGCCGCTGTTGCCCTCGCCGTGGCGCCCGGCCTGGCGCTGGCCCAGGCCACGCCGGCCGCACCGGCGACGCCCGCCGTCCCGGCGCAGCAACAGGAGCAGCAGCGCACGCAGACGATGGAGCAGAAGCAGGAACGCAAGCAGGAGCACAAGGCCGAGCAGCCCCAGAAGCAGGAAAAGAAAGCCAAGAAAGAGCAAGGCGAGAAAAAGGCGAAGAAAGAAAAGAGCGAGAAGAAGGCCAAGAAGGAAAAAGGCACGCCGGCCGCGGAACCCAAGAGCTGACCGCACTTCGTCGCGCAGGCAACGGACAGCCGGCCGAGGCCGGCTGTCGTTTATTGATGCCGGCGCGGGACGCGGTTGCGCGTTAGGTTCTACAATGCGGCGTCATGACGACCGCACGCAGCTTTGTCCGGCGCCTGGGCGGTGCCGCGCTTTTTCTGGCGCTCGCCTTCGCGCCGGCCGCCGGCGCCACCACGGTCCAGGTGATCGGTCTCGGTCCCGGCAAGGTGGAGCTCATCGTCAACGGCACCGACGTCCGCTCTCTGCGCGCCGGGCAGGCCTCGCCCGAGGGAGTTCGCGTGCTCTCGATCGCCGGCGACCGCGCCGTGCTGGAGATCGACGGCCAGCAGCAGACCCTGGCGCTGGGTCAGAGCAACGTCGTTGCCGTGGCGTTGGCTGCCGACCGCCAGGGGCATTTCTTCGCCACCGCCTTCGTCAACGGCCTGCCGGTCAAAGCGCTCGTCGACACCGGCGCGTCCGTCGTTGCGCTCGGCGTGCGCGATGCGGACCAGCTGGGCCTCGCCTATCGCAACGGACGCCAGGTGCCGCTGCGCACGGCCGGCGGCGACGTCGTCGGCTGGAGCGTGAACCTGCCGTCAGTGCGCGTGGGCGGCCTCGTCGTCTCCAACGTCGATGCAGTGGTCACGCCCGACCAGGCGTTGGGGTTCATTCTCCTCGGCAGCTCGTTCCTGAACCGCGTCGAGATGCAGCGCCGCGGGGAGACGCTCTACCTGCTGCCGCGCAACTGACGCCGGCTACGCCGGTATCTTCATTCCTTTCTGCACCGCCGGCCGCCGGCCGAGCTCGTCGAACCAGCGCTTGACGTTGGGAAACTCGGCGAGGTCCACCTGCTGCCACTCGTGCCGCGCGACCCACGGGTAGGTGGCGATGTCGGCGATGGTGTACTCGCCGGCCGCGAGATAGGGCGCCTCGCCCAGCCGCGCGTTGAGCACGCCGTAGAGCCGGCGCGTTTCCTTCGTGTAGCGCTCGATGGCGTACGGCACCTTCTCGGGCGCGAAGCGCAGGAAATGGTGCGCCTGGCCGAAGAACGGCCCGACGCCGCCCATCTGGAACATCAGCCACTCGAGCGTCTCGAAGCGCGCACGCGGCGCGGATGGAAGCAGCTTGCCGGTCTTCTCGGCGAGGTAGATGAGGATCGCACCCGATTCGAACACCTTGATCGGCTTGCCGTCGGGCCCCTCGGAATCGACGATCGCGGGAATCTTGCTGTTCGGGTTGATGGCGACGAACTCGGGCCGGTGCTGATCGCCCTTGCCGATGTCGATCGGATGGACGGTGTACGGCAGCCCCGCCTCCTCCAGCATGATGGAAGCCTTGCGGCCGTTCGGCGTGCTCCAGGTGTACAGATCGATCATGTTCCTCTTCCCTGCGGGTTGAATCCAAGACCGTCGCGGTGCGCGGCGCCGGCGCCGGAACGCCCGGCGCCGGCGAAATGCCTTACGATGAGCGGCTTCTCACCGTTTTCCACGCGACCATGCTCAAGTGGCTGCTCACCCTGATCGTCCTGCTCGTCGTGCTCGGCTTCGCGCAGCCGCTGCTGCGGCGGCTCGGGCTGGGCCGGCTGCCCGGCGACGTCGAGGTCAAGCGCGGGCGCGAGCGCTACTACTTCCCGATCGCCTCGACCGTGGTGCTCTCGCTGCTGCTCACGCTACTCATGCTCTGGCTCACCTGAGCCGCCGCCGAAGCGCGCCCTGATCGCCGCGATGCGCGCCTGGCGCACGCGCTCGGCGATGGCGTTGGTGTCCGAGACGCCCTGCGCCAGCGCACCGGCGTCGACCGACGCCGCCGCCTCCAGCGCCGACAACAGCCGCTCGCGCGGCGGATACGGCCGCTCGGCATAACCGGGCCGGCCGTGGAAGTCGGCGGCGCAGGCGTCGAGAAACTGGCGGAAGCGCTCGGGGCGGCGCAGCGCGTCGGTGCCGTGCAGCATGTCCAGCGCCGTCGCCGGCCGCAGCTCGAGCGCGCGGTGCACGTCGCCGTGGTAGCGCGCGGTGATGCGCGCAAGGTCGCGGCACTCCGTCGGCGCGCGCACGCGCTCGGCCAGGCCGTCGACGAGTTCCACGCTCTTGCGCTCGTGGCCGTGGTGCTTCGGCCACTCCTCCCTCGGCGTGGCGGCCTTGCCAAGGTCGTGTGTCAGCGCGGCGAAACGCACCGGCAGCGGATGACCTTCGCGCGCGCTGTAGTCGATCACCATCATGGTGTGCAGCCCGGTATCGACCTCGGGATGATGCTCGGGCGGCTGCGGCACCCCGAACAAGGCGTCGATCTCCGGCAGCACGCGATTCAGCGCGCCGCACTCGCGCAGCACGAAGAACATGCGCGACGGCTTCTCCTCCATCAGGCCGCGGGAGAGCTCCTGCCAGACACGCTCCGCGACCAGGTGCTCGACCTCGCCGGTGTGCACCATCTCGCGCATGAGCTCGAGGGTTTCCGGCGCCACCTGGAAGCCGAAGCGGGCGGCGAAGCGGGCAACGCGCAGGATGCGCACCGGGTCCTCGACGAAGGCGGGACCGACGTGGCGCAGGATGCCGCGCTCGAGATCCTCGACGCCGCCGAACGGGTCGATGACGTTGCCGTCCTCGTCCTGCGCAATGGCGTTGATGGTCAGGTCGCGCCGGACCAGATCCTCCTGCAGCGTGACCTCTTTCGAGGCGTAGACCTCGAAGCCCTTGTAGCCGCGCGCGACCTTGCGCTCGGTGCGGGCGAGCGCGTACTCCTCCTTGGTTTCCGGATGCAGGAAAACGGGAAAGTCCTTGCCCACCGGCTTGAAGCCGAGCGCTTCCATCTCTTCCGGCGTGCTGCCGACGACCACGTAGTCGTGGTCTTTCACGGGCAGGCCCAGCAGCTCATCCCGGACGGAGCCGCCGACGCGATAGACCTTCACGCTAAGTCGACTCCATCGATGGGCCTGCCTGGCGCCCCTTCCCGCCCCCGCGGAACCCGGCGCCTCAGCGGCCGGCGCGGTCGCGGAACTCCTTGTAGCGCGAGCGCGGCGTCTGGCCGCCGAGGTACTCGGGCGCCACGGCCTCCAGCGCGGTCGGCTCGAAGCCGAACACCGCGGGGAAGTCGCCGTGACAGACGCTGTCGATCTTCATCGAGTAGTAGTTGTCGCGCGTCATCACCTTGATCGGCGAGAACTCCATCATGCGCGCCTGCAGGTAGGACAGGCGGTCGTTGAGGCCGATGACCGGCCGCTCCTTGCCGATGACGCGGCCGACGTACTGCACCAGCTCGCGCAGCGTGTAGACCTTCGGCCCGCACAGGTCGTAGGCCTGGCCGAAGGTGTGCGCGTCGGTCAGGCAGCGCGTGAACGCCGCGGCCACGTCCTCGACCCAGACGGGCTGGAAGCGCGCGTCGGGACAGGCGAGCGGCAGGAACGGCGCCAGCTTGAGCGTCGAGGCGAACATGTTCAGGAAGCTGTCGCCGCGTCCGAAGATCACCGACGGGCGGAAGATGGTCCAGTCGAGGCCGCTCGCCTTGACCAGTTTCTCGGCCTCGCCCTTGGTGCGCAGGTACTCGCTGGGGCCGTCGGGGCTCGCGTTCAGCGCGCTCATGTGCACGTAGCGGCGCACGCCGTTGCGCTGGCAGGCTTCCACCACGCGGCGCGGCAGCTCGGTATGCACGCGCTCGAAAGTCGCGGCCTTGCCGGCGTGCAGGATGCCGACCAGGTTGATGACCGCGTCGCGGCCGGCCACCAGCCGGTCCAGCTCGGCGTCGTCGTGGACATTGGCGTCCAGGACGTCCACGGTGGGGAGCAGGATCAGCTCCTCCTTGACGCTTTCGCGGTGGCGGGTGGGGATGCGCACGCGCACGCTTTCGCGCGCCAGCAGGTGCACGATGTGACGGCCGACGAAGCCGCTGCCGCCGAGGATGCAAACCGATTCGAGCTTCATGTTGATTCCCGGGGTCGTGGCGCCGCCGCAGGCGGCGGTAATGCGCAAGATGCGGATGAAGCGGGATTTTAACCCACGACCGGCGCAGCAGCGGCACTGCGCGCCGGAGGCTAAGGTTCGTCGCGCTCGATCTTGTCCTCGCCGGGCTTGGCCGGGACGGTGCCGAGGCGCCGCGAGAGCGAGCCCCACGGCCGGCCGAGGATGCCGGCGTAGTACTCGGCGTTGCTCATGACCTTTTTCACGTAGTCCCGCGTCTCGCTGAACGGGATGGTCTCGGCGTAGATGGCGCCCTCCAGCGGCTGCTCGTCGCGCCAGCGCTGGGCGCGGCGCGGACCGGCGTTGTAGGCGGCCGAGGCCAGCACGGGGCTGCCGTCCAGCTTGTCGTAGACGTGCTTCAGGTAGAACGTGCCGAGCGCGATGTTGGTCCCGATCTCGGTCACCATCGAGTTGCGGTAGGCAGTCATGCCCATCTTCTTCGCCACCCAGCGCGCGGTGGCCGGCATCAGCTGCATCAGGCCGCTGGCGCCGGCACTGGAGCGCGCGTCGACGATGAAGCGGCTCTCCTGGCGGATCAGCCCGTAGACCCAGGATTCGTCGAGCCCGACGTCGCGCGAGGCCGCCTCCAGCTGCTCGCGATACGGCGCCAGGTAGCGCAGGCGGAAGTCGTGCAGCTCGCGCGTGCGCTCGGCGGTGTGGATCGCCCGGTCCCAGATCTGCTGGCGCCGCGCCAGCTCGGCCGCCGCCAGCAGGCGGCGGTCGTCGAAGTCGCGGATGGTGTAATTCCATTCGCGGATGCCTTCCCAGCGCAGATCCAGCGCGAACAGCTTGACGGCACGCCGGATGCCGGGCTGCGCCGCGACGGCCGCGACCTCGGCCTCGCCGGGCTGATAGAGCACTTCCGGCGCGGTGGCGATGCTGCCCAGCGCGTCGGTGGCGAGCTGCCCGTAGAAGTGGTGCTCGCGCGAAAGCTCCACCAGCAAGAGCGGCGCCTCCCCCGGGCGCCCCTGCGCCTTCAGCGCGCGCGCCTTCCAGAAGCGCCACGCGGGCTCGCGTTGCTGCTCGGGCGACATCGCCTCGATGGCGGCGAGCACCGTCCCCCAGTCCTCGCGGCGCAGCGCCGCGCGCGTCTTCCATTCGAGGGCATCGTCGTCGCCGGCGAGGTTGCCGGCCCTGGCGTACCAGTCCAGCGCCTGCGGCTGGTGGTAGATCGCGGCGTAATAACCCAGCCGCTGCCACAGGAAGCGACGGTCGTCCTCGGGAAACGCCGGCTCCAGCTTGGCCCAGTAGCCGGCCGCGTGCTCGGGGTTCACCCGCGCCAGCCGCTGCAGCGCGTAGAGCGTGACCTCCCGCTCGGCTCGGGTGCCCGTCTTCGACCCGTGCGTCTGCACGTGCCTCTCGGGGTTCGCGGCCGCGGCCTTGAGCGTCTTGTCGGGAATGGCCTGGTTCTCCGGCAGATAAGCGCCCACGGCCCGCGCCAGCGAGGTCTTGCCGGCCGCCAGCGCCAATCGCACCCGCCCCCAGATGTCCTCTCGCGTGAGCACGCCGCCGGAGACCATCGCCTCGAACACCGGGATGCACGCGTCGGGCATCTCGCGCGAGGTGAGCCAGAGCGGCTTGGCGCCCTTGAGCGCGGCATAGCCCTCCTTCAGCGCCGCCGCCTGAAGCGCGTAGCAGCGGATATCCGTGGCGTCGCCGTCGTAGCGGGCGTGCTCCTCGCGGAACACCGGCCAGTCGCCTCTCTCGCCGAGGATCCGCAGCCAGTCGGCGCGCGCCCGCTCCTCCAGCACGGTGCCGGAATAGCGCGTGAGGAACCCGCGCACCTCCGGCGGCGTCGCCTGCGGCATGGCGAGCCGCAGCCGGTAGTAGTCGACGTAGGGGTAGAGGACGTGGTCGCGCAGCCGGGGCTCGAGCGCGTCGAGCTTGTCGCGGCTGCCGGTGCGGAAGGCCTCGCGCGCGGCGAGGAAGTCTTCGTCGCCGCCGGCCGCGCGAACGGCCGGGGCCGCGGCGAGGGCGGCGAGCAGGAAAACCAGGGCAAGGCGGAGCGGGCGGATCATGGGAATGAGCTTAGCACGCGAACGCGCGACCGCTTTGTGTCACGCCGACGTCGGTTCGACGCGTTCTCAGCTGCGGTTGTTCCGCGCGCCGCCGCCGGCCTCGCCGAGATCGAACGGCGCCGGATACCGGGCGAAGATGCGCTCGATGATGGCGGTCTCGCGGCCGACGATCTTCTCGAGGAACTCGTCGGCGCCGTTCATGCTGCGAAACGCCTCGAAGCCGCGCTCGAGGAAGTCCTGCAGCTCGCCGAACCCCGCCAGCTTCGCCGGGCGCCGCGCGAGCCTGAGGAGCCGCCCCAGCATCGGCCGGTGCGCCACGTCGTCGAGGTCCTCGCCGACCTGGCGGATGAGCGCGACCTGCTGCAGCCGCTCGTCGCGGTTGTCGCAGCGGCGGAAGCCCTCGATGTACTGCTCTTCAGTGATGGCGGTCGTCACGTTGAGCTCGCGCGTCAGGACCTTCCACAGCACGCGATCGAGCTCGGTGGAGAGCACGTGCACCTCGATCGCGAGCGCGATGGTGTGCAGGGCCGAGGGCGGCAGCACGGCCACCATCGAGGTGTACACGCGCTCGATGGATTCGTCGCGCTTGGCAAAGTCCTGCGGCCCGTAGATGTCCGACAGGAAGAACGCCGCCGCGCTGCGATAGCGCGGGCTCGCCAGCAGGTCCGCGTGGGTGCGCTTGAGCCGCTCGACCTGCCACTCCCGCAGCAGCTGCATGCCCTTCTCGGCCGCGCGGTCCCGCGCGCGTTCCTCGCGCAACGCGCGGTTGCGGTCCAGCTCCAGGCGCAGGCGCCGCGCGGCGCCCTCGCGGGTGTGTTCCTCGTCCTTGGCTGCTGCGTTCATTTCATAGTTTTCTAGGTTGTGCAACCTTGATGCCGGCCGCTAGCCTTGTCATCAAGGCATATGGTGCACGGATGACGGGCGGCATGATACCCGACCCGCCGACGCTGATGGCAGAACCCCGTTCCGACACGACGAACCTCGACGACCGGCTGGCGCTGCAGCGGCGCGCCTTCGCGGCCGCGCCGTACCCGGCCGCGGCGGAGCGGGAAGCGCAGCTCGCCGCGCTGGAGCGCGCGCTGGAGGCGCACGCCGGCGCGATCGAGCGCGCCATCGACGCCGATTTCGGCGGCCGCTCCGTGCACGAGACGCGCCTGCTGGAGCTGTTTCCCAGCCTGGAGGCCGTCCGCCACGCCCGCCGCCACGTGCGGTGGTGGATGAAGCCCGAGCGGCGCGGCGTCTCGCTGTGGTTCCTGCCCGGCGCCAACCGCGTCTGGCGGCAGCCCTTGGGCGTGGTCGGCATCATCGTGCCGTGGAACTACCCGCTCTACCTCGCCATCGGCCCGCTCGCCGGCGCGCTTGCCGCCGGCAACCGCGTCATGATCAAGATGTCGGAGTTCACGCCGCGCACCGGCGAGGCCGTGGCGGCGATGCTGCGCGACGCGTTCGCCGAGGACCGGGTGGCGGTCGTGAACGGCGGCGTCGAGGTGGCGAAAGCGTTCTCGCGCCTGCCGTTCGACCATCTGCTGTTCACCGGCTCCACCGGCGTCGGCGCCGCGGTGATGCACGCGGCGGCCGACCGCCTCACGCCGGTGACGCTCGAGCTGGGCGGCAAGTCGCCGGCGATCGTCGGCCCGGACTTCTCCCTTGAGACCGCCGTCGAGCGCATCCTGTTCGGCAAGCTGGTCAATGCCGGCCAGACCTGCGTCGCGCCGGACTACGTGCTGCTGCCGGCGGGCCGGGAGGATGACTTCGTCGAGGCCGCGCGCGCGGTGGTGGCCCAGCGCTATCCGCGCCTCGCCGACAACCCGGACTACACCGCCATCGTCAACGAGCACCAGTACCGCCGCCTCGTCGGTTACCTCGACGAGGCGCGGGCCGCCGGCGCCCGCATCGAGCAGTTCAATCCGGCCGGCGAGCGGCTCGAGCCGGCAGCGCGCAAGCTGGCGCCCGCGCTGGTGGTCGACCCCCCGGCCGAGCTCAGCCTGGTGCGGGAGGAGATCTTCGGGCCGATCCTGCCGCTGATTCCGTATCGGACCTTCGACGAGGCACTCGGCTACGTGCGCGCGCGGCCGCGGCCGCTTGCCATGTACCTGTTCGACCACGACGCTGCTCGCATCGAGCGCGCGCTGACCACCACCCATGCCGGCGGCGTGACGCTGAACGACACCCTGCTGCACGTCGGCCAGGAGGACCTGCCCTTCGGCGGCGTCGGCGCGAGCGGGATGGGCGCCTACCACGGCCGCGCCGGCTTCGAGACTTTCTCCAAGGCCAAGGGCGTGTTCCGCCGCCGCCGCCTGAGCGGCTCGGACTGGCTGCGCCCGCCGTTCGGCAAGCTGTTTGACCGCCTCGTGCGGCTGATGCTGCGATGAGCGCGCCGGTCTTCGATTACGTCGTCGTCGGCGCCGGCAGCGCGGGCTGCGTGCTCGCCAACCGGCTCTCCACCGACCCGGCCGTCAGCGTCTGCCTGCTGGAAGCGGGCCCGCCCGATCGCAATCCTCTGATTCACGTCCCGATGGGCATTCTGTGGCTGATGCGCAGCCGAAGGCTCAACTGGCGCTACTACACCGCGCCGCAGCCGCGGCTCGCGGGCCGGCGCCTGTACTGGCCGCGCGGCAAGACGCTGGGCGGTTGCAGCGCCAGCAACGCGATGTGCTACACGCGCGGTCACCCGAGCGACTACGACCGCTGGCGCGACCTCGGCAATCCCGGCTGGGGCTACGAGGACGTGCTGCCCTACTTCATCCGCTCGGAGAACCGCGAGCGCGGCGCCGACCGCTGGCACGGCGTCGGCGGCCCGCTCAACGTCGCGCCGCTGCGCTCGGTCAATCCGCTCTCGCGCGCGTTCGTCGAGGCCGCGGCGGCCTGCGGCCTGCCGGTGAACGACGACTTCAGCGGCGCGGAGCAGGAGGGCTGCGGCCTCTACGAGGTGACGCAAATCGACGGCGAGCGCTGCAGCAGCGCGCGCGCCTATCTGCGGCCGGCCGAGGGCCGCGCCAACCTGACCGTGCTCACCGGCGCGCTCGCCGCACGGATCGTGCTCGATGGGCGTCGCGCCACCGGCGTCGAGTACCTGCAGGGCGGCGAGCGACGGCGCGTGGACGCGCGGCGCGAGGTGATCCTGAGCGGCGGCGCCATCAACTCCCCGCAGCTCCTGCTGCTGTCGGGCATCGGCCCGGGCGCGGCGCTGCGCGAGCTCGGCATCCCGGTGTTCCACGATGCGCCCGAGGTCGGGCGCGGGCTGCAGGACCACCTGGACGTGATGGTGGTGCACCGCTGCCGCCAGCCGGTGAGCTACGGCTTCACGCCGCGCGCGGCGCTGCAGCTGCCGCGTCAGGCAATGCGCTACGTGCGCGAGCGCCGCGGGCTGCTCACCACCAACGGCGCAGAGGCCGGCGGCTTCGCCCGCAGCCGGCCGGACCTGCCGGCGCCCGACCTGCAGTTCCACTTCACGCCGTTGCCGCTGTCGAACCACAGCCTCGACGTCGGCTTCCTGCTGCGCCACGGCTACTCGCTGCACGTTTGCGACCTGCGGCCGAAGAGCCGGGGCTGGATCGCGCTGGCAAGCCCCGACCCGCGGGCGCACCCGCTGATCGAGCCGAACTACCTCGCGGAGCCCGAAGACCTGGAGCAGCTGCTGCGGGGGCTTAAGCTCGCGCGGCGCATCCTCGACGCGGCGCCGTTCGCGCCGTTTCGCGCCGGGGAGCTGCGCCCGGGACCGGACGTGCAGGACGATGAGGCGCTGCGCGATTTCATCCGCCGGCGCGCCGAGACCATCTACCACCCGGTGGGGACCTGCCGCATGGGCAGCGACGCGCGCGCCGTCGTCGACCCCGAATTGCGCGTGAAGGGCGCGGAAGGCCTGCGCGTGGTCGACGCGTCGATCATGCCGACGCTGCTCGGGGGCAACACCAACGCCCCCGTCATCATGATCGCGGAGAAGGCCGCGGACCTAATCGCCGCCGCCGCGCGCAGCCGCGCCGCCGCCTAGGCGACAGCCTTGGTCTTCACATACTCGTCGCGCAACAGCCGGCGCAGCACCTTGCCGACGTTGGTCTTCGGCAGCGCCTCGTCGCGGAAGATCACCTGCTTCGGCACCTTGTAGCCGGTCAGGTGCTCGCGGCAGTGCTTGATCAGCTCCTCCGCGGTGAGCGACGGATCCTTCTTCACCACCACCGCGATCACCTGCTCGCCGGAATGGGCGTCGGGGATGCCGATGACCGCCGACTCCAGCACCTTGTCGTGCATGGCGATGACGTCCTCGACCTCGTTCGGATAGACGTTGAAGCCGGACACCAGCACCATGTCCTTCTTGCGGTCGGTGATGCGCACGTAGCCCTTCTCGTCCATGTCGCCCATGTCGCCGGTGCGGAAGAAGCCGTCCGGCGTCATGACCTTGGCGGTCTCCTCGGGCCGGTTCCAGTAGCCCTTCATCACCTGCGGCCCGCGGATGCAGATCTCGCCGACCTCGCCGCGCGGCACCTCACGGCCCTGGTCGTCGCGGATGCTGACCTCGGTGGAAGGCACCGGCAGGCCGATCTTGCCGGTGAACTCCCGCACGTGCAGCGGGTTCACGCACGCCACGGGCGCGGTCTCGGTCAGGCCGTAGCCTTCGATGATGGGAACCCCCAGCACCTTCTTCCAGCGCTCGGCCACCGGCCGCTGCACCGCCATGCCGCCGCCCATGCAAAGCTTGAGGCGACTGGTGTCGACCTCGGTGATGGCGGGGTTGTTCAGCAGCGCGTTGTAAAGCGTGTTGACCGCCGTCATCGCGGTGAACTGCAGGCTCTTCACGTCCTTGATGAAATTCGGGATGTCGCGCGGATTGGCGATCAGGTGGTTGCGCCCGCCGGCCTTCATGAACAGCAGGCAGTTCACCGTCAGCGAGAAGATGTGGTAGAGCGGCAGCGGCGTGACCATGAGCTCCTCGCCTTCCTTGAGGAAGGGCGCCATCCAGGCCGAGCACTGCTGCACGTTGGCGACCATGTTGCCGTGGGTGAGCATCGCCCCCTTGGCGACGCCGGTGGTGCCGCCGGTGTACTGCAGGAAGGCAAGATCGTCGTGCGAGACATTGACGTCGTCCAGCGAGCGGCCGCCGCCGACTGACAGCGCCTGGCGGAAATCGACGGCGCCGGCGATGCGCCAGTCCGGCACCATCTTCTTCACGTGCTTCACCACCAGGTTCACGAGCAGCCGCTTGGCGCCCGGCAGCATGTCGCCGATCTGGGTCGTGATCACGTGCTTGACCGGGGTCTGCGCCAGCACGTCCTGCAGCGTGCGCGCGAAGTTCTCCATCACCACGATCACCTTGGCGCCGGAGTCGGCCAGCTGGTGCTGGAGCTCGCGGGCCGTATAGAGCGGGTTGACGTTGACCACCGTGAAGCCGGCGCGCAGCACCCCGAACAGCGCGATCGGGTACTGCAGCACGTTGGGCATCATGATCGCGACGCGGTCGCCGGGCGCGAGCTTGAGGTCGCGCTGCAGGTAGGCGCCGAAGGCGGCGGAGAGGCGGTCCAGGTCGGCGTAGGTGAGCGTCGCCCCCATGCTGGAGTAGGCCGGCAGATCGCCGAACCGGCGACAGCTCGTCTCCAGGATGTGCTTGATGGACTCGAACTGCTTCATGTCCGCTTCCGCGGGCACGCCCGGCGAGTACTCCTTGAGCCAGATCCGTTCCATTTATCTCCTCCAGGTGGGGCGGGCCGGCTCTGCGGCCAGCCTGCAATCAATATGTAAAAATATGGGGTCTGTTTCGATTTGTCCAATGGGCACGGGGGGCCGGGCCACCATGACCGATTTGCGTCGCGAAAGCATGTCCGGCGTCGATACCGCCTGGCTGCGCATGGACAGCCCGCACAACCGCATGGTGATCGTGGGCGTCATGATCTTCGGCGGCCGCCTGTCGCTCAAGCGGTTCAGGGCCACCCTGACCGAGCGCTTCCTGCGCTTCGAGCGCTTTCGCCAGCGGCCCGTGCTGGAGAACGGCGGCGCGCACTGGGAGGAGGACGCCGATTTCGACCTCGCCCGCCACGTCCACCGCACCGCATTGCCCGGCAAGGCCGGCACCGCCGAGCTGCAGGCGTTCACCAGCGAGCTGGCCAGCACCGCGCTGGACCCATCCAAGCCGCTGTGGGAATTCCACCTCGTCGAGCGCTTCGGCAAGGGCAGCGCGCTGGTGCTGCGGATCCATCACTGCTACGCCGACGGCATCGCCCTGATCCGGGTGCTGCTGGCGATGGCCGACGACGCGCCCCGGCCCGAGGGCAACGGGGGCGGGTCCGCGTGGTGGCCGACGTTCGCCAGCTCCTGGTTCGGCTGGCTCTCGCCCATCAACAGCGCCACCTCGGCCATCGTGCGCTGGAGCGCCGCGTTCTGGCGCCGCTATTTCGAGCTGCTCGGCAACCCGGCCAAGGCGCTCGACTACGCCAAGATCGGCACCGGCCTGGCGCTCGAGGTAGGGCGGCTGCTGACCATGTCCCGGGAGCCCGACACCCGGCTGCGCGGCGCGCCCGGCCCGGTCAAGCAGGCCGCCTGGGCGGAGCCGATCCCGCTCGCCGACGTGAAGGCGCTGGGCAAGCAGCTCACCTGCTCGGTCAACGACGTGCTGCTGGCGAGCGCCGCCGGTGTCCTGCGCGCCTATCTGGCGCATCACGGCGACGACCCCGACGGCGTCGACATCCGCGTGGTGGTGCCGGTAAACCTGCGTCCCCAGGACGAAGGGGAAGAGCTCGGCAACAAGTTCGGCCTCGTCTTCCTGCAGCTGCCGGTGGGCGTGGCCAGCCCGCTGGAGCGCCTGTTCACCGTCAAGCGCCGCATGCAGGCGCTCAAGACCTCCGCCCAACCGCTGCTGGTGCTGGGCCTGCTGGAGGCGGCCGGTTCCGCGCCCCATTTCGTGCAGCAGCTGCTGGCCGATACCCTGAGCGCCCACGCGACCGCGGTGATGACCAACGTTCCGGGTCCGCAGCGCGCGCTGCACCTGGCAGGCGCCGAGATCACCGAGCAGATGTTCTGGGTGCCGCAGACGGGCAACATCGGCCTCGGCGCCAGCATCCTGTCCTACAACGGTCGGGTGCAATTCGGACTGATCGCGGATCACAAGATCATGCCGGACCCGGATTGGGTCGCGCAGCGCTTCGCCCGCGAGTTCGAGGTCCTGCAGAAGGCCGCCCACGCCGACGCCGAAGCGGACGCCGCGCCGCGCAAGCGCCCGGCGCCGCGGAAGAAGGCCGCGAGCGCAACGGCGGCCGCGCCGAAGAAGCGCCCCACGCGCCGCCAGCGCGGCAAAGCGCCGGCGCCGGAATCGGGCGGCGCGAAGTAGGCGGCAGCCGGGCTACGACTTGGCCAGCCGCTCTTTGGCGAGCTCGATGTCCAGCTTCTCCATGGCGTCGGCCGGCTTCATCTTCGCCGCCTGGGTGAGCAGCTTCTTCGCCTCGCCGCCCTTGTCGGCGCCGAGCAGCCGCAGCCCGGCGGCGTATTCGACGGCGACGATCGGGGACTTCGGCGCGGCCTTGAGCGCGCTCTTGTAATCGGCCAGCGCGCGGTCCTTGCTGGCGCCGTAGGTGAGCCGCGCCACCATGCCGCCGACCTTGGCGACGATCTCCGCGTGCCAGGTGGCGCTCGCCACCAGCGCTTCGCCGTGACCGGGTTCCAGTTCGAGGGCGGCATCGAGCGCTTCGCGGATCTTGCCGCCGAGTCCCTTGGACAGCGCCTCCACCACCGACAGTCCCTGGCCATAGCGCCCGAGCAGGAAAGCGTGGAAGTACTGGGCGTTGGCGTCCTCCGGCAGCGCGTCGCGCGCCTTCTCGGCCTGCTCGGCCGCGTCCTTCAACAGCGCCAGCCGCTTCTTCGCGTCCGGCTCCAGATAGGTGGCGTAGATGCCGGCGGCCTTGCTCGCCACCGGGTAGCCGACGAAGCCCAGGCTCCAGCCCAGCGTGGCCGCGCCGCCGAACTCGCCGCGATGGAACAGGCTCCACGCCTCGGCAATCGAGCCCGCCAGCGCCTTGGGGTCGGCGCCGGCCTTGCCGGCCGACTTGCGCGCCTTCGGCGAGCCGTCGAGCAGCTCCTCGATGCGCGCGGCGTCGGGGAACGGCTCGCAATCGCCCTGGTGCAGGCGCGCCCAGTGCTTCTTGAGGGCGGCGCCCTCGTAGACGTAATCGTCGTCGGGGTGGGGGAAAGGCTTCCACGCGCCCTTCTTCGCCATCTCGGTCTTCTCCTCCGGTCGGGACAGGACTACGTTGCCGGTGTCAGTCCGCGTAGGCGCGGCCGAGGCGCTCCAGCAGCGCGCGCGACTCGCCCTTGAGATAGGGCGCCACGTGCGCCATGGCATGGTACACGCCGCGGCCAATGGCGTCCGAATCGTCGCCGCGGCCACGCAGACGCTCGTAGCCCAGCCAGTGGATCGCGATGAGCGCCATGTTCTCCGATACCGCGGCGATCTGGGACTCGGACGCGCTCATGGCACGCTCGGCCGCCAGCGCCCGGCACAGACCGCCGAATGCGGCGACGACGTCGTCGAACAGCTGGGTGAAGCGCGCGCGCAGCCGCCGGTCGCGCTCGAGGATGTCGTCCAGGTCGCGGAACAGGAACCGGTAGTCGCGCACGTGCTCGAACAGCACGTGCAGGAACAGCCAGACGTCCTCCACCGTCACGCCGGCCGCGGGCGCGCCGAGGATTTCGCGCAGCGACGCCTCGAAGCGGTCGAACAGCTCGGCGACGATGCGCTCCTTGTGCCGGTAGTGATAATGCAGGTTGCCGGGGCTGATGCCGGCCTCGAGCGCGATCTGGTTGGTGCTGACGTTGGGCTCGCCCTGGACGTTGAACAGCGCCAGGCTGGCGTCGAGGATGCGGCCCCTGGTGCGCTCCGCGCGCCCCGCCATCCCCGGCCTCAGGAGCCCCTGCCGGCGGGGGTCGCCCCCTGCTTGAGCCAGCCGTCGAGGCGGTCGAGCGCGCCGGCCAGCCGCGCAAGCGTGGCGTCCATCGGCTCGGCGCGTGCCGGCAGCGGCGCCAGCGCCTCCGCCCGCAGGCGAATGCCGTGGCGCGCAAGCTTCGGCTTCAGCTCGGCGCGCCGGCGCAGCAGATCCTCGCGGGTGCGCGCGTAGGCGTGCTCCCAGATGAGTCGGCGGTTGGCGTAGCTGAACACGTTGGTGAAGAACATCTCGGCGTCGTCCGGGCTCGGCTCGAACAGGATCACGTGCGCGTTGCGATATTGGCTGTCGTAGCGGGACATGCCCACCTGCATCCGCGACTGGATCAGCGCGCGGAAGGTCTGCGACAGCACCACCGGCAAGCCGCCGGCGGCCAGGTTGCGCGGCTGCCCCCGGTGCCGCCCCTGCGCCAGCCTGGCGTCATAGGGTATCAGGGGATTGATGCAAATGACGAGATCGGCGCCTTCGCGCAGCGCTACCGAAGCGTGCAACGTCTTGCGCAGCGCGCCGTCGACGAAATGCCGGCCGCCGATCTCCACCGGCGGATACAAGCCCGGCAGGGCCAGGCTCGCCTGCACCGCGCGCGAAATCGGCACCTGGCGGCTTCCCGAGGCGCTGAACTCCACCGACTCGCCGGTATCGAGGTCGGTCGATACGACGAACAGTTGCGCGCGCAGGTGGCGGAAGTCGTTGCTGCGGCCATGGCCGTGAAACAGCTCCCGCAGGAAGCGTTCGATTGCCCCGCTGTCGAACACGCCGTTGGGCAGCGCCCGGCCGAGGCGTGAGAATGCATCCAGCGGCCCGACCGCGCGCGGATGCCGCAGCGTCTCGACCACGGCAGCGAGAAGCAGGCCCGGCGCAGCGGCGACGCGCCGCAGGTACTCGCCGAACGCCGGCCTAAGGAACACGTTGGGCGAGACCGGGTGCTCCTCCGACACGTTGTCGACGAACACCCGGTACATCTCGCGCGGCGAGATGCCGTTGGCAAGACCGGCCGTCACCAGCGCCCCGGAGCTCACGCCGACGTAGATGTCGAGGTCGGCGAAATCGACGCCCTCGAGGCTGTCCTCGAGGGCGCACAGGGCGCCGATTTCGTAGACGCCGCCGATCGGGCCGCCGCCGGCGAGCGCCAGCCCGAGCTTGCCGCGGCGCCGATTCGCCCGCGCCGTCATGACGGGCTAGTCCTTACGCCGCGGCGGACCCGGCGGCCTTGCTGGACTTCGAGGAACGCCGAGCGCGCGGCTTGGCGGCCTTGGCCGGCTTGTCCGCGAGCTTGTCGACCTGGCTCGACAGTTCCGAAACACGCCGGGACAGGTTGTTGACGTCCTTCGCGGTCGGAACGCCGAGCGCCTTGAGCGCCTTCTCGACGCGCTGCTCGAACACTTTTTCCAGCTTGTCCAGCGTGGTGCCGGCGCGACTGGTGACGGCGTCGATCTGATCGCCGGCCATCTTGCGGGTCATCTGCTCGATCTCCTTGCCTTCCTTGACCAGCCGCTCGAATGCCTTGGTGCCCTGCTCCTGGGCCGCGGTAAATGCGCCGAGCCCAGCCAGCCAGATCTGGTGCGCCGAATTGGCGACACTCTGCGGCAGGCTCGCCGACTTGGTGCGGGTGGATTTGCGGGTGGATTTGCGGGTGGTCTTGCGGGTGCTCTTGCGTGCCATGATGCGTGCTCCTTCAAGCGCAGGTTGGAAAGCTGCTGCGGCCCCCGCCGGCTGTCCATGGCGGGTTTAGGCCCTTTTTCTGGTTTAATTCTAGGCAAGCGCATTAGAGCGGGCACCCTAGAGTCGTCGTTGCCGCGGGCGCGCCCGTGTCGTTTATTCGAGGAGGAGTCCATGGCCTATTTCGTCACCGGCGCCACCGGCTTCATCGGCAAGCGCCTCGTCCGCAAACTGCTGGAGCGCGGCAAGGGTCCCGTTCACTTCCTGGTGCGGGAATCGTCCCTCGACCGCCTCGACGTTCTCTACGAGCGCTGGGGCGTCGACCGCAAGCGGGCGGTGCCGGTGGTGGGCGACCTGACGCGGCCGCGCCTCGGCGTGTCGGATGCCGACCTCGCGAAGATGCAGGGCAAGGTCAGGCATTTCTTCCACCTCGCCGCGATCTACGACCTCAAGGCCGACGCCGACTCGCAGGTGGCGGCCAACGTCGAGGGCACGCGCAACGCGGTCGCGCTGGCCCACGCCGTGGAAGCCGGGTGCTTCCACCTGATGAGCTCGATCGCCTCCGCCGGCATGTATCCCGGCGTGTTCCGCGAGGACATGTTCGAGGAGGCCGAGGAGCTGGACCACCCCTACTTCTTCACCAAGCACGAGTCGGAGCGCATCGTGCGCACGGAATGCCAGCGGCCGTGGCGGGTGTACCGGCCGGGCATCGTCGTCGGCGACTCGCAGACCGGCGAGATGGACAAGATCGACGGCCCCTACTACTTCTTCAAGACGATCCAGAAGATGCGCCAGGCGCTCCCGGCCTGGATGCCCTCGATCGGCCTCGAGGGCGGGCGGCTCAACCTGGTGCCGGTGGATTTCGTCGTCGCCGCCACCGACCACATCGCCCACAAGCCGGGGCTGGACGGGCGCTGCTTCCACCTCACCGACCCGCATCCGCATCGCGTCGGCGACATCCTCAACATCTTCGCCCGCGCCGGCCACGCGCCGCAGCTCGCGCTGCGCATCAACCCGCAGATGTTCGCCTTCATCCCCGGCGCGGTGCGCAAGTCGATCGGTGCGCTGACGCCGGTCAGGCGCGTGCGCGAGGTGATCATGCGCGACCTCGGTGTGCCGCCCATCGTGCTCAAGTTCGTGAACTACCCCACCCGCTTCGATTCGCGCGACGCGGAGCAGGCGCTCTCCGGCACCGGCATCGCGGTGCCGAAGCTGGAGGACTACGCCTGGAAGCTGTGGGACTACTGGGAGCGCCACCTGGATCCCGACCTGCACGTCGATCGCAGCCTGGCCGGGCGCGTGCGCGGCAAGGTGGTGCTGATCACCGGCTCCAGCGACGGCATCGGCCGTGCCACCGCGCTGCGCCTGGCCGAGGCCGGTGCGCGGGTACTGATCGTCGGGCGCAAGCAGGAGAAGCTCGACGCGATGCGCGAGGAATTCAGGGACCGCGGCTGGGACCTGCACTACTACTCGTGCGACGTCACCGACTACGACCAGATCGACGCCTTCGCCGCGCAGGTCCTGGAGGAGCACGGCCGCGTCGACATCCTGGTGAACAACGCCGGCCACTCGATCCGCCGCGGCATCGAGCACTCGTACGACCGCTTCCACGACTTCGAGCGCACGATGCGGCTCAACTACTTCGGCGCGCTGCGGCTCACGCTGGCGCTGCTGCCGTCGATGCAGCAGCGCCGCAAGGGCCACGTCATCAACATCTCATCGATCGGCGTGCTGTCCAACGCGCCGCGCTTCTCGGCCTACGTCGCGTCGAAGGCGGCGCTCGACGCGTTCGCCCGCTGCGCGGCCTCGGAATTCGCCGACGCGGGCATCGACTTCACCACCGTCAACATGCCGCTGGTGCGCACGGCGATGACTGCGCCGACCGAGATCTACCAGCAGATGCCGATGCTCGCGCCGGAGGAAGCGGCGGACCTCGTGGTGGACGCCATCGTCCACCGGCCGGTGCGGGTCGCCACCAAGCTCGGCATCTTCGCGCAGACGCTCTACACGCTGATGCCGCGCGTGTCGCAGGTGGTGATGAACACCGCCTACCGCATGTTCCCGGACTCGAAGGCGGCGCGCGGCGAGAAAGCCAAGGGCGAGGCGCCGGCCGAGGTGACGCCGGATCAGATGGCGTTCGCGCAATTCATGCGCGGGATCCACCTGTAGCGCTCAGCACCTCCAGCACGACGCGGCCGGCAACGTCGGGGTCGAGCAGCAGCGCCAGGTGGCCGCGCCCCGCCACTGCGTAGTTGACGGCGGGCGGCGGCAGCACGGGGCTCGCTTGCGGCGAGACGAAGTTGTCGTGCGGCGAGAAGATCGACACCACCGGCGCCGGCGGCAGGATGCCGGCACCGAGGCGGCCGAAGAACGGACTGCCCTCCCGCAGGTCGGCGCCGCAGATGCCCAGGGCAATGCGCGCCAGCCGGCTGCCGGCATAGGGCGTGGCGATCGACACGACCTTGCGCACCGCCACGGCGCCGGGCCGCTGGAGGCAGCGGCGCGTGACCAGCCCGCCCATGCTGTGGGCGACGACCGTGATCGGCGCGCCGGCCGCCGCCCGCGCCACCTCGCGCAGCGTCTCCTCGAGCTGGTCGGCGAAGGCGTCGATGCCCGCAAACGGCGGCTCCAGGTTGACGGCGTAGAGCCGGCCGACGCCCGCCTTCGCGAGCGCCCGCCGGATGCCCCACATCACGCCGGCGTTGCAGTAGATGCCGTGCACCAGCACGACCACCGGACCGCCGTCGCCGCGCGGCGGGCGCAGCGGCACGAACAGCGGCTGCAGCGGCGAGATCACCACGAAGAACACGCTGAACGCCCACCACTCGTCGGTGAACATCCGCACCGCGCGCGCGAAGCCGAGCCCCGCCAGCGGCGGCCGCGTGAGCACGAAGGTGAACGCCACCAGCGCCGCGCGCAGCAGCGCCGCGCAGATGACGGCGACGGCGACCGCGCCGGGCACCGAGACCATGCCGGCGGCCACCAGCGCCTGGCCCGCCGCGGCGTACGCGGCCGCCTCCAGCGCCAGGAGCAACCAAAGGATCGCTGCGACCATCTGCCGGGTGCTGCCGAGGGTCAGCCGAGGAACAGGCGATAGGCGGGGTTCTGCGTCTCGTCCCAGTAGCGGTAGCCGAGCTGGTCGAGGAAGGTGCGGAAGGCGCCGTGCTCGGCGGCCGGCACCTGCATGCCCACCAGCACGCGGCCGTAGTCGGCGCCGTGGTTGCGGTAGTGGAACAGCGAGATGTTCCAGCTGCGGCCCATGCTGTTCAGGAAGCGCATCAGCGCCCCGGGCCGCTCGGGAAACTCGAAGCGGTACAGCAGCTCGTTGTCGACGCTCGCCGGCGCGTGCCCGCCCACCAGGTGGCGCACGTGCAGCTTGGCGGTCTCGTCTTCGGAGAGGTCGATCGTCCTCAGGTTGTGCGCCTCCAGCGCGCGCACCAGCTCGGCGGTCTCTTCCCGGTTCGCCACCGACACGCCGACGAACACGTGGGCAGCGCTGGGGTCGGCATAGCGGTAGTTGAATTCGGTAATGTTGCGCGCGCCGATCAGCGAGCAGAAGGTGCGGAAGCTGCCGGGCTCCTCGGGAATGGTGACGCCGAGGATCGCCTCGCGGTTCTCGCCCAGCTCCGCCTGTTCGGCGACAAAGCGCAGGCGGTCGAAATTCATGTTGGCGCCGCTGGCGATCGCCACCAGCGTCTCGCCGCGCAGGCCCTCGCGCTCGACGTAGGCCTTGGCGCCGGCGATGGCGAGCGCGCCGGCCGCCTCCAGGATCGAGCGCGTGTCCTCGAACACGTCCTTGATGGCCGCGCACATCGCGTCCGTGTCGACCGTCACCACCTCGTCGACATTGTCGCGGCACAGCCGGAAGGTCTCCTCGCCCACCTCCTTCACCGCCACGCCGTCGGCGAACAGTCCCACCTGGTCGAGCCGAACGCGCCGCCCGGCCTCGAGCGAGCGCTTCATGGCGTCGGCGTCCACGGGCTCGACGCCGACCATGCGGATCTCCGGGCGCAGGCGCTTCACGTAAGCGGCGATGCCCGCCATCAGCCCGCCGCCGCCGACCGGCACGAAGATGGCGTGGATCGGCTTCGGGTGCTGCCAGAGAATCTCCATGCCGATGGTGCCCTGGCCGGCGATGACGTCCGGATCGTCGTAGGGATGGACGAAGGTGTAGCCGCGCTCGCGCGCGAGCGCGGCGGCATGGCCGTAGGCCTCGTCGTAGGAGTCGCCGAACAGCACGACGTCGGCGCCGCGGCCCTTGACTGCCGTCACCTTGATGGGCGGCGTCGTGACCGGCATGACGATGACCGCGCGGCAGCCGAGCTTTTGCGCCGCCAGCGCCACGCCCTGGGCGTGGTTGCCGGCCGACGAGGCGATCACGCCGCGCTCGAGCTGGGCCGCCGACAGGCGCACCATCTTGTGGTAGGCGCCGCGCAGCTTGAAGGAGAAGACCTGCTGCAAGTCCTCGCGCTTGAGCAGCAGCTCGTTGCCGAGCCGCTGCGACAGGCCGGCGGCCCGCTCGAGCGGGGTTTCCTCGGCGACGTCGTACACCTGCGCGGTGAGGATGCGTTCCAGGTAGTCGTTTTCCATCCGCTGCCTTCCAGGCCTCAAAAAACGGCAATCCGCCGCGGACCGCGCAACCGCTCCCGCGCGCCGGGGGCGGCTTTTTGCAATCGACGACGGATGTCATTATTCTACCGGCCCTTCAGGGGTTTTTCCGAATCCGCGACCCGAACTTGCCGCCATGACCCAGGACGAACAGAAGCAGGCAGCCGCGCGCGCGGCGATCGAGCGGGTGCCGGAGGACAGCATCGTCGGCGTCGGCACCGGCTCCACGGTGAACTTCTTCATCGCCGAGCTGGCCAAGATGCGCGAGCGCATCCGCGGCGCGGTTTCCAGCTCGGAGGCGTCCGGCCAGCGGCTGCGCGAGGCCGGCATCCCGGTGCTGGATCTCAACAGCGTCGATGAGCTGCCGGTGTACGTCGACGGCGCCGACGAAGTGACGCGCCACCTGATGATGATCAAGGGCGGCGGCGGCGCGCTGACGCGGGAGAAGATCGTCGCCGCGGTGGCGAAGACCTTCGTCTGCATCGCGGACGCCTCCAAGCGGGTCGACGTGCTGGGGAAGTTCCCGCTGCCGGTGGAGGTCATCCCGATGGCACGCAGCTACGTGGCCCGCCGGCTGGTTGCCCTCGGCGGGCAGCCGGAGCTGCGCCAGGGGTTCACCACGGACAACGGCAACCAGATCCTGGACGTGCGCGGCCTCACGATCCTGGACCCGCCGGCGCTGGAGGCCGAAATCAATCAGATCGTCGGGGTGGTCACCAACGGGCTGTTCGCCCGCCGCCGGGCCGACGTCCTGCTGCTGGCCACGCCGTCGGGGGTGGAAACGCTGACGGCCGCCTGAGGATGCAACAGCGCTGTCACATTTGGTGTATAAGTTAGTTGTTTACGTCTGGAGCCCGTCCGATGGCTGGTTTCGCCACTTCCGAGCACACCTACAAGCAATTCGACGCGGAGTTGGAGTCGATCCGCTCGCAGGTGCTGCAGATGGGCGGGCTGGTGGAGAGCCAGATCCAGCGCGCCCTGGAGGGCTTCGCCAACGGCGACCGCGAGCTGCTGGACCAGGTGGAGATCGACGACCACCGCGTCAACGCGCTGGAAGTCGCGATCGACGAGGACTGCGCCCACATCATTGCGCGCCGGCAGCCGGCCGCCATCGACCTGCGCATGGTGATGGCCGTCATCAAGACCATCACCGATCTGGAGCGCATCGGCGACGAGGCTGAAAAGATCGCCCGCAACGCCAAGCTCATCCACGAGTCCGACCGGCTCCACGCCGTGCGCTTCGCCGAGATCCGGCACGCCGCCGATCTCGCCACCGACATGCTGCGCGACGCGCTGGACGCGTTCGCCCGGCTCGACGTGCAGACCGCCTTCGAGGTGGTGAAGCAGGACGAGCAGGTGGACTCGGAGTTCCGCTCCATCCTGCGCCAGCTCATCACGTTCATGATGGAAGACCCGCGCACGATCTCGACGTCGCTGGAAATCCTCTTCATCGCCAAGGCCATCGAGCGCATCGGCGACCATGCCAAGAACATGGCCGAGTACGTCATTTACCTGGTCAAGGGCAAGGACGTGCGGCACGTCAGCATCGAGGAAATCGAGCGCGAGGCGATGAACCCCTAGCCGCAGGCGCCGGCCATGGGTGAAACCTATTCAACGCTCGCGGCAGTCGACCTCGGCTCCAACAGCTTCCGGCTCGAGATCGCCCGCGTCGTCGGCGACCAGATCTATCCCCTTGATTCGCTGCGCGAGCCGGTCCGGCTCGCCGCCGGCCTGACCGCCGACAAACGCCTCGACGAGCTCTCCCAGGAGCGGGCGCTGAAGTGCCTGCGCCTGTTCGGCGAGCGGCTGCGCGGCCTGCCGCCCCACGCCGTGCGCGCCGTCGGCACCAACACGCTGCGGGTGGCCAAGAACGCGGGCCAGTTCCTGGCGGCGGCGCAAGAGGCGCTCGGCTTCCCGATCGAGGTCGTCGCCGGCCGCGAGGAGGCCCGGCTCATCTATCTCGGCGTCGCCCACGAGCTGCCGGTGTCGGGCGAGAAGCGGCTGGTGTTCGACATCGGCGGCGGCTCCACCGAGTTCATCATCGGCCGCAAGCTGAAGGCCCAGAAGCTGGAAAGCCTGTACATGGGCTGCGTCAGCTGGAGCCGGCGCTTTTTCGCCGACGGCAAGCTCACCAAGGCGGCGATGAGGGAGGCCGAGCTCGCCGCGCTGGCCGAGCTGCAGACCATCGCCGCGGAGTTCTCGGCCGGCCAATGGGACCAGGCCTTCGGCTCCTCCGGCACCGTGCGGGCCATCGCCGACCTGCTGGTCGAGTGCGGCCTGACGTCGGGCGGCATCACGCCGGACGGCCTCGACAAACTGCGCAATCTGATCCTCAAGGCCGGTGACATCCGCAAACTGTCCCTGCCGGGACTGCGGCCCGACCGCGTGCCGGTGCTGCCGGGCGGCTTCGCCATCCTCAACGCCGCGGTCTCGGCGCTCGGCATCGAGCGGCTCACCGCCGCCAGCGGCGCCATGCGCGAGGGCGTGCTCTACGACCTGCTGGGCCGCTTCCACCGCCACGACATGCGCGACGTGACGGTGAGCCAGTTCATGCAGCGCTACCACGTCGATCCGCCGCAGGCGAAGCGCGTGGCGCGGCTCGCGGTCGAGCTCGCCGGCGGCCTGCTCGCCGGCCTGGACGGCGACGCCGAGGTGGAGCTGCAGCTGCTCGAGTGGGCCGCCCGGCTGCACGAGGTGGGTCTCGACGTGGCCCACAGCGGCTATCACAAGCACTCGGCCTACATCCTGCGCTACGCCGACATGCCGGGCTTCTCGCGCATGGAGCAGCAGCGCCTGTCGCTGCTGGTGCTGGCCCATCGCGGCTCGCTGAAGAAAATGCAGGGCCAGCTGGCCGCCGAGACGGACATCGCGCTGGCCCTCGCGCTGCGCCTGGCGGCGCTGGTGTTCCGCAGCCGCCGCGCCCAGGCGGCGCCGGCCATCCAGGTCCGCCGCGGCAAGGGCGGCTTCGTGATTTCCGCGCCGCGGTCCTGGCTCGAGGTGAATCCCCTCACCGCCCGCGCCCTCGAGGACGAGCCGAAGGAGTGGAAGAGCCTCGGCGTGCCGCTGGCCGTGCGCTGGGTCGAAGAGCAGGCCGCTGCCGCGGGCTGATCGGCCCGCCGTCACGAAACCGTCACGTGCCGCGGGTAGTTTGGGGGATTCTCGATCCGCCCATCCCATGGCCGCCCCCGACGCCCCCGCCGCCCTCGGCGTCCCCGAGCTGCTGAGCCACGTCAGCGCCCTGCGCGAGGACGTGCTCGCCACCCAGCGCCAGTTGCTGGAAGAATGGCGGCCGCACCTGCGGCGCCGGGCGTACCGGGCCAGCGCCGAGAACCTGGCCGCCTACATCGGGCTGCGGCGGCAGGACCTGCGCCCGCTGCAGGACCGGCTGGCGGCGCTGGGGCTCTCCTCCCTCGGGCGCTGCGAGGCGCACGTCGGCGCGTCGCTCAACGCCATCCTCACCGGCCTGCGCGCAGTCGCCGGCGAGCAGCTCGCGCCGGAGACCGTCGCCGAGAACGCCGCCGCCATGCGCGCCGCCCTGCGGCCGCTGGAAGTCCATTCCGAGGAGTTGCTGGGACCGGCCCCCTCCCACCGCCTGACCCGCTTCATGGTGACGCTGCCGACGGAAGCCGGCAGCGACTACGACTTCGTGCGCCAGCTGGCGCTGGCCGGAATGAACGTCGCGCGCATCAACGGCGCCCACGACGGCCCCGAAATCTGGCGCGCGATGGCGGAATCGGTGCGACGCGCGGCGGCGGAGGTGCAGCGCCCCTGCCGCATCCTGTTCGACCTCGCCGGCCCCAAGATGCGCACCGGCCCCATCGTGCCGGGGCCGCCGCTGCTGCGGCTCAAGCCGCACCGCAACGAAGCCGGCCAGGTGATGGCGCCGGCGCCGGTGATCCTCGACGGCTCCGGACAGCCCGGCCGCCCGCCCCTGCGCAGCAAGCTGGGCCAGCGCCTGCCCGGGCGGCTCGCGGTGGAGCGGAAGTGGCTGAAACGCCTGGCGCCCGGCGACGTCATCCGGCTGCGCGACGTGCGCGACCGGCGGCGTGAGCTGCGCGTCGAGGAGCGGCTGTCGTCGACCGAGATCCTGGCGAACGCCTTCGATACGACGCACATCGCGCCGGGCACCGAGCTGGAACTGCGTCCCGGCGGCGAGAAGTCCTCCAAGACCGCGCGCGTCGTGAGCGGCGCGTTCGCCGCCCCCGCCGCGGAGATCCGCGTCAGCCGCGGCGACGTCGTCCTGCTCACCCGCGACGGCACGCCCGGCCGGCCCGAGACCCGCGACGCGGCGGGCGGCGTCATCGAGCCCGCGCGGGTCGCGTGCATTCCCGGCGACGTGCTCGCCTGTGTGACGGCCGGCCAGAGCGTTTGGATCGACGACGGGCGGATCGGCTGCCTAATCGAGAAGGTCGACGAGGCCGGCGCCTGGCTGCGCGTCACCCGCGTGCGCGACGAGGGCGAGCGCATCGGCGAGGAAAAGGGTCTCAACTTCCCCGACAGCACGGTGACGCTGCCGGCCATCACGGAAGCCGACCGCGCGGCGCTGGCCTTTGCCGCCGGGCATGCCGACATGGTCGGGCTGTCCTACGTGCGCGACGGCGCCGACGTCGACAGCCTGGTCGCCGCGCTGGCCGAGACCGGCGGCGGACACCTGGGCATCGTCGCCAAGATCGAGACGCGCGCCGGTGTGGCGAATCTGCCCGAGATCATCGTGCGCGGCGCCGGCAGCCACCCGTTCGGCGTCATGATCGCGCGCGGCGACCTGGCGATCGAGATCGGCTTCGAGCGGCTGGCGGAGATCCAGGAGGAGATCCTCTGGCTGGCGCAGGCCGCGCACGTGCCGGTGGTGTGGGCCACGCAGGTGCTCGAGAACCTGGTCAAGACCGACCTGCCGACGCGCGCCGAGATGACCGACGCCGCGATGTCCGAGCGCGCCGAGTGCGTGATGCTGAACAAGGGGCCCTACGTGCTGGACGCCCTGACCGTGCTCGACAGCGTCGTCACCCGCATGCAGGCGCACCAGCGCAAGAAGACTGCGCTGTTCCGGGCGCTGCACTGGTAGGCGGGCGCGCGCCGCTACCGCGCCCGCTCGATCGCCTCCACCAGCGTTCGCAGCACCTGGACGCGCGCGTGCAGCTTGTCGTTCGCCGCCACCAGCGTCCACGGCGCGGCGTCGGTGCTGGTGCGGTCCACCATGTCGCACACGGCCTGCTCGTAGGCGCCCCACTTCTTGCGGTTGCGCCAGTCCTCCGGCGTGATCTTGAAGCGCTTGAACGGCGTCTTCTCGCGCTCGCGGAAGCGCTCGAGCTGCTCGTCCTTGGTGATCGCGAGCCAGAACTTGACCAGCACGATGCCGTGCTCGGCGAGCTGGTGCTCGAAGTCGTTGATCTCGGAGTACGCGCGCAGCCAGTCGGCCTCGGTGCACAGCCCCTCGACCCGCTCCACCAGCACGCGCCCGTACCAGGAGCGGTCGAAGATCACGACGCGGCCCCGGCGCGGCATGTGGCGCCAGAAGCGCCACAGGTACGGCCGCGCCTTCTCCTCGTCGGTGGGCGCCGCGATCGGCACCACGCTGTAGATGCGCGCGTCCAGCGCCCGCGTCACGCGCCGGATGCTGGAGCCCTTGCCGGCGGCGTCGTTGCCCTCGAACACCATCGCCACCGCGCGCTTCTGGAACGCCTTGCCGCGGGAGAGCTCCGCGAGGCGGTTCTGCCAGTGCCTGCGCTCCGCGGTGTAGCGATCGCGCGGCAGCTTGCGGCGGTAGTCGAGCGAGCGGATCACCGTGCGCGCGTCCACCGGCGCCAGCAGCGCGGCGCCGCGCTCGCCCGCGGGCCGCGCGCGCGGCGCGTCGAGCCGCTCGCGCAGCGCCGCCAGCAGCGTCTTCGCCACCATCAGGTTGCGATAATGCCCGTCGGCGCCTTCCACCACCGTCCACGGCGCCTCGCCGGTGGAGGTCGTGCGCAGGGTGTGCTGCGCGACGGCGCGGAACGGGTCGTAGAGCTTGAAGAACTCGAGGTCGTGCCGCGTGACGCGGCCGCGCGACTCGGGATGCTTGCGCAGCGCCTTGAGGCGCGTCTTCTGCTGCGCCTTCGACAGGTGCAGCCAGACCTTGAGCAGCAGGACGCCCTCGTCCACCAGCATGCGCTCGAGGCGCACGATCTGCTGCAGCGACTGGTCGAGGTCGGCCTTGCGGGAGGTCTTCAGCGCGCGGTTGATGATGGGCGCCGTGTACCACGAGCCGACGTAGATGCCGATCTTGCCCTTCGGCGGCAGCGCCTGCCAGAACCGCCACAGGTCGGGGAGCTCCAGCTCGTCCGGGCGCGGCATCGAGAAGCCGTGGGTCTGGATGTGGCGCGGGTCCATCCACTCGTTGAGCAGGTTGACGACCTCGCCCTTGCCGCCGCCCTCGATGCCGTGGATCAGCAGCAGGACCTGGAAGCCGCCCTGCTGCAGCAGGTCGTACTGGGCGTTGAGCAGCGCCTCGCGCAGCGCGGGCACCTCGCGCGCGTAGACGGCCTTGTCGACGCGATGGCCCAGCTCGGCGGATTCGAACACCGCTGCGATTCCCCGGCGCCGCTCAGGCGTCGACGAGGTCGGGCGCGATCACCGCGCGCACCACGACCTGCTGCGCGCGGCCGCGCCGGCGCAGCTGGAGCCACCACAGCCCGCCCTTC
>DATIUV010000250.1:0-12818 GCA_035466595.1 Pelomicrobium sp.
GACCGAGCACCAGTAGCACGACGAGCGCGGCTGCTCTAACGAGGCGACGGGAGGGTTCTCGATGCGCGGATAGGTCCATTCAGCACCATATGACCACGGATCGCTGCCAGCATTCCGCCGGCGAGTCCCGGACTTGATCCGGATCAAACGGAATGCGCAAACGCTGCTCGGGCTGGCGACGCGGTGCGGCGATCGCGAGGACGCCGATGCTGCAGCGCGCAAGAGGGGGCGCTCGCGACATGGCCGTCAACGTCGCCGATTTGCCAGCATCTCCTGGCGGTGCGCGATCACCTGCGGCGACCAGGTGCTCTCGATGTAGGCGAGCACCGCGCGGATCTGGTCGTCGCTTAGCTTGTCCTTGAACGCCGGCATGTCGCTCTGGTAGCCCGGCGGGCCGTAGGGCGGCGTCACGCCGTACTTGGTGATGCCGAACAGCACCTCGTCCGGGTGGTGCCAGGTGTGGCCGGTGTCGTCGTGGGGCGGCGCCGGCATGCGGCCGCTGGGTTTGCGCACACGCCAGTTCGGCTCGCCTTCCAGATTGGCGCCGTGGCAAGCGGCGCAATGCTGGTCGTACAGCGCCTTACCGCGCGCAATCTGCTCGGGCGAGGGTTTTGCTGGCCAGAGCACGAACGCCAGCGCCCCCGCGGCGGCTATGGCGGATGCCGCGCCTGCAATCGCGATTCGTTTTCGCATGTTGTGTCCGGCGGGACCGATTCAGGTCGGTCAAGCGGTGTCCCGGGGCCGGCGGCGCCGGCCCCGGAGCCCGCTACTTCTTCACGAAAGCCACTTCGCTCTTCATCCCGGCCTCGTAGTGCCCGGGGTGAAAGCAGGCGAATACGATGCGCGTGGCGATGGGCTTGTCGAATCTCCAGATGACCTCCTTGGTTTCACCCGGCTTCAGCGTCACCGCGGTCGGGTCGTCCTCGTGCTTCATGTCCGGCATCTTTTTCATCATCGCCAAGTGCGCGCGCTGGGACGGCACATCGCCGATGGAGAACTCGTGGACGATCTTGCCGACGTTGGTGACGACGAAACGAATGGTTTCGCCCTGCCGGATCTCGAACGGCTCGTAGACGAAGCGCATGTCGTCCGTGGCCTTTACCTCGATCGTCCGGTTGACCTCCGACGCCTTGCCGGGCGAGCCGAAGCTATAGGTCGGCGCGCCGTGGCCGCTGCCATGGCCAGGCCCGGCTAGCGCGCCGCCGGCCGCGAGCATCAGAACGGTGAAAATCGCCTGTTTCAGCATGGGTCGCTACTCCTCAGGTTGGGATGTTGATCAGGTCCTGCAACGCCAGCTTGTCCTCCAGCAGCCACGCCACCGTGCCCGGCGGGTGGTCGTACCAGCCGGGATCCTGGTAGACGCCCTTGGGCAGGTCGTCGCGCACCTTCACCACCGTGAACATGCCGCCCATCTCGATCGGGCCGAACGGCCCTTCGCCGGTCATCATCGGCAGCGTATTCTCCGGCAGCGGCATGACGTGGCTCATCGCCGCCATGTCCTGCATCTCGGCCATGCCGTGCTCGCCCATCGACATGTAGTGCTTGCCGGGCAGCAGGCGCGTGATGCGCTCGGTGGCGCTCTTCTGGTCGACGCCGAGGAAGTGCGGCACGCCGTGGCCCATCGGGCCCATGGTGTGGTGCGACTTGTGGCAGTGGAACGCCCAGTCGCCCGGGTACTCGGGAACGAACTCCACCACGCGGATCGCGCCGATCGCCACGTCCACCGTCGTCTCCGGCCACTGCGCCGACTTCGGGATCCAGCCGCCGTCGGTGCCGGTGACCCAGTAGTGGGTGCCGTGGATGTGGATCGGGTGGTTCGTCATCGTCAGGTTGGCGATGCGGATGCGCACGCGCTCGCCGGTGCGGGCGACGATCGGGTCGATGCCGGGAAAGGTACGCGAGTTGAACGTCCAGAGGTTGAAGTCCAGCATCTCCGACGGATCCGGCGTGTAGGTGCCGGGGTCGAACTTGTAGGACGCCAGCATGAAGGTATAGTCGCGGTCGACCTTGCGCTCATTCGGGTTCTTCGGGTGCACGATGAACATGCCCATCATGCCCATCGCCATCTGGTACATCTCGTCGGCGTGGGGGTGGTACATGAAGGTGCCGTTCTGGACCAGCTCGAACTCGTAGACGAAGGTCTTGCCCGGGGGGATCTGCGGCTGGTTGAGTCCGCCGACGCCGTCCATGCCGTTCGGCAGGAAGATGCCGTGCCAATGGATGGTGGTGTGCTCGTTGAGCTTGTTGGTGACGTAGATGCGCACCTTGTCGCCTTCCACCGCCTCGATGGTGGGGCCGGGCGAGGAGCCGTTGTAGCCCCACAGGTTGCCGGTCATGCCCGGCGCGATCTCGCGCTTGACCGGCTCGGCGATGAGATGAAACTCCTTCCAGCCGTCTTTCATGCGCCACGGCAGGCTGCGGCCGTTGAGCGTGATGACGGGGGGGCGCCCGCCGGGGCCGGGGGCGGCCGGCGGCTGGGTCTTCGCCTCCGGCGCCGTTTGCAGCGTCGCCGAGGCCTGCTTGAGCAGCGCCATGCTGGCTAGCACGCCGGCGCCGCCGCTCAGAAAATGTCGTCGGTTCATGTTCGATCTCCGATCAGTGATGGCCGCCATGGCCGCCGCCGGCGGGGGCGGCCGGCGCCATCGCGGCGGCGCTGGCGGGGGTGCCGTAGGTCACGCGCAGCGCGGCTGCCTGCGGCATCTGGCCGCCGATCGCGCGCTCGAGGTCGAAATAGGCTTTCCAGAAATCGCGCACGGCTTCGTGGTACTCGGCCTGCTTCTCGATCTCCTCGCGCTTCGCTTCCAGCAGCTCGTAGACGCCGATCAGCATGCCGTTGTAGTGCTTGATGGCCTCGTCGGTCAGCTCCGCGCGCACCGGAAGGATCAGCGTGTTGAGCTTCGTCGCCTTGGCATGGGCCATCCGCAGGCGTCCTTCCGCGTCGCCGACCTCGGCAGCGATGCGGTGGCGAACCTCGAGCACGTCGATCTCGGCCTCGGGCAGCCGCGCTTCCGTGCGCAGGACGCGCCCCGGCGCGACGAGCGGCAGCACGTCGCGGTACTCCGGATTGCGCGCCGGTGTGCCGAACGGATTTTCTGCGCGCAGCGCGGCATCGGCCGTGCGCGCATCGGCTCGGTTGAGCCACGCCACCTGCTGCAGCTCGCGTGAGGCGGGCAGCGTCTCGGGCAGCTTCGGCAGCCCTGCGGTCGAGGCCGGCAGCGCGTCGGCGGAAACGCCCATCAGCCGCGCCAGCCGAACCCGGCCATTCTCCTGGGAGACCCGCGCCAGATCGCGCGCGAACACGGCCTCCGCGTGCTCTACCTTGTAGGGCAGTGCCTTGTAGGCGCTCAGGTTGCCGGCCCGTCGCTGCCCGTCGGCGAGCTCGAGGGCCGCAGTGTCGGCCTCCACCAACTGCTCAAGCGCCGGCAGGGTGGCCTCGATGGCGGCCAGCTCGAGGTACGCGTCGGCCACCTCCGCCGCGACGGCAGCAGCCCGGTCGGCGATGGCGACGCGCTGCTGGTCGGGCAGGCGCGCCGGCGCGGGGCCTTCCGAGTACGGCAGGCCGAGAAAATCGCGGCGCAGGTTGAACGCCTCGCCGGGGGCCGCAAACAGGCCGGAGCGGACCAGGTCCGCCGGCGCGACGCCGAGCTGGCGGTACGCGCGAATCATGTCGGGATTCTTCAACAGGGCGACCCGGACCGCGTCATCCAGCGTCAGCGGACGTGCCAGAACCTCGCCGATTTTTTGCTGGACTGCCTGTCCCTGGGGACCCCCCTCGAGGGTAGGCAGCGGTGGGCGGTCGCCTTGCGCGGCGACCGCAGCGCCGGCGGCGACGCCCAAGCCGATCGCAAGCGCGCGGGCGGAGCGGCGCAAGCCAAGCAATAACGTCATGATGACCTCCTGAAAGCGATCAACGCAGGCCCCGACCGCATCGCGGCCGGGACGGGCGGCGGCGCACCGGCGCCGCCGGAGCGTACGCTAGCTGCGCGGTGGTCGGCGCAGGGGGTCGGGGAAGAAGCCCGGAGGAAGGGAGGAAAGAGGCGCTGCCTGCCAGCCCACAGGTACCATGGGGGCAGCGACAAAAGCGGAGAGCGCGTGAACCTGGCCCGCTTGATGGCACAATCCGCAGAGGCCGCAGAACGCTGCGTCGGGCGCCGCCGGATTGCGCTCGGAACCACCGCCGGGCGCGTGGCCGTGATGACCGTCTCCGAGGCTTGGAGAGACGTCCCCGCCAACCGAACCGCCCGCCAGGTGCCCCGCGCAATCCGGCAGGGCGGCCGCAGCAACGGCGCTGAGCGGCAGCCACGCCAGGATCAGGGTTATGGCGATGTGGCGAAACATGCGTCTCATGGCAGGACGAGTATAGGGAGCTGACCGGGAGTCGACAACCGCGGGGTTAGAAACGACCCTCGCCCGATGGTTCCCAGTATGCCAAAACGAGGATGAGCAATGGCCAACGCTGCCCCCGAGATCGACCCCTTCTTCGAGCGCCAGTACAACGCGCGCGCCTCGATTCCCGACCATCCGCAGATCTTCGCGCGCTGGGCCGAGGAATCCGCGCGCGCGCGTTCCGCCGTGGAGTGCACGCTCGACGTGCGCTACGGCAAGGGTGAGAAGCAGACGCTCGACATCTTCGCCGCCCGCGGCCGTTCCCGCGCGCTGCTCATGTATCTGCACGGCGGCTACTGGCGCTCGCTCGACAAAAGCGACTTCTCATTCCTGGCGCCGGCGTTCACGGAGCTGGACGTCACCGTCGCGATGGTCAATTACGATCTCACGCCGCAGGTCACGGTCGGGCGCATCGTCGACGAGGCGCGCGCCGCCGTCGTCTGGCTGCTCGAGCACGGCGCCGACTACGGTGCCAATCCGGCACGGCTCTACGTCGCCGGGCACTCGGCCGGCGCCCACTTGGTGGCGATGCTGTTCGCCACTGCGTGGGGCAAGGACGTGCCGGGGCTGCCGCCCAACGTCGTCAAGGGCGGCATTGCGGTGAGCGGGCTCTACGACCTGGCGGCGCTGGTGCAGACGTCGATGAACGCCGACATTCGGCTCACCGAAGAGACCGCGCGTGAGTGGAGCCCCGCCTACCGGGAGCCGCGCGTGAAGGCGCCGCTGGTGCTGGCGGTGGGCGGCGACGAGAGCAGCGAGTTCCGCCTGCAAACCGAGTTGCTGGCGGAGCGCTGGCACGACGCTGTCGAGGTGCGGCAGGTGCCGCTGCCGGGCTACCATCACCTGAACGTGATCGAGCAGCTCGGCGTCGCCGGCTCGCCGCTGCACGACGCCGCGGTGCGGCTGATGGGGCTCGACCGCGAAGAAGAAAAACCGAAGGACGAGGACGATGACGACTGGAAGCGCTGACGCACTGACGCTCTACGGCTGCCCCAACACGCGCTCGCTGCGCGCGGCGTGGGCGCTGGAAGAGGCGGGTGCCGATTACGACTACGTCCGCGTCGCGCTGCTCAAGGGCGAGGGCCGCAAGCCCTCCTACCTGCGCGTCAACCCCGGCGGCAAGGTGCCGGCGCTCAAGATCGGCGAGACGATCGTCACCGAGTCGGCGGCCATCGTCACCTGGGTCGGCGACCGCTACCCGCAGTCGAACCTCACGCCCGCGGCCGGCACGCTGGAGCGCGCCTGCCACGACCAGTGGTGCGCGTTCGCGATCTCGGAGCTGGAGCAGCCGCTGTGGACGATCGCCAAGCACCGCTTCGCGCTGCCGAAGGAGCGCCGCCTGCCGGCGATCGAGGAGACCGCCGCATGGGAATTCGGCCACGCCTGCCGCGTGCTCGCGCACGCGCTCGAGGGCCAGCCGTACATTCTCGGCGAGCGCTTCGACGGCGCCGACATCCTGCTCGCGCACACGCTGGCCTGGGCCCGCTCGGCGCGGGTGCCCGTGCTCCCCGAGGCGCTGCTCGATTACGCCGATCGCTGCCTGGCGCGGCCGGCGGTGGCGCGCGCGATGCAGCGCGAGGACGCGGCGTCCGAAGTCGCGGTCAGCAACTAGGAGAAAGCGATGCCCTCCGTGTCCTACCTGGAACTCAAGCGCGAGCTGGAGCGCTCGATCCCGGCGGTGCGCCTGATCTCTGATCCGCTGCGGCTGCTCACCTACGGCACCGACGCGAGCTTCTACCGCCTCGTGCCGAAGCTCGTGGTGGTGGCGGACACCGAAGAGGAAGTCCGGGCGGTGTTGGCTGCCTGCCGCCGCCACGGGGCGCCCGTCACCTTCCGCGCCGCGGGAACCAGCCTGTCGGGGCAGGCCGTCACCGACTCGGTGCTGCTGATGCTGGGCGAGGGCTGGCGCGGCTGCGAAATCGGCGCCGACGCGGAAACGATCCGCCTGCAGCCCGGCGTGCTGGGCGGCTTCGCCAACCGCAAGCTGGCGCCGCACGGGCGCAAGATCGGGCCCGACCCGGCGTCGCTCGAGGCGGCCATGATCGGCGGCATCGCCGCCAACAACGCAAGCGGCATGTGCTGCGGCACCGCGCAGAACAGCTACCGCACGCTGCACTCGGCGCGCATCGTCTTCGCCGACGGCGCGGTGCTCGACACCGGCGATCCCGGGAGCCGCGCCGAGTTCGTCCGCACCCACGCGGATTTCGTCGGCCGCCTCGAGGCGTTGGCCGAGCGCGTGCGCGGCGACGCGACGCTCGCCGAGCGCATCCGCCGCAAGTACAAGATGAAGAACACCACCGGCTACAGCCTCAACGCGCTGGTGGACTACGAGGATCCGATCGACGTGCTGGCGCACCTGATGATCGGCTCCGAGGGGACGCTCGGCTTCCTGTCCGAGATCACCTACCGCACCGTGCCCGAGCACCCGCACCGGGCCACCGCGTTGATCCTGTTCAACGACCTGGAGACCGCCTGCCGCGCGGTGACGGCGCTGAAGGCGACGCCGGTCGTGGCGGTGGAGCTCGCCGACCGCGCGGCGCTGACCTCGGTGCAGGCCCAGCCGGGCATTCCGCCGTCGCTCGCGCGGCTGGGGCCGGACGGCGCCGGGCTGCTGGTGGAGACCGCCGCCGCAAGCGCAGACGCGGTGGCCGCGAACCTCGAGCCGATCCACGCAGCGCTCGCCGGACTGCCGACGTTCGAGCCGATCGCCTTCACCACCGACCCGGCGGAAAGCGCGCGGCTGTGGAAGGTGCGCAAGGGCATGTTCCCGTCGGTGGGCGCGATGCGCGCGACCGGCACGACGGTCATCATCGAGGACGTGACGTTCCCGATCGAGCGGCTCGCCGAGGCGACGCTCGACCTGCAGCAGCTGATGCGCGACCACGGCTACGCGGAGGGCATCATCTTCGGCCACGCGCTCGAGGGCAACCTGCACTTCGTGTTCACGCAGGACTTCAACCATGCCGCCGAGGTGGAGCGCTACGCCGGCTTCATGGAGGCGTTGTCGAAGCTGGTGGTGGACAAGTACGACGGCGCGCTCAAGGCCGAGCACGGCACCGGGCGCAACATGGCGCCCTACGTCGAGCTGGAGTGGGGCAGCGACGCCTACGCGCTCATGCGCGAGATCAAGCGGCTGTTCGATCCCGAGAACCTGCTCAATCCCGGCGTGATCCTCAATGACGATCCGCAGATCCACCTGAAGAACCTGAAGCCGCTGCCGGCGGCCGATCCGCTGGTGGACAAGTGCATCGAGTGCGGCTTCTGCGAGCCGAAGTGTCCGTCGCGCGCCATGACGCTCACGCCGCGCCAGCGCATCGTCGGCTGGCGCGAGATCGCCCGGATCGCGCGCGAATCCGGGCGGCAGGCCGACTACGACGTGCTGCACCGGCTCTACGACTACCAGGGCATCGACACCTGCGCCGCCTGCGGCTTGTGCGCGACCGCCTGCCCGGTGAACATCGAGACCGGGTTGATGGTGAAGCGGCTTCGCGGCGAGCGCCACGGCGCGTTCGCGCGCAAGGTGGGCGATCTCGTCGCCGACAACTTCGGCGCGGTGACGGTGGCGACGCGCGCCGGTCTGCGCGCGGCGGACGCCCTGCACGGCGTGCTCGGCACCAGGACGATGTCGGGCATGCTGGAGGGTGCGCGCAAGCTCTCGGGCGGACGGCTGCCGCTGTGGACCGCGGCGATGCCGAAGGCGGCCTCCTGGAAGCCCGGCGCCGGCGCCGCGGGCGGCGACCAGGTCGTCTACTTTCCGAGCTGCGCGGCGCGCAGCATGGGGCCGGCGCGCGGGCAGGACGATCTGGACGCGCTGCCCACGGCCACCGAGCGGGTGCTGCGCAAGGCGGGCTTCGCGCCGGTCTATCCGGCGGGCCTCGCGGGCTTCTGCTGCGGCCAGCCGTTCGAGAGCAAGGGCCTGATCGAGACCGCCGACCGCAAGAGCGCCGAGCTGGAGGCGGCCCTGGCCGCCGCCAGCGAGGGCGGCAAGCTGCCCATCGTGTTCGACACCAGCCCGTGCGCCTACCGCATGAAGCGCTTCCTCGGCGGGCGGCTCAAGGTGCTGGAGATCACCGAGGCGCTCGAGGAGCTGGTGCTGCCGCGGCTGAAGATTGCCCCGCGCGACGAGAGCGTGACCGTCCATCCCGTGTGCAGCGCGCGCAAGATGGGCACCGATGCACGGCTGCTGCGCATCGCGCAGGCGTGCGCCCGCGAGGTCGTGACGGTGGACGAGGTCGGCTGCTGCGGCTTCGCCGGCGACAAGGGCTTCAACGTGCCGGAGCTGAACGCGCACGCGCTGCGGCACCTCGCGGACGCGCTGCCGCAGGCGTGCCGCGGCGGCTACTCCACCAGCCGCACCTGCGAGATCGGGCTCGCGCATCACGGCGGCAAGCCGTACCAGTCCATCGTCTACCTGGTGGACGCTGCCAGCGACTGAGTGCGTCTGCAGAACTGCAACGGCATCGGGCGGGCATGCGCGCCGTGCAACGCTCGGTTGCTTGACGTTCAATTGACCCCTCGCTAAAGTCGCCCTACGCCTCAGGTGGCGCGCAGCGCATCCGCGCCGCGCGCTGAAACGGGAAGCCGGTGAGCCGCTCCGCGGCAATTCCGGCGCTGCCCCCGCAACGGTAGGCGAGCCAGGGAAGGGCACTGAAGCCACTGCGGCATCCGCCGTGGGAAGGCGGCCTCCCCGGGAAGCGTCCCGCTTCCGCTCGCGAGCCCGGAGACCGGCCTTGGGCGCTGACGACGGCATCGCGGCGGGCGGTGCGGCGGCGCCGGCTCCTTCGATCCTCGCGCACGACCGACACCCGCTCCCTCCCCGGTTCCGTCACGCCGCAACGTTTGCGCGCGCGGTGGGCGCGCGGGGGAGAGAACGATGAAGAAACGCATTGGAGCGGCCGGCACCGCGCTGGCCGTCGGCTGCGGCGGCGCCATGGCGCAGGGAGTGCCGGCGCCGGAATACGTGGCGCTCGCGCCCGTGATCGTGACCGCGACGCGCACCGCGGAGACCGCGGACGAGACGCTCGCCTCCGTGAGCGTCATCACGCGCGAGGACATCGTGCGCCAGCAGGCGCTCACGGTCGACGACGCGCTGCGCAACCTCGCCGGCATCACCTTCTCGCGCAACGGCGGGCTCGGCAACAATACGTCGCTGTTTCTGCGCGGCACCGAGGCCGACCATGTGCTGGTGCTGGTGGACGGCATCCGGGTCGGCTCGGCCACGGTGGGGCAGACCGCGTTCCAGGACATCCCGATCGATCAGATCGAGCGCATCGAGGTGGTGCGCGGGCCGCGCTCGAGCCTGTACGGCGCGGACGCGATCGGCGGCGTGATCCAGATCTTCACGCGCCGCGGCGGCGGCGAGCTCCGGCCATTCGCCAGCGTCGGCGGCGGCAGCTACAGCACCTCCAAGCTTTCGGCGGGCCTGTCCGGCGGGGGCGAGACCAGCTGGTTCAATGCCACCATCGCGAACCTCGACACCCAGGGAATCAACGCGTGCAGCCCGCCGAACGCGTTCACCGGCTGCTTCGCGGTCGAGCCCGACCGCGACGCCTACCGCAACCGCTCCGGCTCGCTGCGCCTCGGCCACCGCTTCGACAACGGCGCCGACGTCGATTTCTCGTTCCTGCGCACCGACGCCGAGAACGAGTTCGACGGCACCTTCGTGAACGAGACCGACACTTCCCAGCAGGTGCTGGGCGGACGCCTGCGCTTCTCGCCGCTGGATGCGTGGAAAGTATCGCTGCTCGCCGGCCAGAGCCGGGACAACTCGGACAACTACCTGAACGGCATGTTCATGAGCCGCTTCGACACCCGCCGCGACACCTTCTCGTTCCAGAACGACGTCGCGCTGGCGGCCGACCAGGTCGTGACGCTGGGCTACGACTACCTCAGGGACCAGGTCGAGAGCGACACGCAGTTCGCCGAGACGTCGCGCAGGAACGACGGCGTGTTCGGCCAGTACCTGGGCCGCTTCGGCCGCCACGACGTGCAAGGCTCGCTGCGCTACGACGACAACGAGCAGTTCGGCGGCGAGACCACCGGCAACGCCGCCTGGGGCTACGCGTTCGCCGAGGGCTATCGGGCGACCGTCGCGTATGGCACGGCCTTCAAGGCGCCGTCGTTCAACGACCTCTACTTCCCGTTCTTCGGCAATCCGGACCTCGAGCCCGAGGAATCGAAGAGCTTCGAAGTGGGCCTGAGCGGCACCTATCCCGCCTGGCGCTGGCAGGCCAACGCGTACGAAACCCGCATCGACAACCTGATCGCGTTCGATCCGGTGACCTTTCTGCCGCAGAACATCGAGAAGGCGCGCATCCGCGGCCTCGAGCTGATCGCCTCGGCGCGCATCGCCGGCTGGGACACGAGCGCCAACGTCACCTTCCTCGACCCGATCAACGACGGCGGCGGCCCCAACAACGGCAACGTGCTGCCGCGCCGCGCCGAGCAGGCGCTGCGCGTCGACGTCGACCGCCGCTTCGGGCAGTTCAGCGTCGGCGCGACGGTGGCCGCCGAGGGCCGACGCTACGACGACCTCGCCAACACGGTGCGCATGGGCAGCTACGCCGTCGTCGACCTGCGCGCCGAGTACCGGCCGCACAAGGACTGGACGCTGCAGGCGCGCGTGAACAACGTGTTCGACAAGGACTACGAGACCGCCGCGTATTTCAACCAGCTCGGCGCCAATTTCATGGTCACGCTGCGCTACGCGCCGGGCGGCAGCTGAGAGAACGACATGACGCCCGCAGCGCAAGGCGGGCCGCTCCGCGTTCCCGCGCTGCTGGTGGCGGCGCCGGCCTCGGGCCAGGGCAAGACGACGGCGGCGGCGGCGCTGGCGCGGCTGCATGCGCGCCGCGGCCGGCGCGTGCGCGCGTTCAAGGCCGGCGCCGACTTCATCGACCCCGGCATCCTGGAGCGCGCCTGCGGCGCGCCGGTCTACCAGCTCGATCTCTGGCTGGCGGGCGAGGCCGAGTGCCGGCGGCGCGTGTTCGACGCCGCGGCCGACGCGGACCTGATCCTCGTCGAGGGCGCGATGGGGCTGCACGACGGACAGCCCTCCTGCGCGGATCTGGCCGCGGCGCTCGGCTTGCCGGTGCTGCTGGTGGTGGACGCCGCCGCCATGGCGCAGACCTTCGGCGCCGTGTGCCTGGGGCTCGCCACCTACCGCGCGGACATCGAGGTGGCGGGCGTGCTGGCGAACCGCGTCGCCGGCGAGAGGCACGCGCGGCTTTTGCGGCAGAGCCTGCCGGCACGGCTGGCGTATTTCGGCGCGCTGCCGGAATGTCCGGCGGCGGCGCTGCCCGAACGGCACCTCGGGCTGGCGCAGGCCGGCGAGATCGGCGATCTCGACGCGCGGATCGACGCGGCGGCGGATGCCCTGGCGGGCACCGCGGCAGCGGAACTGCCGGCGCCGGTCGCGCTGGCGAGCGCGCCGCCGGCGGAGAAGACAGATCTCCTCCTTGAAGGCGTGCGGATCGGGGTCGCCCGGGACGCCGCCTTCTCCTTTATTCATCCCGCCAACCTCGACCTGCTGCGATCGCTGGGGGCGGAGCTCGCGTTCTTCTCGCCGCTCGCGGACGCGCGCCCGCCCGAAGCGGACGCGCTCTGGCTTCCCGGCGGCTACCCCGAGCTGCACCTCGGGCGGCTGGCGGCGAACGGGGCGATGAGGGCGCGCGTGCGCGAGCACCATGCCGCCGGCCGCCCGCTGCTGGCCGAGTGCGGCGGACTGCTCTACCTGCTGGAAGCCCTGGCGGCGGCCGACGGCGCGCGCGGCGAGATGGCGGGCGTGCTGCCCGGCCATGCGATCCTGCAGGAGCGCCTCGCCGCCATCGGCCCGCAGAGCGTCGAATTCCGCGCGGGCGAGCTGCGCGGCCACACGTTCCACCATTCGCGCCTCGTCACCCCGCTCGCGCCGTCGCTGCGCGCGCGCTCGCCGCATGGCGGCCCCGGCGAGGCGGTGTACCATGTCGGCCGGACCACCGCGTCCTACGTCCACTTCTATTTTCCGTCGAACCCCTTCGCCGCCGCCGCGCTGTTCTCGCCATGACCGCGCCTTCCTCCGCCGACCGCACGCCGCGGCGCATCGTCTGCCTGACGGAGGAGACCACCGAGACGCTCTACCTGCTGGGCGAAGAGGCGCGCATCGTCGGCATCTCCGGCTTCACGGTGCGTCCGCCGCGGGCGCGCAAGGAAAAGCCGCGCGTCTCGGCGTTCACCAGCGCGAAGATCGGGCGCATCCTGGCGCTCGAGCCGGACCTGGTGCTGGCGTTCTCCGACCTGCAGGCCGACATCGCCGCCGATCTGGTGAGGCGCGGGGTCGAGGTGCACGCGCTCAACCACCGCTCGGTCGAGGGCATCTACCGCATGATGCTCACGGTGGGCGCGCTGATCGGCGAGAGCGCCAAGGCGCAGGCGCTGGTGGCGCGGCTGGAGCA
>DATIUV010000251.1:0-8286 GCA_035466595.1 Pelomicrobium sp.
GGAGCCAGGAATCCAGAGCTCCAGCTTCGGCCCCTGGATTCCGGCCTGCGCCGGGATGACGGAGCAGGCGGTCGCGGCAATGCCCCATTCGTCATTCCGGGGCCGCGCAGCGGAGCCCGGAATCCAGAGCTTCTGCTTCGGCCCCTGGATTCCGGCCTGCGCCGGAATGACGAACCGCGCCGTTTTTCAACCGGCCTGCGCCGGAATCCGCCGGACGGCTGCGCATTCTGGCGCCGCCGGCCGCGCTACAATCGCGCGGCAAACCACAAGAAACCAAAGGAGGCTTGCATGCTGAAAATCTGGGGCCGCGTCAATTCCATCAACGTGCAGAAGGTGCTCTGGTGCGCCGACGAGCTGGGGCTCAAGTACGAGCGCGTCGACGCCGGCATGGAATACGGCGTGGTCGGCACGTCCGAGTACCGCGCTCTGAATCCGAACCGCCTGGTGCCGACCATCGAGGACGACGACTTCGTGCTGTGGGAGTCAAACACCATCGTGCGCTACCTGGCGGCCAGGCACGGCGCCGGCACGCTATGGCCCACCGACGCGGCGGCGCGCGCCGACTCCGAGAAGTGGATGGACTGGCAGATCGCGACGCTGTGGCCGCGGCTGCGACCCGTGTTCTGGGGGCTCATCCGCACGCCGCCCGAGAAGCGAAACGCCGACGAGATCGAGACCTCGCGCCGGCAGACCGCCGACTGCTTCGGTATCGTCGACGAGGCGCTCAAGGGTCGCGACTTTCTTGGCGGCAAGGCGTTCACCGTCGGCGACATCGCGGTCGGCGCGTGCGCGCAGCGCTGGTTCAACCTGCCGGTGGAGCGCCCGGCGGCGCCGAACCTGGAAGCCTGGTACCGGCGGCTGCAGGCGCGCAAGCCGTTCCAGGACTGGGTCGACAAGCCCCTGACGTGAGGCCGCGCCGCTAGCGACAGACGCCGACGCGGTAGTCGCCGTCCTCGCGCCGCAACGCGGTGTCCACAAGGACGTTCCACCAGCCCATGGCGTCGCCCGAGCCGCGGGCGTAGGTCAAGCCCCAGCGCACGTACGCGCGGTCGCGGCTGACGTGGGTCACGTTGTCGCTGAAGAACGGGTCGCACGGCGGCGGCGTCGGCCACGTCCGCACGGCGACGCTCTCGCGCGCCACCGGCTGGCCGTCGTCGACCGCCACCACCTCGTAGCGATAGTCGCCGGCGGGCGCGAGGCCGTCGTCGGCGAAGCTCAGCCCCGCGAACGGCGTCGGCGTGATCTTCGCCGCCGGCTCGCCCGGACGGGAGCGCAGCACCGCGTAGCCGTCCGCACCCGGCACGGCGGACCAGGCGATCGCCGCCGCGGTAACGGAGGCGTCGGCGTGGACCGTCAGCCGCGCAGGCGGCTCGGGCTGGGCCGATGCGGCGCCTCCTCCGGCGGCCAGACGCTCGAGCATGCGCCTGATGGCGCGGACCTGGACGCCATCGCGCGTCGCGTAGTCGTCGCCGGTAAACCCCCACCAGTCCCAGCAGCCCTTCGGGTTGAACGGGAAGCTCCAGGTGGCAACGGTCTGCGGATACAGCACCACGATGCCGTTAGCGTCCGCCCAGCGGTTGTAGCCGGCGTTGCGCACGAACGCGTCGCCGATGCGGTCCGCGTGCTGCTGGCAGCCGTGGAAGGCGACGTGCACCCGGCAGCGCTGGCCGCGGGCGCAGGCGGCCGGCACGAAGACGTAGCCCTCGCGCGCCATGCCGGCGGCGCGCAGCGAGCCGTCGACGAACTCGGCCTGGTCGAAGGTTCGCAGCGTCCCTTCGAGCGCGCCCGGCCGCCCGGGCCGCAGCGCGCCGTAAAGGAACTGCAGCAGCTGGCCCGCGCCGTCGTAGTCGCAGTCGACGATGAACTCGCCGCCCGTCACGCGGCAGCCCGCGCCGTGGTCCAGCGTAACCTGCGCGTGGCCGGCCGGCAGGGCGTTTTGATAGAAAACGGCGCCGTCCGGCAGGAACTCGCGGTAGTAGCGCGCCAGCGCATCGGTGACGGGCCGCCGCACGACGCCGTCGTTGTAGCCGGAGAAGAGCCACACCCGCGCGCGTTGCAGGTTGGCGACGGGATCGATGCGTCCCGCCTGCGCCCATTCGCGCGTGACCCGCACGGACCGCGCGGCGTCCGGCTCGCCTTCCATGCAGCTGAACCGGGCGCGGTCCAGATCGCCCTCGGCGCACCAGAACGGGCCGCCGGCGAACGCGCCGACGCCGGCGATGTCTCTGGAATACGCGACGTGCAGCTGGACCGCCATGTAGGCGCCGGAGGAAATCCCGGAGACGGTGGTTTGCCCCGGATCGATCGCCAGCGCCGGCAGCCGCTCGAGCGCCGCGGCCGGACCCGACCACAGCGCAGCCAGCAGCAGCGCGAGGCGCAGCCCGCCGATGAGGAGAGATCGCATGCACCCGATGGTAGAAAGGCGCCCGCGCGGCGGCAAGCCGGGCCGATCCGACCCACACCGCGGTCACGCCGGGTTCATCGTGCCTGAGGCAAACTGTCGTCCGTGATGCGCAACGATCGACGCCGCTTCCTCGCCGCCTGCAGTGTGCTCGCGCTGGCCGGCTGCGCGCCGCGCCCGCTGGAGAAGCTGGGCGAGTCGCGCCCGCCGTTCACCCTCGGCGTTGCCTCGGGCTACCCGGCGCCCGACGGCTGCGTGCTGTGGACCCGGCTCGCCCCCGAGCCGCTCGCCGCCGGTGGCGGCCTGCCCGCCGCGCCGGTGGACGTGCGCTGGGAAGTCGCCGAGGACGAGCGCTTCGAGCGCATCGTGCGCCGCGGCGATACGATCGCGGATCCGGCGTGGGCCCACTCGGTGCACGTGGAAGTGACGGGACTGCAGCCGTCGCGCGTCTACTGGTACCGTTTCCTCGCGCTGGGCCACGCCAGCCCGACCGGGCGGAGCCGCACGGCGCCCCGGCCCGACGACGCCAACCAGCGCCTGCGCTTCGCCTTCGCGTCCTGCCAGAACTGGGAGCACGGCTACTACGCGGCCTACCGCCACATGGCCGGCGAGGACCTGGACCTCGTCGTGCACCTGGGCGACTACATCTACGAGTATTCCAATCCGCTGACGGCGGTGCGGCCCCTGCACGCCGGCGAGCCCGTCACGCTGGACGGGTACCGCTCGTTCTACGCGCTGTACCGCTCGGACCGCGACCTGCAGGCCGCGCACGCCGCGTTTCCGTGGCTGGTGATCTGGGACGACCACGAGGTCGACAACGATTACGCCAACGACCAGAGCCAGGATCTCGATCCGCCCGCGGCCTTCCTCGCGCGGCGCGCGGCCGCGTACCAGGCGTACTACGAGCACATGCCGCTGCCGTCCTGGGCGCGCCCGCGCGGCGCGTCGATGCAGCTCTACACGGCCGTGCGCTTCGGCTCGCTGGCCGAGTTCCGCCTGCTCGACGGCCGCCAGTACCGCGATCCGCAGGCCTGCCCGCGCCCGGGGCGGGGCGGCGGCCGCTTCCTCGAAGGCTGCGAGGAACGGCTCGATCCGGGACGCACCATGCTGGGCGCGGCGCAACAGCGCTGGCTGCTGGAAAGCCTCGCGCGGCACGACACCCGCTGGAATCTGATCGCCCAGCAGACGCTGATGGCGCAGGCCGACCGCAAGGCGGGGCCGGCGCGTGTTTTCCGCACCGACGGCTGGGACGGTTATGCCGCGGAGCGCCAGCAAATCCTCGAGACGCTGCGGGAGCGCCGAGTGAGCAACCCGGTCGTCATCGGCGGGGACATCCATGCCTTCGTCGTCGCCGATCTCAAGACCGATGTCGACGCGCCGGGCTCACCGACGGTGGCGAGCGAGTTCGTCACCACGTCGATCAGCTCGCGCAGCTACCCGCAGGCGCGCATCGACGCGATCCTGCCGGAAAATCCTCATCTGCGCTTGTACAAGACACCTTGGCGCGGCTACACCACGCTCGAGCTCACCCCGCGGCAGGCCACCGCGCGGCTGATGGCGCTGGACAACGTCGAAGACCCGGGCAGCAGCATCCGCCCGCTGGCGACTTTCGTCGTCGAGGACGGCCGGCCGGGCGCCGTCGCCACCTAGATCAGCGCCCTCGCCCGCCCGCGGCGCCCGTCAGGCGTGCCCGGCCGGATGGCCGGTTTCCTTTGGCTTGCCAATCGCGCCCAGCGCGGTCTGCACCAGTTCCTGCGCAAGGCGATCGGTGAGCGGTCGCGGCGCGTGGATCATGCTCGCGCGCACCGCCAGGGCCATGGCCAGCGCCTGCAGCACGTCGCCGTTGGCGGTCTCGCCCAGCACGCGGATCTCGCGATCGAGGCGCTCGAGCACCGCGGTGAGCAGCTGATTGACCCGCATCGGCGACACCGTCTCCGGATGCAGCGGAAAATCGATGTGGAAGGTGGCGCCGGTGGCGGTGTTCACCTGGTACGGAAGCGTCTTGGCCAAAGCGGTCTCCTTGCGAAAAGAGTTGCCCGCGCGGCGGGCGCGGGCACGCGATCAGACGTACGCCAGCAGCCGGCCGCAGGCGATGATCGCGATCCATATCGTGAGCGACGCGGCCGCATGGGCCCTGGCCGCGGCCGGCGCCGGCACACCGGTGGACCAGGCCGCCGCATTCCGGAACGGGCCCAGGTGGAACATGAGCGCGTTGAAGCCCGCCAGCATCAGCAGCGTCATCTTGACGACGAACACGCCGCCGCCGAGGAAATCCGACGGATGCGCCGAGAACATCAGCAGCCCGCTCGGCACGATCAGCGCCAGCGCGCCGACGCTCCATGGCAGCAGATGGCGCGCCAGCTGGTCCACCGGCATGCGGCGCGAAAAGCCGAGCACGCGCAGGTCGAACAGGATGACGCCTCCCGCCAGCACGGCAATCCCGACTAGGTGCACGATCTCGACCGCGGGGTAGAGCCAGAGGCTCTCCCGCATCGCGCGCGCGAGCGGCAGCGCCTCCAGCGCCGCCAGCGGCGTCGCCGCGTGCTCCTGCATCAGCGCAGTTCGACGGTCTTGCCGTTCACGGTGATGCGCTCGGCGCGCAATTCCGCGGGGTCACTGCGCTTGCGGTAGCCCTCGACCCTGGCCGAAGTGCCGGCCGTCAGGTCCTCGGGCGGCAGGCCGCGGTTCTTCATCCGGCTCGGCGGCGCCAGCACCACCAGCCAGACCTTGCCGTCCGCCTCCAACTCGACGTAGCCGTGCGGATGCTCGTAGCCCGATTTCGTGATCCTGCCCTGGAGCGTGACGGGCGTGTCCTGGTCGTACTCGTTCCAGCCGTGGTGCGCCAGCGCCGGCGCCGCCAGGACGCCCAGCAATGCCGCGATTGCCGCTGTCTTTCGCATCTTGCTTCCTCCGTTAGACTCGTCGCGGGCGGCCCCGGCCGCCGATCCGACGGTTTCGACTTTCCCGCCGTCGGTTTGTTGCAGGCCCGCACGCCGCCGTTGCCGCCGCGACCTGATCCGGGTATGTTTATCAGCGTCTGCTTATACCGTCCTTCGGCTGAGGAGCCCCTGAAATGAAACGCTGGTTCATCGGAATGATCGCCGCCATTTGCGCGGCCCCCCTCGCGCTGGCGGCCGACAAGGAGAAGGCGCAGACCCCGAGCGTCGCGCCGACCACCGAATGCATCAAGCTGGGGCGCGACAAGGGCCTCTCCGGCGAAGCCTACGACACCTTCCTGCGGGAGTGCATCACCGCGCGCTCGAAGGCGGAATCCAATCCGGCCGGCGTGCCGAAGGACATCACCCGAAGCTGCTCGGGCTGACGCGCGCCCGGCCCGGGCGGCGGTCGTCGCGCCTGCCCCATGGAGTTACTCGCCGCACACCTGCCTGAGATTGCCGTCGCCGCCGGCCTTGCCTGGGCGAGCGGGCTGCGGCTCTATTTCGTCCTGCTCGCGGTCGGGCTCGCCGGGCGCTACGGCGGCGTCGATCTGCCCACCCACCTGGAGGTTCTCGAGAGCCCGCTGGTCCTCGGTGCCGCCGGCTTCATGGTGCTGACGGAATTCTTCGCCGACAAGATTCCCTGGCTCGACAGCGTCTGGGACGCCATCCATACGTTCATCCGGATTCCGGCGGGGGCTGCCCTGGCGGCCGCCGTCTTCGGCGACAGCGGCGAGGGCGTCGCGCTGGCGGCGGCCCTCCTCGGCGGCACGCTGGCGGCCAGCAGCCACTTCACCAAGGCCGGCAGCCGCGCGCTGATCAACACCTCGCCCGAGCCGGTCAGCAACGTGGCGGCGTCCTTCACCGAGGAGGCGCTGGTGGCGGCGGGCCTGTGGACGGCATTCCATTTCCCCCTGCTGTTCGTCGCGCTCCTGATCGCGTTTCTGGCGATCGCGGGCTTCGCCGCGGTCAGGCTGGTCGCCGCGCTGCGCGCGGCGGCGCGCCGCTGGCGCGGCGAGCCGCCGCCGCTTACCGGGCGGCCCTAGGGCCGCTCGGGCAGCGTCACCCCCTTCGCCTGCAGAATCATCACCATCGGGCCCAGCTCGCGCGGGAACAGCGCGACGTAGCGCCGCGGGCGACCGCCCTTCGGGTACAGCCACATGCCCATGCTGAGGATGCGCCGGCGGAACTCGATGCGCTCGATGTCGGCGTAGTCCAGCTCGGTGCGCACCAGGTAGACCGCCACCAGGAAATCGTCGTAGAACGTCGCGCGCCCGAGCCCGCTCAGGTGGAACATCGGCGCGACGCCGGTGCGCACGCTGCAGCGCGTGCTGTAGAGCGGGCGCGAGCGCTCCTCGCGCGCCGACTTGAGCGACGGAATGAACACGAGCGTCACGTACGCGGTGACCGCCACCAGCCCCAGCAGCACCAGCACCAGCGTGTTGACGCCCTCGGCCACGGAAGCGGATCAGTGCTCGTCGGTGCGCGGCGCGGGGGTGTCCTCGCGCGGGGCGGCGCCGGGGGCCGGCGGCCAGGGCCGGCTGCTCGCATCCCAATCGGCAAACGGGAACGGCTTGTCCTCGGTGTTGAAGGTGAGGAACAGGAAGATGTTGTAGGCGTAGGCGGCGAGCTGGCGCCCGAATCCGAGCAGGTTGCCGTTGGCCTCGCCGGATACGAGCCGCAGCACGAACTGCAGCAGCACGACCGCCGCCAGCACGATCTCGGCGATGCTCCAGGCGATCGCCATCAACACCATGTGGATGGCGCGCAGCCAGACGCCGGTGGAGGTCACGTTGTCCTTGAGTTTGTCGGTCATCCGACTTCGACCACGATCTGCGCCCGCAGTGCCCGCACCGACGACGCCGTCACGCCCGCCGCCAGAGCGTGCCCTGGGGCGAGTCCTCCAGCACGATGCCGGCGGCCAGCAGCACGTCGCGGATGCGGTCGGCCTCCGCGAAATCGCGCGCCCTGCGCGCCGCCGCGCGCGCCGCGATCAGGCGCTCGATCTCGGCGGCGTCGAGCCCCTGCGCCTGCGCCGGCCCGCCCTGCAGAAATTCCGTCGGATCCTGCTGCAGCAGGCCGAGCACGCCGCCGAGGCCCTTCAGCAGCGCGGCGTCGGCCGCGGCGCCGCTGCGGTTGAGCTCGTTGGCGAGCTCGAACAGCACCGCCACCGCCTCCGGGGTCCCAAAGTCGTCGTTCATCGCGTCGCGGAATCGCTGCGCGCGCGGATCGCTCCAGTCGAGCGCCGGCGCCACCGCCGCGAAGCCCTTCAGCGCGGTGTAAAGGCGCGTCAGCGCCGCGCGCGCATCGGCCAGGTGCTGGTCCGAATAGTTGAGCGGGCTGCGGTAGTGCGCCCGCACGATGAAGAAACGCACCACCTCGGCCGGAAACTGGTCCAGCACCTCGCGCACCGTGAAGAAATTGCCCAGCGACTTCGACATTTTCTCGTCATCGACGCGCACGAAGCCGTTGTGCATCCAGTAGTTGACGAAGACGTGGTCATGGGCGCCCTCGGACTGGGCGATCTCGTTCTCATGGTGCGGGAACTGCAGGTCCTGGCCGCCGCCGTGGATGTCGAAGTGCTCGCCGAGGAGCTTCATGCTCATGGCCGAGCACTCGATGTGCCAGCCGGGACGGCCGGGCCCCCAGGGGCTCTCCCACGCGGGCTCGCCGGGCTTGCTGGCCTTCCAGAGGGCGAAGTCGCCGGGGTGCTTCTACTTCTCGGTCGGCTCGATGCGGGCGCCGGCCTGGAGCTCCTCCGGGTTGCGGTGCGAGAGCTTGCCGTACTCGGCGGCCTTGCTCACGTCGAAGTAGACGTCGCCGCCGGCGGGGTAGGCGAATCCCTTGTCGATGAGCCCCCGGGTGATCGAGAGGATGCCGTCGATGTGCTCGGTGGCCCGGGGCATGTGGTCGATGCCGGCGACGCCCAGCGCCTCGAGGCAGGCGAGG
>DATIUV010000252.1:0-24265 GCA_035466595.1 Pelomicrobium sp.
GCCACAAGCTCACGCAGGAGTTCGTCGCGCTCTACGACGAGATCACGGCGCGCCGGGCGGCGCGCGCGCGCCCCGGCCGCAAGGCCCGCGCGGCCTGACGCCTTAGGGCGTCCGCAGCCCGGCGATCAGCGCCTCGCCCAGCCAGCGCTGCAGCAGCGTCGCCGCGCGCGCCGGGACTTCCTCCGGCGGCCCGTACTCGCACAGCGCGTCGCACAGCGCCGCGAAGCTTGCGCCGGCCGCGACGCACTCGAGCGCCGCCGCCTCGTCGGCTTCCAGCGCGCGAAAGTACACCGACAGGCCCCGCCGCCAGACCAGCCACGTGCGGCGATCCGGCAGGCGCCCGACGGTCTGCGGCGCCTCGCCGTCCTTGACCTGCTCCCAGAACTCGGCGGCGTTCCATGCGAGCGCGATTCGCTGGGCCGACGGATGCAGGTCGACGCGCAGGCGCGGCCACGCCTGCGGCGGCACCTCGGCAAGCGCGCCGGCATCCAGGGGCGTGACGTCGGCGGCGTCGAACGCGAGCGTCAGCGCCCACTCGAAGCGCGCCGTTTCCGCCAGCGCGGGCGCGCTGGCAAAGGACGCGCTCGCCTCCAGGAACTCCGCGAGGCGCGCACCGAACCAGCGCAGGTTGAAATGGCGGGACGGATGCGCGTCGATGTAGGCGCGCGCCAGACGGTCGAATCCTTCGTCGCCGGTGGCCGCCGCGAGGGCGGGGAAGTCGTTGCGCAGCGCCTCGATCAGGCGCAGGCGATAGGCGTCGTGGTAGATCTGGAGCCGCCGCGCAGGGTCGGCGCCGCCGGCGCCGTCGATGCACTGAACCACGGCGCCGTCGCCGTGCAGCACGTAGGCGTGAAAGGCCCGCTGCAGGCTCGCCAGTGCGCTCATGCGGCCCGCTCCAGCAGCGCGCGATCGGCGACGGCGCGAGCCTGATCGAGCTCGGTGACGAGCTCGTCGAGCGGGGGAATCCGATCGTCGCGCTCGATCATCGTCGCCACGCGGCCGCACCGCCGCACGGCGTGGGCGTAGAGGTCCCACACCGGGTCGCACACCGGGTGGTCGTGCGTGTCGATCACGTGATCGCCCAGATCGCTGTGCCCGGCGAGGTGGATCTGCCGCACCCGCTCGGGCGGCACGGCGTCGATGAAGCGGCGGGGGTCGAAGCCGTGGTTGCGGCTGCTGACGTAGACGTTGTTCACGTCGAGCAGCAGCAGGCAGTCGGCGCGGCGTGCGAGCTCGGCGAGGAAGTCCCATTCCGTCAGCGCCGACTCACGGAACGCGATGTAGCTCGAGACGTTCTCGAGCAGGATGCGCTCGCCGAGGAAATCCTGCACGGTCTGCACCCGGCCGACGAGGTGCGCCAACGCCTCTTCGGTGTAGGGCAGCGGCAGCAGGTCGTGGGTGTTGGTCCCCGCGAAACCGGTCCAGCACAGGTGGTCGGAAATCCACATCGGCTCGACGCGCGCGGCGAGCGCCTTCAGCTGGGCGAGGTAGTCGAAGTCGAGCGGGTCGCTGCTGCCGATCGACAGCGAAACGCCGTGCATCGCCAGTGGATAGCGCGCGCGCACGCGCTCGAGCACGTCGAGCGGCTTGCCGCCCGGCACGAGATAGTTCTCGGTCAGGATCTCGAACCAGTCCACGCGCGGCGCGCCGTCGAGCACCGCGGCGTAGTGCGCGGTGCGCAGGCCGAGGCCGAATCCCGGAAACGTCATGGCGCAGGGGGGCCGGCGGCGCCGCGGAAGCGCCGCCGGCTTGCGCGTCAGCTCTTGACGGTGCCGCCCTTGGCCTTGCACTCCTCCGCGGACATCGAGACGACGCCCTGGCCCTTGCAGGCGTTGTGGCCCTTGCACTCGTTCTTCGCGGTCTTGCACTCGGCCTGGCCCTTGCAGGCATTGACGCCGAAACACTGGACCTTGGCGTCCTTGGCGGCGACGGCGGTGCCGGCGGGGAGGGCGGCGAACACGGCGGCAGCCGCGGCGGCGAGCGCGATGCCGCTCAACTTGGATGCGGTGGACATGGATGACTCTCCTCTAAAAAGGTGCTGGCGAAAGGGGGAGGCGGGCGCGGGCGGCCCCGATGCCCGTCCTTCCGGTACGTGCGTCCGACGCTGTCCGTGCGCGGGCAGCGCATCCGGCGACGCACGCTTAGGTCGGGCGATGCCGTGCGTTCTTACACGGATTTCTGGCGCGGCCGATGCGACAATCGGCGCGGGAGACTGCCATGTCCGACGCCGACGAAATCCTGATGTTCTGGTTTGGCCCGCACCCGCGCTACGCGGAGCGCCGCAAGCTCTGGTTCGGCAAGGACTCCGCGCTGGACGCTGAGCTGCGGCGGCGCTTCGAGGCCGTCTGGCGCCGCGCGGGCGCCGGCGAGCTGGCCAGCTGGGAGAGCGGCCCGGAACAGGCGCTGGCGCTGACGATCCTGCTGGATCAGTTCCCGCGCAATATGTTTCGCGACACGCCGGAGGCGTTCGCCACCGACCGGCAGGCCCGCGAAGTCGCCACGCGCGCGATCGAGCGCGGCTTCGATCGGGCCGTGCCGTCCGTCAAGCGGTTCTTCTTCTACCTGCCGTTCGAGCACAGCGAGGATCTCGCCGACCAGGAGCGCAGCGTGCGGCTCTCCTCGCAGTTCCGCGACGACGCCGATTTGGCCGACGTCTACGACTATGCCGTGAGGCATCGCGACGTCATTGCGCGCTTCGGCCGCTTTCCGCACCGCAACGCGATCATCGGGCGCGAATCGACGAGCGCGGAGATCGAGTTCCTGCGTGAGCCGGGCTCGCGCTTCTGACGGAAGGGATCAGCCGCCGATGCGGTTTTTCAGCACGCCGATGCCCTCGATCTCGGTCTCCAGCAGGTCGCCGGCCTTGAGATACTCGGGCGGCGTGCGGGCGAAGCCGACGCCCTGCGGCGTTCCCGTCGAGATCACGTCGCCGGGCTCCAGCGTGAGGCCGAGCGAGAGCTCGGCGATGACGCGAGGGATCTTGAAATAGAAGTGACGCGTGTTGGAGTCCTGCTTGGTCTCGCCGTTGACGCGCGTGACCACCCGCAGGTTGTCGGGGTCGAGTTCGTCGGCGGTGACGATCACGGGCCCCATCGGGCACGTGCCGTCGAGGCTCTTGCCCTTGTGCCACTGGCCGCCGTGGCCGCGCTGCAGGTCCCGCGCCGAGACGTCGTTGATGACCGTGTAGCCGAACACGTGCTGCATGGCGTCGGCCTCTGAAATGTTCTTGCCGCGGCGGCCGATGATGACGCCCAGCTCCACCTCCCAGTCGAGCTTCGTCGTCACCTTCTCGTCGTAGGGAATCGCGTCGCCGGGCCCGGTGACCGCGGTCACCGCCTTGCTGAAGAACACCGGGTGGTCGGGCAGCTGCTGGCCGCTCTGGCGGATCTTCTCGCCCTCCTCGAAGTGCTCCAGGTAGTTCCAGCCGACGCAGAACACGTTCTTGCGCGGACGCGGGATCGGCGCCAGCACGGTCACCTCGGCGAGCGGCACGCGGCCTGCCCGCGAGTCCTTGAGCTTGCGCAGCGCCGCCAGCGCGGCGTCGCCGGCCGCGATCAGCGAGACCATGTCGGACGGGTCGAACGGCAGTGCAACGCCGGCGCCCGCGGCGGCGGCGCCGACGTCGAGCACGGTCACATCGTCGATCTCCAGCCCGATGGCAGGCGCGCCCGCGGCGCGCCGGAAAGTCATCAGCCTCACGTCTGCCCCCTCGTTCTTCGGCGTGGCGGAAAGTGCCGGAGTTTACCACCGCCGCGCGCCGCCGCCGGGGCTGCGCCGGGTGGCCCGGGAGTATAATTTCCAACTTTTCCAAGGCAACACGGCCTTTCCCCCGGAGGAATGATGGACGACCAGCTGCGCAAGGCGGCGCTGCAGTACCACCGCCTGCCCAAGCCGGGCAAGATCGCGATCCAGCCCACCAAGAGCCTGACCAACCAGTCGGAGCTGAGCCTCGCGTATTCGCCCGGCGTGAGTCACGCCTGCCTGGCGATCCACGACGATCCGGCCGAGGCGGCGACGCTCACGGCGCGGGCCAACCTGGTGGCGGTGGTGACAAACGGCACCGCGGTGCTGGGGCTCGGCGACATCGGGCCGCTCGCGTCCAAGCCGGTGATGGAAGGCAAGGCGGTGCTGTTCAAGAAGTTCGCCGGCATCGACGTCTTCGACATCGAGATCGCGCAGAAGGACCCCGACCGCTTCATCGAGGTGGTGGCGGCGCTGGAGCCCACCTTCGGCGGCATCAACCTCGAGGACATCAAGGCGCCGGAATGCTTCTACATCGAGAAGCAGCTGCGCAGCCGCATGCAGATCCCGGTATTCCACGACGACCAGCACGGCACCGCCATCATCGTCGGCGCGGCGATCCTGAACGGCCTCAAGGTCGTGGGCAAGGACATCCGCGAGGTGAAGCTGGTGACTTCGGGCGCCGGCGCCGCCGCGCTCGCCTGCCTCGGCCTGCTGACGGCGATGGGCCTGCCGCGCGAGCACATCTGGGTCACCGACATCAAGGGCGTGGTCTACAAGGGCCGCACCGAGCTGATGGACGAATACAAGTCGATCTACGCCCAGGACACCGACGCGCGCACGCTGGCGGACGTGATCGAAGGCGCCGACGTCTTCCTTGGCCTGTCGGCCGGCGGCGTGCTCAAGCCCGACATGGTGAAGACGATGGCGCAGCGGCCGCTGATCCTGGCGCTCGCCAACCCGAACCCGGAGATCCTGCCCGAGGACGCCAAGGCGGCGCGCCCCGACTGCGTGATCGCCACCGGCCGCTCCGACTATCCGAACCAGGTCAACAACGTGCTCTGCTTCCCGTTCATCTTCCGCGGCGCGCTGGACGTCGGCGCGACGGTGATCAACCAGGAGATGTCGCTGGCCGCCGCGGAGGCGATCGCCACGCTGGCGCAGCACGAGCAGTCCGAGGTCGTGGCCCATGCCTACGGCGAACAGGACGTCGCCTTCGGCCCCGAGTACCTGATCCCGAAGCCGTTCGACCCGCGCCTGATCGCCGTCATCGCGCCGGCGGTGGCGAAGGCGGCGATGGCGAGCGGCGTGGCGAGCCGGCCGATCGCCGACTTCGACGCCTACCGCACCGAGCTGGAGCAGTACGTCTGGCACTCGGGGCTCATCATGAAGCCGATCTACTCGGCGGCGAAGGCGGCGCCGAACCGGCGCATCGTCTACGCCGAAGGCGAGGATTCGCGCGTGCTGCGGGCGGTGCAAACGGCCGTGGACGAGAAGCTCTGCTACCCGGTGCTGATCGGTCGGCCGGAAATCGTCGAGCGGCAGATCAAGGTGCTGGGGCTGCGCATCCGCCCCGGCGAGCACTTCGAGATGGTCAACCAGGACTCCGACCCGCGCTACCGCGAGTACTGGACCGAGTACCACCGGCTGATGGAACGCCGCGGCGTCTCGCCGGAGTACGCCAAGATCGAGATGCGCCGGCGCAAGACGCTGATCGGCGCCATGATGGTCCGCCGCGGTGAGGCCGACGGCATGCTGTGCGGCACGTTCGGCACCTATCCGCTGCACCTGCACTACGTCGCCAACGCCATCGGGCTCAAGCCCGGCGCCAGGCTGTTCGCCGCGATGAACATGCTGATGCTGCCCAAGCGCACGGTGTTCATCTGCGACACCTACGTGAACCGCGACCCCACGCCCGAGCAGATCGCCGAGATGACGCTGATGGCGGCCGACGAGGTTCGACGCTTCGGCCTGACGCCGAAGGTGGCGCTGCTGTCGCACTCGAACTTCGGCAGCATCCGCGACGAGTCGGCGGCCAAGATGGCCCGCGCGCGGGAGCTGATCGAGGAGCTGGCGCCCGACCTCGAATGCGAGGGCGAGATGCACGGCGACGCCGCGCTGGACGAGGAGACGCGCCTGCAGATGTTCCCCAACTCGCGCCTGAAGGGCGACGCCAACCTGCTCATCATGCCCAACGTCGAGGCGGCCAACATCTCGTTCAACCTGCTCAAGGAGGCGGCGGGCGAAGGCATCACCGTCGGCCCCATTCTGCTGGGGGCGGCGGCGCCGGTGCACATCCTGACGCCGAGCGCCACGGTGCGGCGGATGATCAACATGACCGCGCTGCTGGTGGTGGAATCCCTCAAGCGCTGAGCGAGCGGCCGTGCAGGAACACCCCCTCCTTCTGCTGGCGGCCATCGGCGGCCTGACCGTCATCTGTCAATGGGTCGGCTGGCGGCTCAAGCTGCCGGCGATCCTGTTCCTTCTGCTGGCGGGCATCGCCGTGGGCCCGGTCAGCGGCCTGCTGGACCCGGACGAGCTGTTCGGCGACTTGCTGTTCCCGCTGGTGTCCATGGCCGTCGCGATCATCCTGTTCGAGGGCAGCATGACGCTGCGTTTCCGCGAGGTCCGCGGCGTCGAGCGGGTCATCCTCAAGCTGGTGAGCGTCGGCACGCTGATCACCTGGGCCATCGTCGCCTGGGCGACGCACGCGCTCGTCGGGCTGTCGTGGCCGCTGGCGATCCTGTTCGGCGCGGTGATGACGGTCACCGGGCCCACCGTCATCGTGCCCATGCTGCGCGCGGTGCGTCCGGCCCAGCGCATCGGCAACGTCCTACGCTGGGAGGGCATCCTGATCGATCCGATCGGCGCCGTGCTGGCGGTGCTGGTGTTCGAGTTCATCAAGGGCACCGCGGCTGGCGGCGGCTTCGCCGCCACGGCGCAGGCGCTGGTGCAGCTCGTGGTCGTCGGCACGGTGATCGGCGCCGGCGCCGGCTACGCGCTCGGCATCGCCCTGCGCAAGGACTGGATCCCGGACTTCCTGCACGAGGTCGCGACGCTCGGCCTCGTGATCCTCGCGTTCGGGCTTGCCAACACGCTGCAGGAGGAATCGGGCCTGCTGGCGGTGACGGTGATGGGCGTCTGGCTCGCCAACATGCGCGACGTGCGCATCGACGAGATCCTGCATTTCAAGGAGAGCCTGTCGATCCTGCTGATCTCGGGCCTGTTCATTATCCTCGCCGCGCGCATCGAGTTCACGGCGCTGACCGAGGTCGGTCTTGGCGCGATCTTGCTGTTCGCGGTGATCCAGTTTGTCGCGCGGCCGCTCAAGGTGGCCGCCTCGACGCTGGGCTCGACGCTCAAGTGGCGCGAGCGCGCGATGATCGCCTGGATCGGGCCGCGCGGCATCGTCGCCGCCGCCATCAGCGCGATCTTCGCGCTCAAGCTTGAGCAGCAGGGCTACGCCGAGGCGCACCTGCTGGTGCCGCTCACCTTCGCCATCATCATCGGCACCGTGGTGTTCCAGAGCGCGACGGCCAAGGGACTCGCGCGGCTGCTGAAGGTGGCCGAGCCCGAGCCGAAGGGCCTGCTCGTGGTCGGCGCCAATTCCGTCGCGCGCGCCATCGCCAAGGCGCTCAACCACCGCGGCTTCACGACGCTGCTGTGCGACGCGAGCTGGGAGAACGTCCGGCTCGCGCGCACGGAAGGGCTCGCCACCTATTACGGCAACCCGGCCTCCGAGCATGCGGACAGCTATCTCGACCTGGTCGGCCTCGGCCGCCTGCTGGGCCTGTCGCCGCAGCCCGAGCTCAACGCGCTGACCGGCATGCGCTTCAAGCGCGAATTCGGCGCGGCGAACATCTTCGCGCTGCAGTCCGAGGTCGAGCGCAACGCGCCCGAGAATCTCCGCGTCTCGCGCCGGCATCCGGGCCACGAGCTGTTCGGCGCGGACGTCACCTACACCCGCCTGGTGCGCTTGATCGGTCGCGGGGCGGAGGTGCGGGGCACCCGGCTCACCGAGGCGTTCGATTTCGCCTCGCTGCAGGCGGCGCTCGGCAAGGACGGCGTGCCGCTGTTCGCCATCTCGCCCAGGGGCAAGCTGGAGGCGTTCGTCGTCGACGGGGACCTCAAGCCGGAGGCGGACTGGGTGGTGCTGGTCCTGGGGCCGCCCGATCTCGAGCTGCCGCCCGAGGAGAAACCCGAAGACGAGGAAGCCGCGCGCGAGGACTCGAAGTAGCGACGGCTTGCGCTGTCGACGACGGCGTTCGAGCGGACCACGATGCGCTCGGGGGCCGCGCGGCCGTTTGATTTCGGTCAATACCGGGCCTTAGCGCCTGCGTATAATTTGGCCGCGCAGTTGCAGCCGTAATCCGGAACCCGGACCCGCCGCCTCCCCAAGGCGGTCCGTGCAGCCCAGCCCATCGGAGATCGAGCATGACCACTATCAAGCAGGAAGACTTCATCCACAGCGTCGCCGACGCCTTCCAGTTCATCTCCTACTACCACCCGGTCGACTACATCAGGAACCTGTACGAGGCCTACCAGCGCGAGGAGTCGCCCGCGGCGAAAGACGCCATGGCGCAGATCTTGATCAACTCGCGCATGGCGGCCGAGGGCCACCGGCCGATCTGCCAGGACACCGGCATCGCGATCGCCTTCATCAAGGTCGGCATGGACGTGCGCTGGGACGTGAAGATGACGCTCGAGGAGATGGTCAACGAGGGCGTGCGCCGCGCCTACACGAACCCGGACAACAAGCTGCGCGGCTCGGTGCTGGCAGACCCCGACGGCAAGCGCGTCAACACGAAAGACAACACGCCGGGCGTCACCCACGTGCAGCTGGTGCCGGGCGACAAGGTGGAGGTCATCGTCGCCGCGAAAGGCGGCGGCTCGGAGAACAAGTCCAAGTTCGCGATGCTGCTGCCGAATGATTCGATCGTCGACTGGGTGCTCTCGCAGGTGCCGGTCATGGGCGCCGACTGGTGCCCGCCGGGGATCCTCTCGCTGGGCATCGGCGGCACGCCGGAGAAGGCGATGCTGATGGCCAAGTGGGGCATGATGGAGCCCATCAACTTGCACGAGCTCAAGGCGCGCGGGCCGAAGAACCGCGCCGAGGAACTGCGGCTCGAGCTGCACGAGAAGGTGAACGCGCTCGGCATCGGCGCGCAGGGACTCGGCGGCCTGACGACGGTGCTCGACGTCAAGGTTGCCGATTACCCGACGCACGCCGCGTCCAAGCCGGTGGCGCTGCTGCCCAACTGCGCGGCGACCCGCCACATCCATTTCGAGCTGGACGGTAGCGGGCCGGCGACGTTCGAGGCGCCGAGCCTGGACGACTGGCCGAAGCTGGCGCTGGATTTCTCCACCAGCCGGCGCGTGAACCTGGACACCGTCACCCGCGAGGAAGTCGCGACCTGGAAATCCGGCGACCGCCTGCTGCTCTCGGGCAAGCTCCTGACCGGCCGGGACGCCGCGCACAAGCGGCTTACCGAGATGATGGCCAAGGGCGAGAAGCTGCCGGTGGACTTCACCAACCGCTTCATCTATTACGTCGGCCCGGTGGACCCGGTGCGCGACGAGGCCGTGGGACCGGCGGGGCCGACGACGTCCTCGCGCATGGATAAGTTCGTCGAGCCGATGCTCTCGCAGGCCGGGCTGCTCGGCATGGTGGGCAAGTCGGAGCGCGGGCCGGCGGCGACCGAGTCGATCAAGAAGCACAAGGCGGTCTACTGCATCGCCGTTGGCGGCGCCGCTTACCTGGTGTCGAAGGCGATCCGCGGCTCGCGGGTGCTGGCGTTCGAGGACCTCGGCATGGAGGCGATCTACGAGTTCGAGGTCACGGACATGCCGGTGACGGTGGCGGTGGACAGCGGCGGCAACGCGGTGCACAAGGCCGGCCCGGCCGAGTGGCGGGCGAAGATCGGCAAGATCCCGGTGGTGACCGTTTGACTTGCCCCAGCAGTTGGCGGAGCGGGGCGTCGGCGAACCAACGGTTCAGCCGGGCCCCGGCCGGGCAGCAGGTCGACCCCGGCGCCTGGGGTCGGCGACACCTGTCGTGAGAGAGGGAATGGATGAAAACGGGGACGGGAAAAGGCAAGCGGGGCAATCCATCCGCACAGGAGAAGCTCAACCGCAAGCTCTACGACAAAGAGCTCGGAAAGCTGCACGTCGAGCTCGTCAAGCTGCAGCAGTGGGTGGTGCACAAGGGCCTAAAGGTGTGCGTCGTGTTCGAGGGGCGCGACGGCGCCGGCAAGGGCGGCACCATCAAGGCGATCACCGAGCGCGTGAGCCCTCGTGTGTTCCGGGTCGTGGCGCTGCCGGCGCCCACCGAGCGGGAGAAGTCGCAGATGTACGCCCAGCGCTACCTGCCGCACCTGCCGGCGGCGGGCGAGGTGGTGATCTGGGACCGCAGCTGGTACAACCGCGCCGGGGTCGAGCGGGTGATGGGCTTTTGCAGCGAGGAGCAGGCGCGGCTGTTCCTGAAGGTGGTGCCCGCGTTCGAGAAGATGATGGTGGAGTCGGGCATCATCCTGCTCAAGTACTGGCTCGAGGTCAGCCCGGAGGAGCAGACCCGGCGCCTGAAGGCGCGCATCGACGACGGGCGCAAGATCTGGAAGCTCTCGCCGATGGACCTCAAGTCCTACAGCCGCTGGTACGACTACTCGCGCGCGCGCGACGAGATGTTCGCCGCCACGGATACCGACTTCGCGCCGTGGTACGTGGCCCGCTCCGACGACAAGAAGCGCGCGCGGCTCAACATCATCACGCACCTCCTGAGCAAGATACCGTACAAGGAGGCGCCGCGCGCGAAGGTCAGGCTGCCGAAGCGGCAGAAGCCCGGCGCCTACAAGGAATCGAAGCACCCCTTCAAGTACGTCGACGAGCGGTTCTAGGCGGTCGGCACCCCCGTCGGCGCGCGCGAAAGGTGCGCCGTCCGCTGCCCAACACGGGGCGATGGCGCCTAGGGCTTATCGCGCCAGACCCGGATCAGCGGACTCGTTCCGTCGCCACTAGCTGGCTATCCGTCAAGTAATCAACCGCCTAACCTCTGGGTAACTTCTGCGGTGGACGGACGCAGGCCAGCGGCCGCCGCACGACGTGGGTCAGCGACGCCCTGCGGGCGCTGGATTCTTGATGCACATCAATATCGCCGTCGCGGCGTCCGCTAGCATGGGCGCGTCCGGGTCGGCTGCCCGGCACCGGCAGGTGAGGGCGCCCCCGCCGCGCCCGCTGCCACCACACAGGCTGGAGGGAGCAGCGCGTGAGCAAGAGCATGGAAGTCATCGCCGGCGTAGGCCTGGCCGACCGCCCGCGCAAGAGCCGCTGGCCGGCGCGCCTGGATTTCTGGCAGAGCGCCACCGGCCTGTTCCTCGGGCTGTTCATGTGGGGCCACATGTTCTTCGTGGCGACCATCCTGATCAGCAAGGATGCGATGTGGGCGGTGACCAAGATGTTCGAGGGCTATTACATCTTCGGCACCGCGCATCCGATCCTGGTCTCGGGCGTCGTGGCGCTGGTGTTCGTGGCGTTCATCGCCCACGCCTTTCTGGCGATGCGCAAGTTTCCGGCCAACTACCGCCAATACCGCGCGTTCATCGGCCACAAGAACCTGTTCCGCCATACCGACACGACGCTGTGGTGGGTGCAGTTCGTCACCGGCTTCCTGCTGTTCTTCCTCGGCTCGGCCCACCTTTACCAGATGCTGATGAACCCGGGTGCCATCGGGCCGTATGCGTCGGGCGAGCGCGTGTTCACTTCGTGGTGGCCGCTCTATCTGGTGTTGCTGTTCGCGGTGGAACTTCACGGCGGCATCGGCCTGTACCGCCTGTCGGTCAAGTGGGGCTGGTTCGGCGGCAAGGATCCGGACGCCACCCGCAAGCGCCTGTCGATGTTCAAGTGGGCGCTGACGGTGTTCTTCCTGGTGCTGGGGCTGCTCACGCTGGCGGCGTACTACAAGATCGGCTGGGAGAACCGCGACGACCCGGGCATCCGCTTTACGCCCACCTGGGCCCAGGACGCGGCGAAAGGGGGGCCGCGATGAAGATCGTCTACACGGACGTGCTGGTGATCGGCGGCGGACTGGCCGGGCTGCGCATGGCGGTTGCCGCGAAGCGGCGCGGCCACGACACGATCATCCTGTCGCTGGTGCCGGCCAAGCGCTCCCACTCCAAGGCGGCCCAGGGCGGCATGCAGGCGAGCCTCGGCAACGTCATCAAGGGCCAGGGCGACAACGAGGACGTGCATTTCGAGGACACCGTGCGCGGCTCCGACTGGGGCGCCGACCAGGACGTGGTGCGGATGTTCGTCAACACCGCCCCGAAGGCGGTGCGTGAGCTGGCCGCCTGGGGCGTGCCCTGGAGCCGGGTGCGCCGCGGCGACCGCGAGGTCGTCATCAACGGCCAGCGCGTCACGATCACCGAGCGCGACGAGGCCCACGGCACCGTGGCGCAGCGCGATTTCGGCGGCACCAAGAAGTGGCGCACCTGCTACGTCTCTGACGGCACCGGCCACGCCATGATCACGGCGGTGGCGGACCGCGCCATTGCCGAGAAGATTCCGGTGCACGAGCGCACAGAGGCGCTGGCGCTGATCCATGACGCCGGGCGCTGCTACGGCGCGGTGGTGCGCGATCTCGTCACCGGCGAGCTGACCGCGTACGTCGCCAAGGCCACCGGCATCGCGACCGGCGGCGCCGGACGGCTCTATCGCGTGACCACCAACGCCGTGATCTGCGAGGGCATCGGCCATGCCATCGCGCTCGAGACCGGCGTCGCCGCGCTCGGCAACATGGAGGCGGTGCAGTTCCACCCCACCGGCATCTTCCCGGCCGGCATCCTCGTGACCGAGGGCTGCCGCGGCGACGGCGGGCTGCTCAAGGACGCCGACGGCCACCGCTTCATGCCCGACTACGAGCCGGAGAAGAAGGAGCTCGCCTCCCGTGACGTGGTGTCGCGGCGCATGGAGGAGCACATCGCCAAGGGCAAGGGCGCCAGGAGCCGCTTCGGCGACCACATCTGGCTCGACATCACGCTGCTCGGCGAGCACCACATCAAGCACAACCTGCGCGAGGTTTACGAGATCTGCCACTACTTCCTCGGCGTCGACCCGGTGAAGGAATGGATCCCGGTGCGGCCGGCGCAGCACTACACCATGGGCGGGGTGCGCACCAAGCCGAACGGCGAGAGCCCGACGCTGAAGGGCCTGTTCGCGGCCGGCGAGGCCGCCTGCTGGGACATGCACGGCTTCAACCGCCTCGGCGGCAACTCCGTAGCCGAGACCGTAGTGGCCGGCATGATCGTCGGCGAGTTCATCGCGGACTTCTGCGACAAGACCGAGAACGACCTCAACGTTCCGCTTGGCGTGGTGCACGACTTCGTCGAGCGCGAACGGGCCAAGCTGGACGCCATGCTCAAGGGCAGCGGCAAGGAGGACGCGACCGAGCTCAAGGTGCGGATGCAGAACATCATGACCGACAAGGTCGGCATCTTCCGCCGCGGCGAGGATCTGCACGCGGCGGTGGACGAGCTGCAGCAGCTGCTGGAGCGCAGCCGCCACATCGGCGTGCGCTACAAGGCGACCGGCGCCAACCCCGAGCTGGTGACGGCGTACCGCACCCGGATGATGCTCAAGGTGGCGCTGGCCATCGCCCACGGCGCGGCGACGCGCACCGAAAGCCGCGGCGCCCACTACCGCGAGGACTACCCGCGCCGCAACGACGCCGAGTGGCTCAAGCGCACGCTGGCGACCTGGCGCAGCGACGACGACACGCTGCCGCAGCTTGCCTACGAGGCGCTCGACGTCCGGAAGATGGAGCTGCCGCCGGGCTGGCGCGGCTACGGCGCCAAGGACTATGTCGACCACCCGGACACGCCGGCGCGGGCCTCGGAAGTGGAGAAGGTCCGGCAGCAGGGCGGCGACCGCTACGCGATCCAGCAGGCGCTGATGCCGTACGAGCACCTGCTGCCCGAGCGCTTCCGTGGACGCAACGAGCGCGTCGATGAACCGAAGGCGATGGCGAAATGAGCGCGACCACCACCGAGAACCGGCAGCTCAGGATCAGCGTCCTGCGCTACAACCCGCAGGCGCCGGGCGACCAGCCGCGGCTGCAGACCTACGACCTGGAAGAGGCGGCGGGGATGACGCTTTTCATCGCGTTGAACGAGATCCGCGAGAAGCAGGACCCGTCGCTGCAGTTCGACTTCGTCTGCCGGGCCGGCATCTGCGGCAGCTGCGGCATGATGATCAACGGCAAGCCGGGGCTCGCCTGCCGCACGCTGACCAAGAGCCTCGATCCGGAGATCACGCTGGCGCCGCTGCCGGTGTTCGAGCTGATCGGCGACCTGTCGGTGAACACCGGCAAGTGGATGCGCGCCATGAGCGAGCGGCTCGAGACCTGGGTCCACATGAAGCAGCAGGAGATCGATCTGACCCGCATCGAGGAGCGCATGGAGCCCGAGCTGGCGGAGGAGATCTACCTGCTCGACCGCTGCATCGAGTGCGGCTGCTGTATCGCCGGCTGCGGCACGGTACGCATGCGCGAGGCCTTCGTCGGCGGCGTGGGGCTGAACAAGATCGCCCGCTTCCGCCTCGATCCGCGCGACAGCCGCACCGACGAGGACTATTACGAGCTGATCGGCGACGACGACGGCGTGTTCGGCTGCATGTCGCTGCTGGGCTGCCATGACGTCTGCCCGAAGAACCTGCCGCTCGCCACGCAGATCGCGTTCCTGCGGCGCAAGATGGTGGCGACCGGAATGAAGTAGCCCGCCGTCGGCGGGAGCGTTGACGGCGATCAAATCGCCGCGCGGACCGTAGTGCGAGGATGGAGGGGTCCCGGCCGCAAGTCGGCCAACTGGAAGGAAAGGGGTTCCCCGATGAACGTCAGCTGGAAACTGTTCGCGCCGCTGGTCGTGGCGGTGGTGGTGGCATTGATCCCGCCGCCCGAGGGCCTGGCGCCGCACGCGTGGTATTACTTCGCCATCTTCGCCGGCGTCATCACCGGTCTCATTCTCGAGCCGCTGCCCGGCGCCGCGGTGGGGCTGATTGGCGTCGCCGTGGTGATGGTGCTGGCGCCCTGGGTCTACTTCAGCCCCGAACAGCTGGCCAAGGCCGGCTTCAAGCCCGCATCCGAAGCCATCAAATGGGGCCTGTCGGGCTTCTCCAACACCACGGTGTGGCTGATCTTCGCCGCGTTCATGTTCGCGCTTGGCTACGAGAAGAGCGGCCTGGGCAAGCGCATCGCGCTGATGCTGGTGAAGTTGATGGGCAAGAAGACGCTGACGCTGGGCTATGCTGTCACCATCGCCGATCTCATCATCGCGCCGTTCACGCCGTCGAACACCGCGCGCAGCGCGGGGACCATCTACCCCGTGATCCGCAACCTGCCGGGACTGTACGACTCGAAGCCGAATGATCCGTCGGCGCGGCGCATGGGCTCGTACCTGATGTGGATGGCGATCTCTGCCACGTCCATCACCAGCACGATGTTCCTGACCGGACTCGCGCCCAATCCGCTGGCAGTGGAGCTGGTGCGCAAGACGAGCCAGGTCGACATCAGCTGGGCGCAGTGGTTCAAGGCGATGGTGCCGTTCGGCGTCGTCATGCTGCTGACGCTGCCGCTGATCGGTTACCTCCTTTACCCGCCGGAAGTGAAGGGCGGGCCCGAGGTGCCGGCGTGGGCGGCGAAGGAGCTGGAGAAGCAGGGCGGCATGACTCGGCGCGAGATCCTGCTGGCCGTGCTGGTTCTGGTCGCGCTGTCGCTGTGGATTTTCGGCAGCGGCTTCATCAACGCGACCACGGTGGCGATCGTCGTGGTGGCGCTGATGGTGATCCTCGGCGTCGTCACCTGGGACGACATCCTTGCCAACAAGCAGGCTTGGAACACGCTGGTGTGGTTCGGCACGCTGGTGGCATTGGCCTCGGGGCTCGCGCAGGTGGGCTTCGTCAAGTGGCTGGCGGAGAGCATCGGCGGGCACATGACCGGGTTCTCGCCGCTGACGGCGATGGTCGTGCTGACGCTGGTGTTCTTCTTCATCCACTACATGTTTGCCAGCATCACCGCCCACGTCACCGCGGTGCTGCCGGTCATGCTGGCGGTCGGCTCCGCGATCCCCGGCATCAACATGCCGCAGTTCGCGATGATGCTGGTCGGCACGCTCGGCATCATGGGCATCCTGACGCCATATGCCACCGGACCGTCGCCGGTGTACTACGGCAGCGGCTACCTGCCGGCGAAGGACTACTGGCGCCTGGGCGCGATCTTCGGCGTCATCTTCATCGGCGCCTACCTGCTGATCGGTGTGCCGTGGTTCGCGATGATTTATTGAGGTAGGACGGGGCCGGAGATGGAGAGCGCAAGCGACCTTCCCGGCTCCTTCTCTCCGCGTGTGCGGCGGGTCGCCCTGCTCGCGGGTCCGGCGCTGGCGCTGCTGGTCTACCTCGTGCTGCCGGAACGGTACGTCGACGTCTCCGGCAGCGTCGCCGAGTTCTCTCCCGCCGGCCGCGCGACCCTGGCGGTCACCGCCTGGATGGCGCTGTGGTGGGTGACCGAGGCGGTTCCCATCGTCGTCACCGCCCTCGTCCCGATCGCGGTGTTTCCCGTTCTCGGCATCGCCGGCATCGGCAAGGCGACAGCCCCCTACGCTTCCGACGTCATCTATCTCTTCTTCGGCGGCTTCGTGCTGGCCGCGGCAATCCAGCGCTGGGGGCTCGACCGCCGGATTGCCTACCGCACGCTGGCCCTGGTGGGCACGCACGCGGACCGCATGATCGCCGGCTTCATGCTGGCGACGGCCGTGCTGAGCATGTGGGTCTCGAACACGGCGACGACCGCCATGATGGTGCCGATCGCGCTGGCGGTGATCAACCTGGTTCTGAAGCGGCGCCTGGGCAAGACGCTGGACGAGCTCGGCGGCATTCCGACGGAGGATCGGGCGGACCGCAATTTCGCCCTCGCCCTGCTGCTTTCGATCGCCTACAGCGCGTCGATCGGCGGCATCGGCACCATCATCGGCTCGCCGCCGAACGGCATCCTCGTGCGCTTCTTCGAGCAGAAGTACGCGCAGCAGATATCCTTCGCGGACTGGATGCTGATCGGGCTGCCGGTGGTGGTGGTGTTCTTGCCGGCGGCGTGGCTGCTCCTTACCAAGGTGATCTTCCGCAACGGCATCGGCGAGATCGAGGGCGGGCGCGAGTGGGTACGGCAGGAACTGAAGGCGTTGGGTCCGCTCTCGCGCGGCGAGCGCGCGACGCTCGCCGTCTTCGGCGCCACCGTCGCCCTCTGGATCACCCGGCCGCTGCTGGCGAAAATCCAGGTCGGCGGGGTGGCTCCGTTCGCGGGGTTCTCCGACGCCGGGATTGCGGTCATGGCCGCCCTGGCGCTGTTCATGATTCCGGTCGACCCGGCACGCGGCATCCGGGCGATGGACTGGGAAACGGCGAAAAAGCTGCCGTGGGACGTCCTCATTCTTTTCGGCGGCGGGCTGTCGCTCGCGGCCGCGATCGAGGCGAATGGCGTCGGCCAGCTGCTCGGCAGCGTCACGCAGGGCTGGGGCGGCTGGCCGATCCTCGCCGTCGTGGTCGCGGTTGCCATGCTGACGACGTTCTCGTCCGAGCTCACGTCCAACACGGCCCAGGTCGCCACGATGCTGCCCCTGCTGGCGGCCATCGCCCCGGGCCTCGGCGTTCACCCGGCGCTGCTGCTGGTGACGTGTACCCTCGCTGCAAGCGCGGCATTCATGATGCCGGTCGGTACGCCGCCGAACGCGATCGTCTTCGGCACCGGCCTGGTGACGATTCCGCAGATGTGCAAGGCGGGATTCTGGCTCAACCTCGCCGGCGTCGTGATCGTCACGGCGGTGACGTTCCTGGTGGTGGCGCCGCTGCTCGTTTCGGGCAACTGAGTGGGGCGGCGGCGAGCGCGTCAGCGCGTCGGGCTTGGCGGCGCGCGGGAGGATTCCGGGCCGGCTTCCTCCGCGCGGCGCGCGATTTCCGCGGTCCAGCCCTTGAAGATGAACAGGTGCGCCGGCACCAGCGCGTACCAGTAGGCGAGCCCCCAGAAGCCCTTCGGATGCCAGTACGCGGTCACCGTCACGCGGGTGCGCTGCGCGGCGACCGGCTCGAGCTCGAATTCCAGCACGCCGGCGCCCGGCGCCTTCATGCCGAAGTGCAGCGTCAGGCGCCGCTCAGGCTCGATGCCGATGACGGTCCAGTAGTCGATGACGTCGCCGAGGCGCACCTCGACGGGGTCGCGGCGGCCGCGCGAGAAGCCCGGCCCGCCGACGCACCAGTCCATGAGCTCGCGGATCGTCCACAGGATATTCATGTAGTAGTAGCGGTTGTCGCCGCCGATCGCGGTGACCTGCCGCCAGACGGCCGCCGGCGAGGCATTGGCGATCGCGGTGCCACTCGCCTTTTTGGCGTAGAACGCGACGTCGTGGCTGAAGCCGCGCAGCGCGAAGGCGCCTTCGGTCCAGCGCGCCGCGACCGTGTGGGCGCGCTCGGCGGCGAACGCCGCTCCCACCGACTCGCGGAAGGTAAGTAGGCGCTGCGGCACCAGCTTGCGCAGGGCCTCGTCGTCGGCGCCGAAGTCATGCTTGAGCCCGCCGATCAGCGCGCGCGCGATGCTGGCCGGCACTGCGGTGATGAGCCCGAGCCAGTAGGACGACAGCTTGGGCGTGAGCACCGGTACCGGGACGATCGTCGGCCGGCGCTTGCCCGCGACGTCGGCGAGCTCACGCATCATGTCCTCGTAGGTGAGCGTCTCGGGCCCGGCCGCGTCGTAGATGTGGTTCGCCGCCTGCGGCAGGAAAGCGACACGCACGAGATATTCGAGCAGGTTCTCCAGCGCGATCGGCGGCGACTTGGCGCGCACCCACCGCGGCGTCACCATCAGCGGCAGGTGCAGGACGAGGTCGCGCATCACCTCGAACGCGGCCGAGCCGGGGCCAACGATGATGCCGGCGCGCATCTCGGTGACGGGCACGGTGCCCCGGCGCAGCACCTCGCCGGTGTCGCGGCGCGAGACGATGTGCTCGCTGTCGGCGTCCTCCGGCACCAGCCCGCCGAGATAGACGATGCGCCGCACGCCGGCTTCCGCCGCGGCGCGGGCGAAGTTCTCCGCCGCCTCCAGGTCGAGCCGGCCGAAGCGGCTGCCGGCCGCCATCGAGTGCACCAGGTAATAGGCGACGGCGACGCCGGTCAGCGCCGCCGGCAGCGTCGCCGGATCGAGCGCGTCGGCTTCCGCCAGCTCCACGCCGCTCCAGCCGCGCGCCTCCAGCACCTTGCGGTTGCGGGCTGCCGCGCGCACCGTCAAACCCTCGGCGGCGAGCCGCGGCACCAGGTTGGAGCCGACGTAGCCGCTGGCGCCAAACACCAGCACGCGTCCGCCGGGTGCCGATGCGGTGGAATCCGGGGATGCTTCGGTCATGGGCGGCGGCCGAACGGATCGGGCTGCGCAGGGTCGATAGTCATGAGCGGCCTACAATAACCCAGGCGGACAGTCCGACGGAGTGGACAATGGGCAGCGAATACCGGATCGAGCGGGACTCCATGGGCGAGGTGCGGGTGCCGGCAGCGGCCCTGTGGGGCGCGCAGACCCAGCGCTCGCTGGAGAATTTTCGCATCGGCGCGGAGCGCATGCCGCCGGAGCTGATCCGGGCCTTGGCGCAGGTCAAGCGCTCGGCGGCGGTGGTCAACGGCGCCATTGGCGAACTCGACGCCAGGCGCGCGAACGCCATCGTGGCGGCGGCGGACGAGGTCATCGGCGGCCGCCACGCGGACCAGTTTCCGTTGGTGGTGTGGCAGACCGGCTCCGGCACCCAGACCAACATGAACCTGAACGAGGTGCTGGCCAACCGCGCTTCGGAATTGCTCGGCGGCGGGCGCGGGGCGGAGCGCCTGGTTCACCCCAATGACGACGTCAACCGCGGCCAGTCGTCCAACGACGTCTTCCCGACGGCGATGAGCGTCGCCGCGGTGGCGGCCATCGCGGAGCTCCTGAAGCCGGCGCTCAAGCCGCTGCGCGCGACGCTGGCGGAGAAGTCGCGCGCCTACCGCGCGATCGTCAAGATCGGCCGCACGCACCTGCAGGACGCCACGCCGCTCACGCTGGGCCAGGAGATCTCGGGCTGGGTGGCGCAGCTCGACCATGCGGCCGCCCACGTCGAGGCGGCGCTGCCGCACCTGTCCGAGCTCGCCATCGGCGGCACCGCGGTGGGCACCGGGCTCAACGCCCACCCCGAGTTCGGCGAGCGCTGCGCGGCCGAGCTTTCCCGCCTGACCGGCCACCGCTTCGTCTCCGCGCCGAACAAGTTCGAGGCCCTGGCGGCCAACGACGCGCTGGTGGCGGCGCACGGCGCGCTGAAGACGCTGGCGGCGGCGCTGATGAAAATCGCCAACGACGTGCGCTGGCTCGCCTCCGGCCCGCGCTGCGGCATCGGCGAGATCCACATTCCGCAGAATGAGCCCGGCAGCTCCATCATGCCGGGCAAGGTGAACCCCACGCAGTCGGAGGCGCTCACCATGGTGTGCTGCCAGGTGCTCGGCAACGACGTCGCCGTCAACGTCGGCGGCGCGTCGGGCAACTTCCAGTTGAACGTGTTCAAGCCGCTCATCATCCACAACGTGCTGCAGAGCGTGCGCCTGCTGGCCGACGGCATGGCGAGCTTCGAGGCGCATTGCGCCCGCGGCATCGAGCCCAACGGCCTGCGCATCGACAAGCTGCTGCACGAGTCGCTGATGCTGGTGACGGCGCTCAACCCGCACATCGGCTACGATCGGGCGGCGGAGATCGCGAAGAAGGCGTACATGGAGGGCACCACGCTCAAGCAGGCCGCGATCGAGCTCGGCTACGTGACCGGCGACGAGTTCGACGAGTGGGTGGTGCCCGAACAGATGATCGGCAAGTTCAAGGAGGATGAATGACCGCGCGCGAGAAGCAGAAAGTAGCGGTGGTGACCGGGGCCAACCGCGGCATCGGGCTCGAAATCGCCCGGCAGCTGGCGGAGAAGGGCGTGCACGTCGTCATGACCGCCCGCGACCGCAAGAAGGGCGAGGCGGCGGCCCAGGAACTGCGGGCTCGCAAGCTCGACGTGGAATTCATGCCGGTCGACGTCACCGAGCCGGGCACCATCGCGGCGCTGGCGGCGGCGCTGGAGAAGAAGTTCGGCGGCGTCGACATCCTCGTCAACAACGCCGGCATCCTGCCCGACCCCAAGGGCGCGAAAGTCATGAACGAGCACGTGGATACCTTCCGCGCCGCGCTGGAGACCAACACCTTGGGCCCGCTGATGCTCGCGCAGGCGCTGGCGCCGCTGATGAAGAAGCGTGGCGGCGGCCGCATTGTCAACCTCTCCAGCGGACTGGGGCAGCTCGAGGACATGGGCAGCGGCACGCCGGCCTACCGCATGTCGAAGACGGCGCTGAACGCGCTCACGCGCATGCTGGCCGCGGAGCTCGCGGAGCATCACATCAAGGTCAATTCCATGTGCCCCGGCTGGGTGCGCACCGACATGGGCGGCGAGAACGCGACGCGCCCGGTCGAGGAAGGCGCGGACACCGCGGTGTGGCTCGCGCTGCTGCCGAAGAGCGGCCCGACGGGCGGTTTCTTTCGCGACCGCAAGCCGATTCCCTGGTAGCGGACCCGGCGGCCCGATGTTCGACGACGAGGAGGACGGATCCGGCGTGCGCGCGTTGATGGCGCGCTTTCCGCGCGCGGGCGCGGTGACGTGGATCGGGCTGCGGCCGCGGCGGCGCGCGGCCCTGGAGCCGGTGCTGGAGGCGGTGGCGGAATCGGGGCGCGGACTGCTCGGCGACCACGCCGCGGCCCGCGCGCTGGACAAGCGCCAGGTGACGCTGATCCAGGCCGAGCACCTGGCGGCGGTGGCCTCCCTGCTGGGCGTCGCCGCGATCGCGCCGGAAGCGTGCCGGCGCAACCTCGTCGTTTCCGGCGTCAACCTGCTGGCGCTGCGCAACCGGCGGTTCCGCGTCGGGCCCGTGCTGCTCGAGGGTACCGGCGTGTGCGCGCCGTGCTCGCGCATGGAGGAGAACCTGGGACCCGGCGGCTACAACGCGATGCGCGGCCACGGCGGCATCACGGCGCGGGTGCTGGAAGGCGGCGTCATCCGCCGCGGCGACGCGCTCAGCGCCGCGGCAGGGTCTTGAACCGCTCGGTGGCCTTGACGAGCTCGGCGCGGATGCCCGGCTCCCACGCCGAGTGGCCGGCGTCGGGGACGACGACGTACTCGGCCTCCGGCCACGCCTGGTGCAGTTCGTAGGCGCTGACCACGGGGCAGACGGCGTCGTAGCGGCCCTGGACGATCACCGCCGGCAGGTGGCGGATGCGCGCCACGTTGTCCAGCAGCGCGTTGTCCGGCAGGAAAATGTCGTGGGCGAAGTAGTGCGCCTCCATGCGCGCGAGCCCGAGCGCCACCACCTCGCCGGCAAAGTAATCCACCGTCTCGCGGCTCGGCAGCAGCGTCGAGCACGAGCCTTCGTAGACGCTCCACGCGCGCGCCGCCGGCCGGTGGACGGCGGGGTCGGGGTCCATCAGCCGCCGGTGGTAAGCGCCGAGCAGGTCGGCGCGCTCGTCCGCGGGAATGTGGGCGGCGAAGGTTTCCCACGCCTCCGGAAAAAACGCGCGCAGGCCGTACAGGAACCAGTCGATCTCCTGCGACCGGCACAGAAAGATGCCGCGAAGAAAGAGGCCGAGGCAGCGTTCGGGGTGCGCCTCGGCGTAGGCCAGCGCCAGCGTCGAGCCCCACGAGCCGCCGAACACGAGCCAGCGCTCGATGCCGCGGTGGCGGCGCAGCTGTTCCATGTCGGCGATCAGGAGCGGCGTGGTGTTTTCGCGGATCTCGCCCAGCGGCGACGAGCGGCCGGCGCCGCGCTGGTCGAAGATGACGATGCAATACGCGGCCGGGTCGAAGAACCGCCGGTGGTTGGGCGCCGAGCCGGCGCCGGGCCCGCCGTGCAGGAATACCACCGGCAGGCCGTCCGGGTTGCCGCTTTCCTCCCAGTAGATCTCGTGCAGCTCGCTCACGCGCAGGCGGCCCTGCGCGTAAGGCTCGATCTCGGGATACAGCTCGGTGCGGGCGGTGAATGGGTGGTCCATCGGTGTTCAGGGATGCGGCGCAGGCCGTATGTTAACCTGCGACGGGCGGCGAAAAAAAACCGCCGGCGCGCGGCCGGCGGTTTCCGAACAGGTGCGGGTCGTCAGATACCCAGGATCTTCATCGCCTTGGCAAGCGTGTCGACCGACTCCTGGTGCTTGCCGGCCTTGTGCAGGGCTTCGCCCTCGGCGCGGTACTTCTTGACTTCGGCCATCTGCTCCGCGCTGAGCGAGGGGTTCTTGGCCAATACGGCGTCGATCTTCTTCATGTCCGCGGGGCAGTGAAAGGCGAAGGCGGACGACGTGGCGAAGGCCAGGGTGGCGGCCAGCAGGGCGGAACGGATCTTCATGGAACATCTCCTCGGTTCAGGGTTCGAACGGCATGTGCCGCACCGGCTTAGACCCGCGCCAGCCGCGGCGGTTTTGTGCGGCTGGTCGGAGGGGAGCGATCGGGCGACCTGAAGGGAAGCCGCAGCCGGCCGGCGTCAGGTCCTGTCGCGCTACTATAAACCGGCCGCGCTAAACTGTCATGGCATGAACCGACAGGACGACATGGATGACTTGGAGGAATCGCTGATCGCGGGGGTCGCAGCGCTGACCCGCGAGCGCATCCTGGCAAGGCTCGCCCGGCTCGCGGCGCGGCCGTGGCTGGCGGGCGATGATCTGGACAAGCTGCCCGCGCTTGGAGCATGTTTTACGGCAGCGGCCGTGCTGGTGCCGCTGGTCGAGCGGCCGCACGGCCTGCAGGTCCTGCTGACCCAGCGCACCGCTCACCTGAACGATCATGCCGGCCAAGTCAGCTTTCCCGGCGGACGGGTCGACCCCGGCGACGTTTCGCGCGAGGCCACCGCGCTGCGCGAGGCGGAGGAGGAGATCGGTCTCGCCCGCGAGCGGATCGAGATCCTCGGGCGGTTGCCGGAGTACCACACCGTGACCGGCTTTTCGGTCACGCCGGTGGTCGGCTACCTGGCGCCGCCGTTCGATCTCCGGCTGGACGCGTTCGAGGTGGCCGAGGTGTTCGAAGTGCCGCTCGCGTTCCTGATGGATCCGGCCAACCACCAGCGGCACAGCTTCGTCTACCAGGGCCGCAGCCGCAGCTATTACGCCATGCCCTACGAGGGACGGTTCATCTGGGGCGCGACGGCGGCGATGCTGATCAACCTGCAGCGTGCGCTGCTCGGCTGAGCGGGCTGGTGCGGCCGCGGTCCGGGGGGCGCGCCGGTGGCGCCGGCAGCTTCGATTTTCGACGCCGGCGGAAGTTCGACCGATACCGTGCCCGTGATGTCATTTTTCACCGCAGAGGCGCCGAGGCGCAGGGAAGGTCAAGCCTCTTTGAATTCGGGGAAGCAGCGAGGCGTCTTTTCTTCGTGTTTTCTCCGCGCCCCCGCGTCTCCGCGGTGATAACGCTTTGCGATT
>DATIUV010000253.1:0-8295 GCA_035466595.1 Pelomicrobium sp.
CGGGCGGGTTGGAGTGTCGCCGTGCGGAGGCAGGCCGAGAACCTGGCCGCGACGATTCCGCTCTTCGCCGTGCTGTTTATTCCGATCGTGGCAGGCATGCACGATCTCTATCCCTGGACCCATGCCGATCACGTCGCCGAAGACGCCATCCTGCAGAGTAAGACCGGATACCTGAACACCACGTTCTTCCTGATCCGGGCGGCAATCTACTTGATCAGCTGGTCGGCTCTCGCCCTCTGGATCCGCAAGCGGTCGCTCAGCCAGGACCAGGACGGAGCACCACAGACGACGAGGACCCTTCAGAACGTCAGTGCTCCGGCCATCCTCTGGTTTGCGGTCTCGGTGACCTTTGCCTCCTTCGACTGGATCATGTCGCTGGATCCGCACTGGTTCTCGGCCGTTTTCGGACTCGAGGTCGCCGCGGGGCAGGTTGTCGCCGCGCTCGCGTTCGCCATCGTCTGGCGGCTCGGCCCCGCACCCGCGCCCGCGGTGCCGCCCGAGCGCCGGCACGATCTCGGCGGGCTGCTGCTGGCCGTCGCGCTGCTGTGGGCCTATCTCGCCTTCATGCAGCTCGTCACCGTCTGGATCGCCAACCTGCCGGCAGAGATCCGCTGGTACCTGCCACGGCTGGACACCGCCTGGCGCTTCCTCGGCGGCGCGGTGATCGCGCTGCACCTGGCGCTGCCCGTACCGCTGCTGCTGGTGCGTGCGGCGAAGCGCTCTGCGGTCGGGCTCGGGCTGGCGGCCGCGCTCATGCTCGCGGGCCAGGCGGCCCATGCGCTGTGGCTCGTGCTGCCCGGCCACACCGGCGCCGGCGGCTTCTTCGCTGCGGCCGCGCTGCTGGCGGCGTTCGGCGGGCTCTGGCTCGCCGCGCTGGGCCGTCCGCCGGCGACGGAACGCACCGGCTTCACCGCCTCGGGGACCCCCAGCCATGGCTGAGCCCGCCGCGCGCGATTTCGAGCGCACCGACGTTTCGCCGCTGCGCATTCTGTCGATCGGCGCCGTCCTGCTCGTGATCCTCGGCCTCATCCTCGGCGGCTTGTGGCTGCTGCGCCATCACCTGCTCGCCGAGCAGGGGCCCACCGCCGCGCCGCGCCACCTCGAGCGCGAACTCGGCGCCGTGCCGCCGCCGCGGCTGCTGCCGGAGCCGGTCGCGACGCGCGCCGCGCGCCTGGCGAGCGATCGTGCCCGCCTCGAAAGCTACGGCTGGAGCGGCGACGAGCGCGACGCGGCCCATATCCCGATCGACGCGGCGATCGACGCGCTGCTCGACGCGGCGGCCGGGTCCCGCGAGGAGAAACGATGAAAGCGACGCTGCTTCCTGCCGCCGTGCTCGCGCTGGCCGCCCTCCTGCCCGCCGACGCGGCGAATCCCCCGGCGCCGGCGGTGCTCGATACGGTCGGCGTCGAGCAGCGGCTCGGCGCCCCGCTGCCCCTCGGCGCGGCGCTGCGGGACGAGGCGGGACGGCGTGTGCGGCTCGGCGACTACTTCGCCGATCGCCCCGTGATCCTGGTGCCGGGCTACTACCACTGCCCCAACCTGTGCGGCTCGGTGTGGCTGGGCCTGCAGGCGGCGCTGCGCCAGCTGCCGCTCGCTGCAGGGCAGGACTACACGGTGGTCGCCGTGAGCGTCGACCCGCGCGAGACGCCGACCGCGGCGCGCGCGTGGCGCAATAGGCACCTGCCGGCGTCGTGGACGCCCGACAGCCGCGGCTGGCAGCTGCTCACGGGCGACGAGGCGGCGATCGGCGCGGTGATGCGCGCGGCGGGCTTCCGCTACGCGTACGACGCGGCGCAGGACCAGTACGCGCACGCCGCGGTGGTGGTGGTGGCGACGCCCGACGGGCGCGTCTCGCGCTACCTGTTCGGGGTGCGCTACGGCGCGGACGATCTGCGGCTGGCGCTGGTGGAGGCCGGCGGCGGGCGCCTCGGCTCGATCGCCGATCGCCTGCTGCTGCTTTGCTACCACTACGATCCTGCCACGGGGCGCTACAGCCCGATGATCGCGCGCCTGCTGCAACTCGGCGGCGGCGCCACCGTGCTCGCGCTCGGCGCCGGCTTCGTGCTGCTGCGCCGACGCGAGCGCCGGCGCGGGCGGGAGGACCGGCCATGAGCGCATTCGAGCGCTTCATCGCCTCCGCCTCCACCATGGCGGCGCGCGTCGACGCGCTGCTGCTCGCGCTGCTGCTCCTCTCGGCCGTGACCGTGGCGGGCGTGGTGCTGACCATCGCCTTTTTCTGCGTGCGCTACCGCCGCGGCTCGGCGGCCTCTCGCGAGCCCGTGCCGACCCGCAGCGCCGCGCTGGAGACGCTCTGGATCGGCGCGCCGCTGGCGCTGTTCTTCGCCATCTTCCTTTGGGCCGCCTGGCTCTATGCCGCGCTGTGGTCGCCGCCGCGCGACGCGCTGCAGATCGCCATCGTCGCCAAGCAGTGGATGTGGAAGGCGCAGCACCCCGGCGGCCAGCGCGAGATCAACGAGCTGCACGTGCCGCTGGGACAGCCGGTGCGGCTGGCCATGACCTCCCAGGACGTCATCCACAGCTTCTACGTGCCGGCGTTTCGCGTGAAGCAGGACGTGCTGCCGGGGCGCTACACCTCGCTGTGGTTCGAGCCGACGCGCGAGGGCGAGTTCGCGCTGCTGTGCGCCGAGTTCTGCGGCACCGGCCATTCGCGCATGACCGGGCGCATCGTCGTCCTGGCGCCCGAGGATTACCAGGCCTGGCTCGACGCCCGTCCCGCGACCGCCTCGATGGCCGCGCAGGGCGCCGAGCTGTTTCGCGCCTACGGCTGCAGCGGCTGCCACGGCGCGGCGCGGACGGTGCAGGCCCCGCACCTGGCCGGGCTCTGGGGCCGCGAGGAAGCGCTCGAGGGCGGCGGCCGCGTCACCGTCGACGCCGATTACGTGCGCGAGTCGATCCTCTACCCCTCGCGCAAGGTCGCGGCCGGCTACGCGCCCATCATGCCGTCCTACGCCGGCCAGCTCGACGAGGAGCAGATCCTGCGGCTGATCGCCTACGTGCGCGCGCTGGGCCAGGAGCAGGAGGAAGCGCCATGAGCGGCATCGCCCCCGGTGAAACCGGCTACCTCGGCGCCGGCGCCACGCTGCGCTCCTGGCTCACCACGCGCGATCACAAGCGCATCGGCATCCTCTACCTGGTCTCCATCACCGCGTTCTTCTTCCTCGCCGCGGCGGCCGCGGCGCTGATCCGGCTCGAGCTGCTGACCCCCGGCGCCACGCTGATGGGCGACGACACCTACAACAAGCTGTTCACCGTCCACGGCGTGGTCATGGTGTGGTTCTTCCTGATCCCGTCGATCCCGGCGACGCTGGGCAATTTCCTGATCCCGCTCATGATCGGCGCGCGCGACCTGGCGTTCCCGCGCCTGAACCTGGCGAGCTGGTACCTCTACACGCTGGGCGGCCTGTTCACGGTGGCCACGCTGGTGGCGGGCGGCGTCGACACCGGCTGGACCTTCTACACGCCGTTCGCCTCGATGTTCTCCAACACCAACGTGGTGCTGGCGATCGCCGGCGTGTTCGTGGTCGGCTTCTCGTCGATCTTCACCGGCCTCAACTTCATCGTCACCGTGCACACCATGCGCGCGCCGGGGCTCACCTGGTTCCGGCTGCCGCTGTTCGTGTGGGCCAACTACGCCACCAGCCTGATCATGGTGCTGGCCACGCCGGTGCTGGCGATGACCCTCGCCCTGCTCGCGATCGAGCGCGTCTTCGGCATCGGCATCTTCGACCCGGCGCTGGGCGGCGACCCGCTGCTGTTCCAGCACCTGTTCTGGTTCTACTCGCACCCGGCGGTCTACATCATGGTGCTGCCCGGCATGGGCGTGGCGAGCGAAGTCATCGCCTGTTTCGCGCGCCGGCCGATCTTCGGCTACCGCGCCATGGCCTACTCCCTTCTCGGCATCGCCGTCATCAGCTTCCTGGTCTGGGGCCACCACATGTTCGTGAGCGGCCAGTCCATGTACGCGGGCATGGCGTTCTCGCTGCTCTCGTTCCTGGTCGCGGTCCCGTCGGCGATCAAGGTGTTCAACTGGACGGCGACGCTCTACAGGGGCGCGATCACGTTCGAGGCGCCGATGCTCTACGCGCTCGGCTTTGTCGGCCTGTTCGTGCTCGGCGGCATCACCGGCCTGTGGGTCGCGGCGCTGGCCGCCGACGTGCACATGACCGACACCTACTTCGTCGTCGCCCACTTCCACTACATCATGGTCGGCGGCACCGTCATGGCCTATTTCGCCGGCCTGCACTTCTGGTGGCCGAAGATCACGGGCCGCCTGTATCCCGAGATGTGGGCGCGCTTCGGCGCGATCCTCATGTTCATCGGCTTCAACCTGACCTTCTTCCCGCAGTACCTGCTCGGCTTCCTCGGCATGCCGCGGCGCTACCACACCTACCCGCCGGAATTCCAGGTGCTCAACGTGCTGTCCTCCGCCGGGGCGTCGGTGCTGGCCGTCGCCTACGTGCTGCCGCTCGCCTACTTCCTGTGGTCGCTGCGCTACGGCCCGCGCGCGGGCCCCAATCCCTGGGAGGCCAAGGGACTCGAGTGGACCACCGACTCGCCGCCACCGACCCGCAATTTCGGGCCGCAGCCGCGCGTCGATTCGCCGCCCTACGACTACCGCCCGGAGCCGGAGCATGGCCGCTGAGCCCCGCGCCTTCGTCGCCGAGCAGTTCGCCGACGCGCGCCAGCAGCGCACCGCGGCGACGCTCGGCATGTGGGTGTTCCTCGCCACCGAGGTGCTGTTCTTCGGCGTGCTGTTCGCAGCCTACCTCGCGATCCGCTACATCCACGCCGGCGCGTTCGCGCTCGGCAGCCAGCACACCGATCTCGTGCTGGGCAGCGTCAACACCGGCGTGCTGCTCACCAGCAGCCTGACCATCGCGCTCGCGGTGCGCGCGGCCGCGCTGGGACGCGACCGCGCCACGACCGGCTGGCTCGCGGCGACGATGATCCTCGGCACCGCATTCCTGGCGATCAAGGGCTTCGAGTACCGGCAGGAGTATCTCGAGGGCCTGGTCCCGTTCCTCGGCTTCCGCTACGACGGGCCCCGCGGCGAGGGCGTGGAGCTCTTCTTCATCCTCTACTTCGTGATGACGGGACTGCACGCCCTGCACCTGCTGATCGGCATCGCGGTGGTGGGAGCCGTCGCCTTTCTGAACGCGCGCGGGCGCTTCAGCCGCCCATGGCACACGCCGGTCGGGCTGACCGGGCTGTACTGGCACTTCGTCGACGTGGTCTGGATCTTCCTCTTCCCGCTGTTCTACCTGGTGGCGAGGATCGCATGAGCGAGCCCGACGTCCTGCCCCTGCGCGTCTACCTGCTCACCTGGGCGGCGCTGATGCTCTTGCTCGCGGCGACGGTCGGCATCTCTTTCGTGCCGATGGGCGGCCTCAACGTCGTCGCCAACCTGGCGATCGCCGTGCTGAAAACGCTGCTCGTGATGGCCGTGTTCATGCACCTGCTCCACGCGCGCGGCATCGTCCGGCTCGCCGCGGCGGCGGGCTTCTTCTGGCTGCTGCTGCTGCTGGTGCTGTCCATGAGCGACTACCTGACGCGCGGCCTGCTCGACGCGGGCTGAGGCCCTCGACGCCGATGGACCGCGCCATCCTGCGCGCCCTCCTGACCTACACCGCGCTGCTCGGCGTTGCCGGCGTGCTCTGGCTGCTGCTCGCGCCCGTGCTGCCCGCACTGAGCTGGGCCGCCGTCATCGCCGTCGCCACCTTTCCGCTCTATGCCCGCCTGCGCCGCCGGCTGCCGTGGCGCGACACCTGGACTGCGCTCGCCATGACGGCGTTCACCTTCCTGGTGCTGCTGGTGCCGGCCGGCCTGGTGTCGATGGTGCTGGTGCGGGACGTCGTGCGCGCGACCGAGTATCTGCAGCGCTTCAGCGCCGCGGACTACCAGACCACCGTCGAGGCGCTGCTGCAGCAGCCGTGGATCGCGTGGCTCGTCGACCGCGCCCGCCAGCTCGTCGACACCCTGAACCTCGACGTGAGCCGGACGACCACCGTCGAGACCCGGCGCATCGTCACCTTCCTGTTCGGCTCGCTCACGAGCATCTTCGGGCGCGCCGCGTCCGCGGCGCTGCAGTTTCCCGTGATGGTGATCGCGATCTTCTTTCTCTACCGGGACGGGGAGCGCCTGGCCGACACGCTCTGGCGCGCGCTGCCGCTTCCCGACGAGCAGCGGCGCGCGTTCCGGCGGCGCATGGAGGACACCATCTCGGCGGTGGTCATCGGCATTCTCGGCACCGCGGTGCTGCAGGGCCTGCTGGCCGGCGTGGGGTACTGGTTCGTCGCGCTGCCGTCGGCGGTGCTGCTCGGCGCGCTGACGGCGGTCGCCTCGCTGGTGCCCGTCGTCGGGACCGTGGTGATCTGGCTGCCGGCCGTGCTCTATCTGCTCGCCACCGGCGCAACGGCCGACGGCCTGATCCTGCTCGGCTGGTGCGCGGCCGTGGTCGGCGGCTCCGACAACTTCCTGCGCCCGCTGCTCACCAGCGGCCGCACCGGGCTGCCCTTCTCGCTGCGGATGCTGGGCCTTTTCGCGGGGCTGGCGGCGTTCGGGCTGATCGGCCTGGTGCTGGGCCCGCTGATCCTGGCCGCGTGCGTGCTCAGCTTGGACTTCTACCGGCGCGGGACGAGCGTGCGGGTCATCGTCGAGCCTGCGGAGGCGACGCCGCCAACGGCATCGGACCGTCCGTTGCCGCGCTAGCCAACACGCAGCCGGGCGTTCCGGCAAGAGATCCCGGCGGGGCCGCCAGAAACCAATCCGCCGCGGCCGATGCCAACCTTGTATGACGAAATCGATCGGCCAGCTGCGCGAGGAAGCCGCCGCCTGCCAGGCCTGCCCGCTGTGGAAGAACGCGACGCAGACGGTGTTCGGCGCCGGCGACGCGCATGCCGACGTGATGCTGATCGGCGAGCAGCCCGGCGACGAGGAGGACCGCGAGGGCCTGCCGTTCGTCGGCCCCTCGGGCCAGTTGCTCGACCGCGCACTCGCGGCGGCCGGCGTCAAGCGCGAGGGCCTCTACGTCACCAACGCGGTCAAGCATTTCAAGTGGGAGCCGCGCGGCAAGCGGCGCATGCACAAGACCCCCGCGCAGCGCGAGATCGACGCCTGCCGGCAATGGCTCGAAGGCGAGATCGCCGCGCTCGAGCCCAGGGTCATCGTCTGCCTCGGCGCCACCGCGGCGAAAGCCGTACTCGGACCCGATTTCCGGGTCAGCAAGGACCGCGGCCGCTTCGTCGGGAGCGCGCTGGCGCCGCACGTGTTCGCCACCTTCCATCCGTCGGCGCTGTTGCGGCTCCAGGGCGAGGCGGAGCGCGCCGCCGGCTTCGACCAGCTGGTGCGCGACCTGTCGCTGATCCGCGAGGCCCTGGGAAAATGAGCGCACGCCGCTTCCGGGCGCTGTTCAACGGCCGCGATCTGGCCGGCTGGCGCCACGTCGGCGCGGGCCGCTTCGTGGTCGAGAGCGGCCTGCTCGTCGCCGAGGGCGGCATGGGCCTGCTCTGGTATCACCGCGAGCGGTTCGACCAGGCGCTGCTGCGCGTCGTCTACCGCGTGCCGACGCGCGACGACAACAGCGGCGTCTTCGTGCGCCTGCCGGCGGGACCCAACGACCCCTGGGAAGCCGTCGACGGCGGCTACGAGGTGCAGATCCACGAAGCGGCGGACTCCGACCTGTACTGCACGGGCGCGCTCTACTCGTTCGCCCCCGCGACCGCGCGGCCCGGCAGGGTCGGCGAGTGGAACGTGCTCGAGATCGCGCTCGAGCAACGGCGCACCGCGGTCACGCTGAACGGCGTGCCGGTGTGCGCCTACACCGAGGGCGACCCGGTGCCGCGGCGCCGGCAGGACTCGGATCCGCGGCGCGGCCCGCGCCCGCTCGCGGGCTTCATCGGCCTGCAGAATCACGCCCCCGGCGAGACGGCGCAGTTTCGCGAGGTCGCCGTCGGCCCGCTCGGCGGGGCGTGACCGCCACGGCGACGCTTCGCCTGAAACAACGCGCGGGGATCCGGGTCGTAATTTAAGTATCCCCCGCCGGGGCCATCCGCTCCGCCGCGAGCTTTCCGGGCTTCCCGCCAGCGACGGGGCCCGCTTTTTTGCGCATCTCCCATGCTGAAGAAAACGCTCGTCACGCTCGTCATTCTGGCCGCTCTCGGCGCCGCCGCCTGGTACGGCTGGCAGCAGTACCGCGGCATGAGCGCGGGCCCGCCGCCGGGCGCGGCCCGGCCGCCGCCGACGGTGTCGGCCGCCGAGGTGCAGACCGCGACCTGG
>DATIUV010000254.1:0-6577 GCA_035466595.1 Pelomicrobium sp.
AACTCTCGCCCGAGGAACTGCAACGCCTGGGACCGGCGCGGCTGCTGGTGCGGGTGCGCTCGATCACCTACGAGGGCGAGAACATCAACGCCTACGAGGTGGTGGATCCGCGGGGCGGGGAGCTGCCGCCGTTCGAGGCGGGCAGCCACATCGACCTCTATTTCCGCGACCAGCGCGTGCGCCAGTACTCGCTGTGCAGCGACCCGCAGGACCGGCACCGCTACGTGTTCGCCGTGCAGCGCGAGCCGGAGGGGCGCGGCGGCTCGAAGGCGATCTTCGAGCGTGTCCACGTCGGCCGCATCCTGACCATCTCGGAGCCGCGCAACAATTTCCCGCTGCGCGCCGAGGCGCGCCGGCACCTGCTGCTCGCCGGCGGCATCGGCATCACGCCGATGATGGCAATGATCCATCACCTGCGGCGTGCCGGCGCCGAGTTCGTGCTGCACTACTGCACCCGTTCGCCGGAGCGCACGGCGTTCACCGACCAGCTGCGCGCGCTGCAGGCGTCGGGCCGCGCCGTTGTGCACTGGGACGGCGGCGATCCATCGCGCGGCCTGGACATCGCGGCATTGCTGCGCGACTACGCGGACGGCACACATCTCTATTACTGCGGGCCGCGCGGCTTCATGGCCGCGGTGGCCGCGGCGTCGGCACACTGGCCCGCGGGGACGACCCACTGCGAGTACTTCACGGCGCCGGCGGGGGAAGCCGCGGCCGCGCCGGATGCCGGCGCGCCCGGCGACATGGACGGCGCCATCGGCGTCGGCTTTCAGGTGCGCGTCGCCAGCTCCGGCCGGACCTTCGACGTGCCCAACGACAAGTCGATCGTCCAGGTGCTGCGCGAGCACGGCATCGACGTGCCGACCTCGTGCGAGTCGGGCCTGTGCGGCACCTGCCGCACGCGCTACCTCGAAGGCCAGCCCGAGCACCGCGACTACATCCTCGACGAGAACGAAAAGGAGAGCGAGGTGCTGATCTGCTGCGCCCGCTCGAAGTCGCCGCTGCTGGTGCTCGATCTCTGATGCGACGCCGATCCGCGCCGCTTCTGGCGCCGCCGCGATTCCGGAGTTAGCATTCGGGAGCCGCGGCAGCGATCCGGGGACCGGCGTCGGCGCGCGGCGCCCACCCTTATTCCGGACATGACCTCTCGACTCGATTCCGCGGCCAAGCCGACCGCGCAGCTGAAGGCGAAGAGCCTGCGGCGGGCGCGCACCGCCGAGGCGGCGCCGCTTCCGGCATCGGCCGAGTCGATACCCGCGGCCAACTCGCCCGGGGCCCGGTTGCTGACGGTGCTGGAGGCGGTGGCCGGCGCCGACGGCCCGGTGGCGGCAGTGGACCTGGTGCCGAAGGTGGGCCTGCCCAAGCCCACCGTGCATCGTTTGTGCACGGTGCTCGAGGACCTCGGGTACCTGCAGCGCGAGCCGGGCACGAAGCGCTTCGTCATCGGCCAGCGCCAGCAGCGACTCGCGCTCGACAGCCTCATCAACGCCTACAACCGCGGCGCACGCCACGCGGTGCTCGAAGCGCTGGCGCGTGAAGTCGGCGAGACCGTCAATGTGACCGTTCTGAGCGGGAACTGGGTGGTGTACATCGACCGCGTCGAGTCCCACTGGCCGCTGCGCATTCACCTGCAGCCGGGCTCGCGGGTGCCCCTGCACTGCGGCGCCAGCGGATTGCTCTACCTGAGCCTGATGCCGGCGGCTCAACGCCGGCGCCTGCTGACGGCCGCGCCGCTCGAGCGGTGGACCGAGAACACGATCACCGACCCCGAGCGCATCGAGGAGCGGCTCAAGACGATCCGCAAGACGCGGGTCGGCATCGAGGTGGAGGAGTTCATGCGCGGCCTGATCGGTCTCGCGGTGCCCGTCTACGACGGCCGCGGGCGCATCTGCGCGACGGTATCGATGCACGCGCCGACCGCGCGGTTCACGGTAGACGAGGTGTTGGCCTCGGTACCGGCGCTGCAGCGCGCGGCCGAAGCGATCTCGAATCTGCTGGTTCGCTGAAGCTTGCGGGTGCCAGACCCGACACCCCAGGCGCCGCCGACGGCGGGGCGCGTCGCGCGGACTCAACCTCCCGTGGCGGGGAAGTCGTCCTCGATGTACGCGCGGACGATGCTGGCGAAGTCGGCGTCGCCGCGGAAGCCGAGCCGCTCGGCGCGCCGCGTGTCCCATCGGGCCGGCCAGCTGGCGATGATGCGGTTGATGCCGGGATCGAGCTCGAAGCGCACGCGGGCCGCGACCTCGTCGCCGGCGACGGCGCGCAGCGCCTCCACCATTTCCGCCACGCGCACGGACACGCCCGGCAGATTGACCGAGCGGCGCGCGCCGAGCGCGGCGCCGTCGAGCTCGTGGCCGAGCACCAGCGCCTCGACCGCGCGCCGCGGCGACAGCACCCACACCGGCACGTCGGGCGCCACCGGGCAGACGTGCTCGACGCCGTTCAGCGGCTCGCGCACGATGCCGCTGGCAAATGACGACGCCGCCTTGTTGGGCTTGCCCGGGCGCACGCTGACCGTGGGCACGCGCAGCACGCGGCCGTCGACGAAGCCCTTGCGCGTGTAGTCGGCGAGCAGCAGCTCGCCGATCGCCTTCTGCGTGCCATAGGACGATTGCGGGTTGAGCGCGGTGTCGTCCGTGACTGGGTCGGGCAGCTCCCCGCCGTAGACGGCCACCGAGCTCGTGAACACCACGCGCGGTGCGCGGTTCGCGGCGCGACACGCCTCCAGCAGCGCGCGCGAGGCGTCCAGGTTCACGCGCATGCCGAGGTCGAACTCGGCCTCGGCCTGGGCGCTCACGACCGCGGCGAGATGGAACACGGAGGTGACCGCGTCGTCGACGAGGCGGCGCAGCAGCGCGTGATCGCCGACATCGCCGGCGACAGCCTCGACGCGGGGGTCGTCGAAGCCCTCGGCCGGGGCGACGTCGGCCAGGACCAGCTTCTCGATGGCGCGGTCGCGGCCGTCCGCGCCTTTCAGCGTGCCCCGCGCGAGCAGCGCCTGCGCGAGGCGGCGACCGAGGAAGCCGGCGCCGCCGGTGATGAGAATCTTCACGTCGTGGACCTCCCTCGCCGGTATCCTACCGCGCCGGCGGGAACCCTGCGCGTGCGCGCGGTCCAAGCGTGGGATAATTTCGCCCACCCGAACCCTCGTCGGAGCACCCATGACCCTTCTCATTGCCGGCCTCGTCGTCTTCCTCGGCACCCATTCCGTTCGCATCGTCGCCGAGGACTTCCGCAACCGGCAGATCGCGAAGATGGGCGAGAAGCCGTGGAAGCTCGTCTACTCGGTGATCTCGCTCGTCGGCTTCGTGCTGATCGTCTACGGCTACGGCGCCGCGCGACTGGACCCGGTGTTCCTGTGGCAGCCACCGGTATGGACGCGGCACCTGGCCGCCCTGCTGACGATTCCCGCGTTCATCCTGGTGGTGGCGGCCTACGTGCCGAAGACGCGGATCAAGGCCAAGGTCGGCCACCCGATGGTGCTGGGGGTCAAGGTGTGGGCGTTCTCGCACCTGATTGCAAACGGCACGCTGGCCGACGTGTTGCTGTTCGGCGGCTTTCTCGGCTGGGCGGTGGTGGACTACATCGCCGCGCGGCGCCGCGACCGGCGCGCCGGCGTAACCTACACGGCGGGGCCGGTGACGAGGGACATCGCCGCGGTGGCGATCGGCCTGGTCGCGTGGGCGGTCTTCGCCATGTGGCTGCACGGCCCGCTGATCGGCGTGAAGCCGTTCGGTTGATGGGCAGGCGCCGCCGCCGCGCAAGGAGAGCGACATGGAACTGCGCACGGTCACGATCGACAAGCCGGAGGCGATCAACTTCATCCTCGGCCAGACGCACTTCATCAAGACGGTCGAGGACATCCACGAGGCGCTGGTCGGCGCGGTGCCGGGAATCAAGTTCGGCCTCGCGTTCTGTGAGGCCTCGGGCAAGTGCCTGGTGCGCTGGTCGGGCACCGACGGGCCGATGATCGAGCTGGCACGCAGGAATGCGCAGGCGATCGGCGCCGGCCACTCGTTCGTGGTCTTTCTCGGCGCGGGCTTCTACCCGGTCAACGTGCTCAACGCGCTGAAGGCGGTGCCGGAGGTGTGCCGGATCTTCTGCGCCACGGCCAATCCCACCGAGGTGATCGTCGCCGAAACCACTCAGGGCCGCGGCATCCTCGGCGTCGTGGACGGCTTCGCGCCGAAGGGCGTCGAGGACGACGCGGAGATCGCGTGGCGCAAGGACCTGCTGCGCACGATCGGCTACAAGCTGTAGGCAGGAAGCCCCTGCCGGCGGCGCGGTGGCAGCGCGGCCGGCCGGCGTGCTAGCGTGGCCCCTTTCTCCTCCGGAGGAACTCCCATGAGCGATTCTCCCGTCTACCGCTATTCCGGCAAGGCCGTCGACGTCACCTGGGACGAGCGGCTGTGCATCCACATGGCCGAATGCGGCCGCGCCAAGGGCGAGCTCTTCGTCGGCGGGCGGCAGCCGTGGTGCCAGCCGGACCTCACCACGCTGGAGGACGTCGTCGACGTGTGCCAGCGCTGCCCGAGCGGCGCGCTGGTGTACGAGTCCAAAGACGGCCGCGCCACTGAGGCGGCGGCCGCCGCCAACACGGTGACGGTGGCGTACAACGGCCCGCTGTTCGTGCGCGGCGATCTGGCCATCGACGGCGCGCCGGCCGACATGCCCGGCGTGCGGTTCCGCGCCGCTTTGTGCCGCTGCGGCCAGTCGAAGAACAAGCCGTTCTGCGACAACAGCCACGAGAAAGCCGGCTTCCGCGACTACGGCGCGGTCGGCGACGCCGGCCCCGGCGTGCAGGCCGAGGGAGGCGCGCTCGCGATCAAGCCGATCAAGGATGGACCGCTGCGGGTCAAGGGCAACGTCACGCTGATCGCCTCCAGCGGCATGGCGCGCTGGCGCGGCACCGAAGCCTTCCTGTGCCGCTGCGGCCAGTCGAAGAACAAGCCGTTCTGCGACGGCTCCCACAAGGCCGCGGGCTTCAAGGCCGAGTAGCATCGCGAGGCCGCCGCTCGCCGACCATGCGCCCATACGCGTCCCGCCTTCTGCTTGCCCTTGCCTTGACCGCCGCCGGCACCGCCGCCGCGCAGACCTCCGACGGCCACTGGCTCTACGATCAGTACCTGTCGTGGCAGAAGGTCGAGCGCGGCGCGCCCAGCGACCTGCTGCCGTGGGTCGACATGGTGAAGGCGAACGCCTTCCAGCAGTACGTGAAAGGCGTGGTGGATGGCGTGCGCGTCGCCGCGGCGCCCGGCTGCAAGCACTTCAATCCCAACTTCGGCACGCTGGGGCAGAAACTGCAGGTGGTGGGGGAGTATCTGGAGACGCATCCCGAGCACCGCAGCCGCTCCGCCGGGCTGCTGGTAGTGGGCGCGCTGCGCGAGGCCTACCCCTGTGACGTCAAGGTCCCGGCGCCGCGCTGATTCCCGCGTCGCACCCGGCGCTTCCTTTGTCCCCCCGCCCGATGCGGATTAGACTCGGGCGTGTACCGGTGGAGGAGCAAAAGGATTCGATGAAAAAAACGCTCGCGTGGGTGATCGTGATCGCCGTGCTGGCGGGGATCGCGTTTTTCTTCCTGTTCCCGAAGAAGGCCGGCGAGCCGCCGGTGCCGGTTGAGCCGCCGCGCGCCGAAGCGCCGGCACCGCCGCCGCCTCCCGCGCCGGAGGAGCCCGGCGTCAGGCATCCGCTGCCCGCCGTCGAGGAAGGACCGCTGCCGGCGCTCGCCGAGAGCGACGCCGCGGCGAAAGAGGCGCTCGGCGACGTCTTCGGCACGGAGGCGCTCGAGCGCTTCTACCTCGAGGGCATTATCCGCCGCGTCGTCACCACGGTGGACAACCTGCCGCGGCAAAAGGTGGCGTTGCGCGTGCTGCCGGTGAAGCCGGTGGGCGGGCAGTTCCAGGTGACCAGCAAGGACGACACGCTGGTGATCGGGCCATCCAACACCGCGCGCTACACGCCCTACGTCAAGCTGGCGCAGGCGGCCGACGTCAAACAGGCGGCGGCGTTCTACCGCCGCCACTATCCGCTGTTCCAGCAGGCCTACGAGGAGCTCGGCTACCCCGGCAGGTATTTCAACGACCGGCTGGTGGCGGTGATCGACCACCTGCTGGCGGCCCCCGAGGTGCAGGGGCCGATCCGGCTCACGCAGCCGAAAGTCCTCTACCAGTTTGCCGATCCGGAGCTGGAGGCGCTGTCGGCGGGGCAGAAGTTCCTCGTGCGGGTCGGCCCGGAGAACGCGGCGGCGCTCAAGTCCCGGCTGCGGGCCCTGCGCGACGAAGTGGCGGCAGCGCCGCCGGCCGCGTCCGACGCGGCCAAGCCGCAAGGCCGCATCGAGGGCATCCGCCAGATCCAGTAGCCGTGCCGGTCAGTCGTCGGCGGGGGTGTCGCGGTCGGACACCGAGTAGCCGTCGGCAACGTAGCCCGGGCCCTTCATCACGCACACGATCGCGCACGCGATCGCGACCGTGAGCATCGCGACCCACACGAACGTCACCATCCCGATGGCGACGGCGTCCACCACGCCGAAGTGCTTGGCAAGCTCGAGCGCGGGCAGGTCCGGCGGAAACAGGCGCAC
>DATIUV010000255.1:0-10506 GCA_035466595.1 Pelomicrobium sp.
TCGATCGCCTGATCCCCCGGCCGCTGCTCGTGGCCTGAGTGTTTCCCCTCCTGCGGCCGCCCGGCCCCGTCGCGGTACGGGCCAGGCTGCGCCGGGGTGACGACCTTGTCGGCAGGTAGCGCGCGGTTTTTCGTCATTCCGGCGGATGCCGGAATCCAGGGCATTTAATCTTCAATCCTGGACCCCGGCCTGCGCCGGGGTGACGGCTTGGACTCGGCCTGCGCCGGGGTGACGAGAAAACTCGTCATGCCGGTGAACACCGGCATCCAGGGTATTTGTCGTACCGCTTGGTGGGTTCGTCCGCGTGGCAACGATTCCTGGTCCCCTCCCGGTTGGGTTATTTATTTAAGCGTCTGATCCGTAGGGAAAATATAGGGCGGCGTAGCTATTCAAAAATCCTGAACTTGTAAGTCAAAAACCCTCGCTTTCATTCCCCGCCGGCGCGCCTAACATTCGCATCAACGCACGTTGAATCATTCAACGGCATTGATCGAACCAGGAGGCCGTCATGCTCGAAATCCGCCGCAGCCAGGAGCGGGGCCACGCCAACCACGGCTGGCTCGACAGCTACCACACCTTCTCCTTCGCCGATTACTACGACCCGCGCCACGTCCACTTCGGCGCGCTGCGTGTGATCAACGAAGACCGCGTGCAGCCGGCCATGGGCTTCGGCACCCACGGCCACCGCGACATGGAAATCATCAGCTACGTGCTGGACGGCGGCCTTGCCCACAAGGACTCGATGGGCAACGGCTCGGTAATCCGCCCCGGCGACGTGCAGCGCATGAGCGCCGGCACCGGCGTCACCCACAGCGAGTTCAACGCGTCCGAGCGCGAACTCGTCCATTTCCTGCAGATCTGGATCGTGCCGGAGCGGCAGGGCATCGCGCCCGGCTACGAGCAGAAGTTCTTCGGCCCCGACGACAAGCGCGGCCGCCTGCGGCTGATCGCCTCCCGCGACGGGCGCGAGGGCTCGGTGACGATCCACCAGGACGCGAGCCTGTACGCCGCGCTGGTGGACGGCGACGAGCGCGTCACGCACGCCCTCGCGCCCGGTCGCCGCGCGTATGTGCACGTCGCGCGCGGCGCCGTCACCGCCAACGGCGAGCCGCTCGGCGCCGGCGACGCGCTGAAGGCGACCGGCGTCGAGTCCATCGTTCTCGAGCAGGGCAGCAACGCCGAGGTGCTGGTGTTCGACCTCGCCTGATTTCGAATCGAACCACGAACCGCAACGAAAGGAGAGTCAAATGATCGATCGTGACAATGCGGCCTACGCGGCCCTCGTCCTGCGCGTGACGCTCGGCGTCGCCTTCATCGCCCATGGCCTGCTGAAGGTGCTGGTGTTCACCGTGCCGGGCACGGTGCAGTTCTTCGGCTCCCTCGGGCTGCCGGCCATCGTCGCCTACGCCACCATCGCGGCCGAGATCGTCGGCGGCGCGCTGCTCGTGCTCGGCGTGTACTCGCGCTGGGTGGCGCTGGCGCTGGTGCCGATCCTGCTCGGCGCCGCGTGGGCCCACTGGGGCAACGGTTGGGTGTTCAGCGCCCAGGGCGGCGGCTGGGAGTATCCGGTGTTCTGGGCCATGACCCTGGTCGTGCAGGCGCTGCTGGGCGATGGCGCCTACGCGCTGAAGCCGGGCGTGGGCGCGCCGCGGCGCGTGGTCGCGGCCTAGCTGCAGCCAGCGGAATCCCGGCGACCGCACCGGCCGTCGGTGGCAACAGACCAATGAAGACTCGAGACCAGGAGACCTGAACGATGTCGAACGACAGCATTCTGTTCCAGCCGCTGAAAATCGGGCGCCACGAGCTGCGCAACCGGCTGTTGATGGCGCCCATGACGCGCTCCCGCGCCGACGACCAAGGCGTGCCCTCCGAGCTGGTGCCGACCTACTACGCCCAGCGCGCCGGCGCCGGCCTCATCATCAGCGAGGGCATCTATCCCTCGCCGATGGGCAAGGGCTACGTGCGCACGCCCGGCATCCATTCCGACGCGCAGGTGGCGGCGTGGAAGAACGTCACCGACGCGGTGCACGCCAAGGGCGGGCTCATCTTCGCCCAGATCATGCATGCCGGGCGCATCTCCGATCCGTCGTTCCTGCCGGGCGGGGCGACGCCGGTGGCGCCCTCCGCGGTGCGCCCCAGCGGGCAGTCGTACACCAACGATGGGCTAAAGCCCCACGTCACCCCGCGCGCGCTCGCGCTCGACGAGATCCCCGGCGTCGTCGCCGAGTACGCGCAAGCCACGCGGCGCGCACTGGATGCCGGGTTCGATGGCGTCGAGCTGCACGCGGCGTCGGGCTATCTGCCGATGCAGTTCCTGTCCTCCGGAACGAACCTGCGTAGCGACCGCTACGGCGGCGGCGCGCAGAACCGCGCGCGCTTCATCGTCGAGGCGCTGGAGGCGATGGCGCAGGTCGCCGGCGCCGACCGCGTCGGCATCAAGCTCTCGCCCGAGATGCCGTTCAACGACGTGAGCGACGCCGACCCGCGCGAGACCTACACCACGCTGGCGCGCGCGATCGGCGCGCTGGGGCTCGCGTACCTGCACGTCACGCCCTTTGGCAAGGAGACGGACTACCACGCGCTGCTGCGCCCGCTGTTCAGCGGACCTTATCTGGCCGGTGCCGGTCTCACCAAGGAGACGGCGGAGCGCCTGGTCCGGGACGGCATCGCCGACGCCGCCGTGTTCGGCACGCTGTTCCTGGCCAACCCGGACCTGCCGGAGCGCTTCCGGCACGGCGCCGCGCTGAATGCCCCGGACCAGTCGACGTTCTATTCGCCCGGCGCGAAGGGCTACATCGACTACCCGACGCTGGAAGCCGCGTGACCGCGGCAGGGCGGCCGTGGGCCGCCCCGCCGCGATGCGCTCCGTCGCCATGATTCCTTGAACCGTTTCGCTACGGAGGAGCCGCATGGGAACCAGGGTCCACGTCGTTTTCTACAGCATGTACGGACACATCCACAAAATGGCGCAGGCCGTCGCCGAGGGCGCGCGCGAAGTAACCGGCACCGAGGTCGAGCTGTTTCAGGTCGCGGAGCTCGTCCCCGACGCGGTGCTGGAAAAAAGCGGCGCCAAGAAGGCGCGCGCCGCCTTTGCCGACGTGCCGGTGATCGAGGTGGACCAGCTCCGCGACGCCGACGCCGTCGTGTTCGGCACGCCGACGCGCTACGGCAACATGTGCGCGCAGATGCGCAACTTCCTCGACCAGACCGGGCCGCTGTGGATGGATGGCTCGCTGATCGGCAAGGTCGGCAGCGTGTTCACGTCCACCGCGACCCAGCACGGCGGGCAGGAGACCACGATCACCAGCTTCCACACCACGCTGCTGCACCTGGGATTCGTCGTCGTCGGCGTGCCCTACTCGGAAAAGCGGTTGTCGAACATGGATGAGATCACCGGCGGGACGCCCTACGGGGCGAGCACACTCGCCAAGAGCGACGGCTCGCGCCAGCCCAGCGAGAACGAGCTCGCCATCGCGCGCTTCCAGGGGCGCCACGTCGCCGAGATTGCGCGGCGCCTCAAGGCGGGGGCGTGATGGGCTATCTCGACAACGGCGTCTGGCACGAGGGCTGGTACGACACCGCCAAGTCGCGCGGCGAGTTCGAGCGGCCGCCGACGAGCTTCCACGAACGCGTCACCGCCGACGGCTCGAGCGGCTTTCCCGCCGCGCCCGGCCGCTACCGGCTGTACGTCTCCTACGCCTGCCCGTGGGCGTCGCGCGCGCTCGCGCTGCGCAAGCTCAAGAAGCTGGAGCAGGTGATCCCGCTGTCGGTCGTGGACCCGGTGATGGGGGCGCAGGGCTGGGCCTTCAGCGCCGAATTTCCCGACGACGCCAACGGCTTCGGCCACCTGCACGAGCTCTACACCGCGGCGCGGCCGGACTACAGCGGTCGCGTCACCGTGCCGGTTCTGTGGGACAGCCAACGCCGCACGATCGTCAACAACGAGTCCGCCGAGATTATCCGCATGCTCGATAGCGAGTTCTACGCCTTTACCGACGTGCGCACCGACTACTACCCGCCGGCGCTGCGTAAGGAGATCGACGAGATCAACGACTATGTCTACGAGCGCGTGAACAACGGCGTGTACCGGTGTGGATTCGCCGGCACCCAGGAAGCCTACGAGCGGGCCTTCGACCGGCTGTTCGAGGGGCTGGACGCCCTGGAGGCGCGGCTCGAAGGGCAGCGCTATCTGGCAGGAGACCGCCTCACCGAGGCAGACTGGCGGCTTTTCACCACGCTGGTGCGCTTCGACGCGGTGTACTACGTGCACTTCAAGTGCAACCTTCGCCGCATCGAGGACTATCCCAATCTGTCGAACTACCTGCGCGAGCTCTACCAGGTCGACGGCATCGCCGAGACCGTGGACATGGACCACATCAAGCGGCATTACTACCTGAGCCACGAGCACATCAACCCGAAGGGCATCGTGCCGAAGGGGCCGGCGCTCGACTTCGCCCGGCCGCACGACCGCGCGCGGCTGGCGGCGGCGCGGGCGGCGTGAGCCGGGTTCGACGCGTGTGGTTTTACCGCGGAGGCGCGGAGTAACCGGGAAAAGCCGTTAACCGCCAAGGACGCAAAGGACGCGAAGAAGTGCTCGTCAACAACATGGCTGTCGTTCCCTTGCGTCCTGCGCGATCCTTGCGATTCAATCTTCGTCTCTCCGCGCCTCCGCGTCTATGCGGTGACGCCAGTCCGTACGCCGCCCGGTAACGAAACATGGACCACCTGCTGACGCTCTTCATCCAGTACGGCCTGCTGGTGGTTTACGCCAACGTGCTGATCGAGCAGCTTGGCGCGCCGGTGCCGGCGTACCCCACCATCGTGGTGGCGGCGGCGCTCTCGGGCAGCGGCGGACCGGCGTGGGCCGCGGTGCTGGCCACCGCGGTGCTCGGCGCGCTCGTCGGAGACGCGATCTGGTTTGCCGCCGGACGCCGCTATGGCCACCGCGTGCTGAAGACGATGTGCCGGGTCTCGCTGTCGCCGGATTCCTGCGTGCGGCAGACCGAGTCGGTGTTCGAGCGCATCGGGCCGCGGGCGCTGCTGTTCGCCAAGTTCGTCCCGGGCCTGTCGGCGGTGGCGGCGCCGCTGACCGGCGCCATGGGCGTGCGCTTCGCGCGGTTCCTCGCGTGGGACGCTGCCGGTTCCCTGCTGTGGGCCGGCAGCGCCGTGGCGCTGGGGGTCGTGTTCCAGGACCAGATCGACCTGCTGCTGCAGGCGCTCTCCGACATGGGCGGCGTCGCGCTCATGCTGCTCGGCGGCCTGCTGGCGCTGTTCGTCGCGTTCAAATGGTGGGAGCGCTACCGATTCCGCCGCTTCCTCGAGGCCGCGCGCATCTCGGTGGACGAGCTCTACGGCCTGATCGAAGGCGGCACGGCGCCGGTCATCTTCGACGTGCGCTCACGCAGCGCCCGCCAGCTCGACGCGCGGCGGATTCCCGGCGCCCTGCCGCTCGACCTGGAGGAGCTTGAGCGGGCGATCGCCGGCGTCGCGCCCGAGCGCGACGTCGTCGTCTACTGCTCGTGCCCGAACGAGGCGAGTGCCGTGAAGGTGGCGCGTTTGCTGAAGGCGCGCGGTTTCCGGCGCGTTCGGCCGCTCACCGGCGGGCTCGACGCCTGGGGCGCGGCGGGCTTCGGCTTCGAGGGCAAGGCGCCGGCGGCGCGGACGGCGTGAGCCGGGTTCGGTTAGGGTGATTTCACCGCAGCGTAACCGCGAAGAGCCGTTAACCGCCAAGGATGCAAAGGACGCGAAGAAATGCTCGTCAACAACATGGCCGTCGTTCCTTTGCGTCCTTTCCGGTTCAAGGATTTCTCGGGTTGCTCCGCGTCGCTGCGCCTCTGTGGTGATGAGTGTCCGCTGATCGCCAGCCACGGCTGGCACGAGGAGTAGCCGTGCAACGCTTGCCGACCGTGTTTGTCTCCCACGGCGCGCCGACGCTGCCGCTCGAGGCGATTCCGGCGCGGGACTTTCTCGCCGCGCTCGGCGAGGAGCTGCCGCGGCCGCGCGCGGTGCTCGCCGTTTCGGCCCACTGGCTCGCGGACAATCCGGCGGTCAGCGCAGCGCCGCAGCCGGAGACGATCCACGATTTCCACGGCTTCCCGGCGGAGCTCTACCAGCTGCGCTACCCGGCCCGCGGTGACACCGTGGTGGCCGAGCGCGTCCGCGCGCTGCTCGACGGCGCCGGGTTCGCCGCGGCGGTGGACGGCGGTCGCGGCCTCGACCACGGCGCCTGGGTGCCGCTGATGCTGATGTACCCCGGGGCCGACGTTCCCGTGATCCAGCTCGCGCTGCAGCCTAGCAGGGGTCCCGCGCATCACCTGCGGCTCGGCGCGGCGCTCGCGCCGCTGCGCGACGAGGGTGTGCTGATTCTGGGCAGCGGCGGCGCCACGCACAACCTGCGCGAGTTCCGCGGCCGCGCGCCGGCCGATGCGCTGGAAGACTACGCCGCTGCATTCGCGCACTGGCTGGCGCAGGCCGTCGAGTGCGGCGACCGCGCGGCGCTGGGCGACTACCGGCAGCTCGCGCCGCACGCGGTGCGCAACCATCCCACCGAGGAGCACCTGCTGCCGCTGCACGTTACCGCCGGCGCAGCTTACGGCCCCGGCCGCCGGATCCATGCAAGCGCGAGCTACGGCGTCCTGGCGATGGACGCCTACCGCTTCGACTGACGCCGACGGGCGGCTGCGCTATTCTCTGGGACGCCGCGACGCATCGTCGCGCGCTTCTCCCCCGAAAGGATGACGATGAACGTGCTGCTGTCCGCGCTGGCCTTCCTGGTCGGCGCCCTGATGCCGGTGCAGGTCGGAATCAACGCGTCGCTGCGCGTGCTGCTGCGCGATCCGCTGCTCGCGGGGCTGGCCAACTTCGTCTCGGGCGGCGTCGTCATCGTGCTCCTGCTCCTGCTGCTGCGTGTGCCGCTGCCGGGGGCCGCGGCGCTCGCGAGCGTGCCGGCGTGGGGCTGGCTCGGCGGCGTGATCGGCGCGAGCGTCGTCGTCGTCTCGCTGATGGCGGGTCCCAAGCTGGGGGCGGCGACGCTGTTCGTGCTGATCATCACCGGGCAGATCGTGGCGTCGATGCTGCTCGACCACTACGGCCTGATGGGCTACACGGTGCGGCCGGCCACGCTGCTGCGGCTGATCGGCGCGGTGATGCTGGTGGCCGGCGTGATCCTGATCGTGAGGTACTGACCACGGAGACGCAAAGCAAATCCGCCGCCGTTCCCGCGCCGAGCGCGCCGCCGCCCGGCGCGTCCGCGTGGGCGCCGCTCCGGCGCCGGGACTTCCGCATGCTCTGGATCGCCGCGCTGGTGTCCAACATCGGCACCTGGATGCAGACGATGGCCGCGGGCTGGCTGATGACCGAGCTCACCCACTCGCCGGCCAAAGTGGCGCTGGTGCAGGCGGCGCAATCGCTGCCGATGTTCCTGCTGGCGCTGCCGGCGGGCGCGCTGGCCGACATCCTCGACCGCCGCCTGCAGCTGATCTACGCGCAGGTGTGGATGCTGGTGTTCGCGGTGCTGCTGACCGCGACCACCTACGCCGGCCTGACGACGCCCTGGTGGCTGCTCGCCATGACGTTTCTGATCGGTTGCGGCATGGCGGCGCAGACGCCGGCGTGGTCGGCCTCCGTGCAGGAGCTGGTGCCGCGCGCCGAGCTGCAGTCGGCGGTGGCGCTGAACGGGATGTCGATCAACGTCTCGCGCGCGGTGGGTCCGGCGCTCGCGGGCGTGATCGTCGTCTGGAGCGGCACCGCCACCGTGTTCCTGATCAACGCGGTGTCGTTTCTGGCCGTGGTCTACGCCCTGTCGCAATGGAAACGCCTCGCGCCGGCGGCCGGGATGCCCGCGGAGCGCCTGTTCGGCGCGCTGCGCAGCGGCTGGCGCTACGCCCGCCACGCCCCGCTGCTGCAGCGGGTGCTGCTGCGCCAGTTGACCTTCTTCCCCTTCGCCAGCGTGGTGTGGGCGCTGCTGCCGCTGATCGCGAGCCGCGAGCTCGGCGGCGACGCGCGGCTGTTCGGCGGCCTGCTGGGCGGAATCGGCGTCGGCGCCGTGGTCGCGATGCTGCTGCTGCCGCGAATCACCCAGCGCGTGTCGCGCGATCGGCTGGTGGGTGGCGCGTTCGTCGTCTACGCCGCTGCCACCGCGCTGCTGGGTGCGTTCGCCAACGTCTACGTCGCCGCCCTGGTCATGCTGGTCGTCGGCGCGTGCTGGATGGCGGTGCTCTCGGGCATGCAGGTCGCGGTGCAGACGGCGCTGCCGCCCTGGGTGCGGGCGCGCGGTCTGGCGGTTTACTGGGTGGTGCTGATGGGCTGCATGGCGGCGGGGTCGGTGGGGTGGGGCTACCTGGCGGAGTGGATCGGCATTCCGTGGACGCTGGCGGCGGCGGGCGCCGGCCTCGTCCTGGCGCTGGCGGCGACGCGGCGGCTGAAGATCGGCGGCCACGACGACGTCGACCTGACGCCGTCGTCGCACTGGCCGGCGCCGATGCCGGCGGCGGAGCCGGAGCTGGAGGCCGGCCCGGTGCTGGTGACGGTGGAATACCGTATCCGCGCGGAAAACGTCGGCCGCTTCCTGAAGGGCATGCGCACGGTGCGCCGCATGCGGCTGCGCGACGGCGCCGTCTACTGGCAGGTGTTCCGCGATACCGACGACCCGCAGCGCTTCGTCGAGCACTTCGTCGCCGAATCGTGGGCCGAGCACCTGCGCCAGCACGCGCGCGTGACGATGGCCGACCGCGACGTCGAGCGGCGCATCTGGGCGCTGCACGAGGGGCCCGAGCCGCCGAAGGTGGTGCACTACATCGCCGGCGGCGCCGAAGTACGCCCGGTGGAGCGCGGGACGCCGGAAGCCGTTTAGCGGCGGCGCCCGAACGGGCCGCGCCCGCGCCAGTACTGCAGCATCAGCCAGCCGCCCAGCATGCCGCCCAGGTGCGCGAAGTGCGCGATGCCGGCCTGCGTGCCGGTGATGCCGAGGTAGAGCTCGAGAATTCCGTACAGCGTCACGAACAGCCACGCCGGCATCGGGATCGGCGGGAAGATCAGCATGATCTGGCGATGCGGGAAGTACAGGCCGAATGCGAGCAGCAGGCCGAACACGCCGCCGGACGCGCCCACCGTGGGATAGGGCGGCCCGCCCATCGACGCCGTCACCAGCAGTTGTGCCACCGCGGCGGTCACCACGCAGACGAAGTAGTAGGTCACGTAACGCTTGCGGCCGAACAGCCGCTCCAGCTCCGAGCCGAACATGTACAGCGCCAGCATGTTGAAGAACAGGTGCGCGAGCCCGCCGTGCAGGAAGCTGTAGGTCACCAGCTGCCAGGGCGCGAAACCGACCCCGGCGTTGGGCTCGTAGACGCCGCCGGTCTCCAGCGGCCACAGCGCGAACGGCAGGACGATCTGGTTGCCGGTGGCGATCTGCAGGATGAAGATGCCGACGTTGGCGATCAGCAGGATCTGGGTGGCGGGAGCGATGGGACCGAGCATGGAATGGCCTTGGCGGCGCCGGGCCGGCCGGCGAGGGGTTTATCTGGTGAGATGGTAACCCGGCGCCAGGGTTTCAAGGCCGATCATGCTTTGCCTGCTGCCTGCTTCGCGCCGGCAGGGCGAACGGAAGCCGGCGCCGGATGGCCTCCGGCGCCGGCCGTAGGACGATATTGCTTACGCGCTGTTGCCGTCGGTCTTGCGCAGTTCCTTCAGCAACTCGGCATCGAAGCCCACGGACGGCTTCGACGCGCCCGCGGTGGCGGACGGCGCCGGCGCATAGCCGTACTCGATGGTGCCGTCGCTCTGGCTGAGTTTGCGGACGAACTCGCGGTCGACCGGGCCGCCGCTCTTCGCTGCGGTGACCGCGGTGATGTCGCTGGCGTTGTAGCCGTCGCTCACGTGCAGCTGCCTGGCGAGATCGCTCGCGGCAAACGACGAGAACGAGATCAGCAGGGCGCCGGTGGCGGCAAGGGTCTTGATCGCTTTCATGGGTGTCTCCTTTCAGTCACGTTGGGTTCGGATCGTCTCGAAGCAATGCGCTTCTGCAGCGTTGGTCTGCGCGCGCGCCGCTTTCTTACACGCGCGAGCCGTCGTGACGAAAAGATGAGAATTCGTGATCGGCGCGTGACGGGATTGGTCAGCGCCGACGTCGATTCCTTACAGGGGATGCATGCCCCCGTTACCAAGGAACTGCGTATGGCGCCGCTCGGCGCGCTGCCCTCGCCGGGGGCCGAGCGCGCATGTGCGCCGGCGCCCTTCTGATCCCCGCGCCGCCTAGTTCGGCACCGGCACCAGGTTGGCGCAGGCGACCGGCAGCGTGACGCGTGCCGGCACGCCGGGCAGCGAGCGCACCGACTCCGGCAGCTTCGCGTCTTCGGCGACGCCGTGCAGGTAGACCACGCGCCGCTCCGGGTCGATGCGCTCGATGTCGTAGCGCTTGTCGAGCGCCTTGCCCAGTGCCTTGACGCTCTCCGTGCTGCGATAGCTCAGCCCGCCCTGGGCGTCGGCGCTCGGGTAGCCCGCGCCCTG
>DATIUV010000256.1:0-3842 GCA_035466595.1 Pelomicrobium sp.
CGAATCGAGCGCGCCGGTGAGCCGCGGGCGCGGGCCGCTCCAGTCCAGCGCCAGATCGCCCGAGATGGCGCTCTGCCCGGCGCTCAACCGCATCCCCCGCAACGCAGCGCGCCCCGCCGCCAGATGCAGGCTGCCGGAAGCTGCGACGGCGCCGAGCGGCGGCACCGGCGCGCCGAGCGCCGCGCCGAGCGCACCGGCGTCCGGCGCGTCGACGTCGAACCGGAGCTCGGCCTCGGGTTGCGCCAGCGGTCCCGAGATGCGGCCTTCGCCGCGCACGCGCGCGGACCCGAAGCGTCCGTCGATGGTCCACGGCCAGGACTCGGAGGTCCCGAGCCGGGAGAGCGGAGCGCCGGCCAGCGTCAGCACGTAGTCGGATCCGCCCGCAGCGCCTTTCAGCTCGGCGCGCGCCGCACGGCCGGCACGCGCTTCCGCGGTCAGCTCCGCGATCTCGGCGCGGCGCGGGCGCCCCGCGCCGCCGTATTCGATCGCCGCCCCCTCCACCACGAGGCGATGCAGGTCCAGACGCGCCAATCCGCCCGCCGCTTCCCGGTCCAGAGCCGGCGCAAGCGGCCGCGACCAGTTGCCTTGCCCCCGGGCGTCGCGTTCCAGGCGCAGATTCACGTCGCGTGCAATCAGCTCGCGCACCCGTGCCTTACCGGCGAGCAGCGGCCACAGGTCCGCATGAACGCGCAGTTCGCCGATGGACAGCAGATTGGAGGCAGCGAATCCCGGCGGATTGGGCAGACGCACGCGCTCGGCGCGAAGCCTTGGGGACAGCGACACGACGACGTGGACGGGACCGTCCAGCGCGACCGGCCGGCCGAGCGTGCCGGCAAGGCGTTCCGAGAGTTGGGCTCGCCAGCGGCTCGCGTCCACCGTCACGCCAACGGTCGCGAGCAAGGCCACGGCCGTGGCGAGCAGTGCCGCGGCCAGCCACAGCCAGCGTCTCAGCTGCAACACCGAAGCCCTTTTCGGCCCGCATCGCGCAGACTGCCCACGCTGAAGACCCTGGAAAGAGACTTCCCCAACGACTGCCCTTCAGCCGGAAAGGCGCTGGCCCCGCTCAGGCGCCGCCGTCGGCCGCGCGCCCGCGCATCTCGGCGGCGCGCAGCTTCGGCGCCAGCTTGTCCAGCACGCCGTTCACGTATTTGTAGCCGTCGGTGCCGGCGAAGGTGTTCGCCAGCTCCACCGCCTAGTAGATGACGACGCGGTTAGGCGTCTACGGGCACTCCCGGAGCGCGTAGGCGCCCAGCAGCAGGATGCAGTGCTCTACCGGCGAGAGCGCCTCCGGCGCACGGTCCAGCTGCGGGGCCAGCAGCGCGTCGAGGTCGGCGGCCTGCGGCGGCACGCCGCGCGCCAGCCGCTCGAACAGCCCCGCGTCGGCGCGCTCGAACTCCTTCTGCGCGCGCAGCTGCGGCTCGATCTCAGCCATCGCGTAGCCGGTGAGCCGCCACTGGTACAGCGCCTGCAGCGCCAGCTCGCGGGCGCGGCGTCGCGCCGTCTTCATTCGATCCGGCCCAGCAGGCGCGCCATCTCGATCGCGCACAGCGCGGCGTCGCGGCCCTTCTCGGACATGCGGTGCAGGGCCTGGTCGTCGGTGTCGGTCGTCAGCACGCCGTTGGCAACGGGCACGCCGGTATCCAGCTGCACCGACGTGATGCCGGCCGCGGACTCGTTAGAGACCACCTCGAAGTGATAGGTCTCACCGCGGATCACGGCGCCGAGCGCGATCAGCGCGTCGTACCTGCCGGTCGTCGCCAGCTTCTGCAGCGCGAGCGGGATCTCCAGCGCGCCGGGCACGGTGACGATCAGCATGTCCGCCTGGGCGACGCCGCGCTTGGCCAGCTCGGCGGTGCAGGCGCCCAGCAGGCCCTCGCCGACGTCGATGTTGAAGCGGCTCATCACGATCGCGATGCGCAGCCCGCGCCCGTCCTGCTCCGGCGAAAGCTCGAGGATGTTGTCGTAGTAGGCCATGCGGTCTCCGATCGTGCGCGTTCTAGCGCGGCGGCTGCAGGAAGCCGGCCACCTCGAGGTCGAAGCCGGCCATGCTGGGCATCTTGCGCGGCGCCGACAGCAGCCGCATGCGCGTGACGCCGAGATCCTTGAGGATCTGCGCGCCGATGCCGTAGGTGCGCAGGTCGTACTTGGCGTCGGCGTGGGCGTGCTCGCCGACGCGCTCGGCGCGCGCGAGCAGCTCGGCCGCGCTCTCCGGCCGATGCAGCAGGATGATGACGCCCGCCTCGGCGGCGGCCATCGTGCGCATCGCGTCGTTGAGCGGCCACGAATGCGTGGTGCCGCCGGCGTCGAGAAAGTCGAACACGGATACCGGCTCGTGCACGCGCACCAGCGTCTCGCGCTCTCCGTGGATCTCGCCCTTGACCAGCGCCAGGTGGACGGCACCGGAGGTCTTGTCGCGGTAGGCCACCAGCCGGAAGGTGCCATGCACCGTCGCCACGGCCCGGTCGACCACGCGCTCGACCAGGCTCTCGGTGCGCGCGCGATGGTGGATGAGGTCGGCGATGGTGCCGATCCGCAGGCCGTGCGCCTCGGCGAATTCCTCCAGGTCTGGCAGCCGCGCCATCGAGCCGTCGTCGCGGAGAATCTCGCAGATCACCGCCGCCGGCATCAACCCGGCCAGCATCGCCAGGTCGCAGCCGGCCTCGGTGTGGCCGGCGCGCACCAGCACGCCGCCCTTTTGCGCCATCAGCGGAAAGATGTGGCCGGGCTGCACCAGGTCTTCGGGCCGCGCGTCGGGCTTCACCGCCAGCTCGATGGTGCGGGCGCGGTCGGCCGCCGAGATGCCGGTAGTCACCCCGCTGGCAGCCTCGATCGACACGGTGAAGTTGGTGCCGAGGCGCGACTGGTTGGCCGAGACCATCAGCGGCAGGTTGAGCTGGCGGCAGCGCTCCTCGGTCAGGGTGAGGCAGATCAGCCCGCGCCCGAACTTGGCCATGAAGTTGATGGCCTCCGGCGTGACGAACTGCGCCGCCAGGACCAGGTCGCCCTCGTTCTCGCGGTCTTCCTCGTCCACCAGCACCACCATCCGCCCGGCGCGGATGTCGGCGATGATGTCGGTAATGGCGCTGATCGCCATGCTCAGGCCTGCGCGGCGGCGAGCCGCTCGACGTAGCGCGCCAGCAGATCGATCTCGAGGTTCACCGCCGCGCCCGGCGCGAGGCGCTTCAACGTGGTGACCTCCAGCGTGTGCGGTATCAGGTTGACCTCGAACTCGACCCCGTCCACTGCGTTGACCGTGAGGCTCACGCCGTCCACGGTGACCGAGCCCTTGCGCGCGATGTAGCGCGCGAGCTCCGCCGGCGCCGCCACGGCCAGGGTGTAGCACTCGCCAGCGCGCTCGAAGCGGGTCACCCGCCCGACGCCGTCGACGTGGCCGGTGACCAAGTGGCCGCCGAGCCGGTCGCCGAGCCTGAGCGCCTTTTCGAGGTTGACGTCGCCGGGCTGGTCGAGCCCCGCGGTACAGGCCAGCGTTTCGCGCGACACGTCCACCGTCAGCGTGCCCGGCGCCAGCGCGATCACGGTCAGGCAGACGCCGCTTACGGCCACGCTGTCGCCGGTCGTCATGTCGGCGAGGTCGAGCGCGCCCGGCGCGATGGACAGGCGCAGGCCCTGCTCCAGCGAGCTCACGTGCTTGATGCGGCCGACGGCCTCGACAATGCCGGTGAACATGGGATGTCGTTCTCGAAGGAGCGCTATTCTATCTCGCTTTGCGCTGACGGGTGACGGACCCTCTACCGCGGAGGCGCAGAGGCGCGGAGCAAAACAAGAAAGCTTTCAGCGCGGAGGACACAGAGGACGCGGAGGAAGAAGAAGGTTGGAAAAAG
>DATIUV010000257.1:0-5081 GCA_035466595.1 Pelomicrobium sp.
GAGACTACTCCGCAGCACCGGCTCTCTCCGCGTCTCTGCGTCTCTGCGGTTCGGAGTCCACCTCCGGTACCGTGTCGAGCCCCGCGTGCGCCAGCTCGGAGGCGCGCAGGATGGCGCGGGCCTTATTCTGGGTCTCGACCCACTCGTTCTTCGGGACCGAGTCGGCGACGATGCCGGCACCGGCCTGCACGTAGAGCGTGCCGTCCTTGACGACCGCAGTGCGGATGGCGATGGCGACGTCCATGTCACCGTTGAAGCCGAGATAGCCGACCGCGCCCGCGTAGACGCCGCGCTTGGTGGGCTCCAGCTCGTCGATGATCTCCATCGCCCGCACCTTTGGCGCGCCGCTGACGGTGCCCGCCGGGAACGTGGCCTTGAGCACGTCCATGGCGCTCATGCCGGGCCTGATGGCGCCCTCGACATTCGAAACGATGTGCATGACGTGCGAGTAGTTCTCGATGACCATGTTCTCCGTCACGCGCACGGTGCCGGTGCGCGCGACGCGGCCGACGTCGTTGCGGCCAAGGTCCATCAGCATGACGTGCTCGGCGCGCTCCTTCGGGTCGGCCAGCAGGTCGGCCGCCAGCGCCGCGTCCTCGGCCGGCGTCTTGCCGCGAGGCCGGGTGCCGGCGATCGGGCGCACGGTGACCGTCTCGCCTTCGAGGCGCACCAGGATCTCGGGCGAGGCGCCGACGACCTGGAACCCGCCCAGGTCGAAATAGAACATGTAGGGCGACGGATTGAGGCCGCGCAGCGCGCGGTAGAGCGCCAGGGGCGAGGCGTTGAACGGCTGGCTCATGCGCTGCGAGAGCACCACCTGCATGATGTCGCCGTCGTAGATGTAACGCTTGGCGCGCTCCACCGCCTCGATGAAAGCGTCCTCGCTCATCTCGCACAGCGGCCGCCCGCTCTCGCACGGCGCGCTGACCGGGATGTCGACAGGCTGGCGCAGCTGGCGCAGCAGTTCGTGCAGGCGCCGGCGCGCGCCGGCGTAGGCGCCCGCCTCGCGCGGATCGGCGTGGACCACCAGGAAGAGCTTGCCCTGCACGTTGTCGACGATGGCGAGCTGCTCGGAGAGCAGCAGCAGGATGTCCGGCGCGTCGAGCGCGTCGGGCTTCTTCGTCGCCGCCAGGCGCGACTCGATGTAGCGCACGGTGTCGTAGCCGAAATAGCCGGCGAGGCCGCCGCTCACGCGCGGCAGGCCGGGCACCACAGCGGTCTTGAAGCGGGCGAGGAAGGCGCGCACGAACTCGAGCGGGTCCTCGGCGTCGACCTGCTCCAGCACCATCGCCTTGTGGTGGACGGCGACGCGATGGCCGCGCACCTCGATGCGGGTGTCCGCCGGCAGGCCGATCACCGAGTAGCGCCCGAAGCGCTCGCCGCCGATCACCGACTCCAGCAGGTAGGAGTACGGCCGATTCGCCAGCTTGAGGTAGATCGACAGGGGGGTATCGAGGTCGGCGAGGGTCTCCAGGACCACCGGCACGCGGCTGTAGCCGCGCGCGCCGAGCTCGCGAAACTGTTGTTCGTTCATTCGCTACTCCACGAAAGGACCAATCCGAAACCGCGGGCGGGACGCAGGCCCGCCGTTACCGCGCAAGCGAGGGGCGCCAGCGGCGCCAACGGCGCGCGGGCAGTCCGCATTCGGCTCCGGAGAAAGGGTCCTTGTGGTTCACGGATGAGATTTATGGATGAGTCGGGGCACGTCGCAAAGCGACGCTACTATAGCATCGCAGTCCAGCGTGCGCACGTCGATGCCCTCGCTGTAGCCGTAGGGCACGCAGAACACCGGGCAGGCGGCGGCGCGGGCCGCCAGCGTGTCGTTGGCGGAATCGCCCACCATCAGCAGCCGCGCCGGCGGCACGCCGAAGTGGGCGGCGGCGTGGGTCAGCGGCAGGGGATCGGGCTTCTTGCGCGGGAGCGTGTCGCCGCCGATGACGAGGCCGAAATAGTCCGCTAGCCCGACTTGCTCCACCAGCGGCACGGTGAACTCCTCCGGTTTGTTGGTCACGACCGCCATGGGATAGCCGGCGCCGCGCAACGCCTCGAGACCTTCCACCACGCCGGGAAACGGCCGCGTGTCGACGCAGAGCCGGTCGCGGTAGAAACGGCGCGAGATGTCGGTCGCCCGCGCCATCAGCGCCTCCTCGGGCTCGGCACCCGAAGCCGCCGCCAGCGAGCGGCGCACCAGGTTCGGAAGTCCCTTGCCGACGAAATCGCGGATCGTCGCGACCGGCAGCGCCGCATGGCCCAGTTCGGCCAGCATCGCATTCGCCGCCCACGCCAGGTCCTCGGCCGTGTCCAGCAGCGTGCCGTCCAGATCGAACGCCACCGCGTCGGCCGCGAGCGGAAAGCCCAGCGCGCGCAGCCGCGCGCCGAAGTCCGGCGCGCCGGAATCGAGCACCGGCGGCGAAGTCCTGCGGGCGGCGGCCTGCGAGTCCACGGCTACCCCGCCTTCGCCAGCTCGGCACGCATGGCGGCGATGGTGGCCTTGTAGTCCTCGGTGCCGTAAATGGCGGACCCAGCGACGAAGGTATCGGCCCCCGCCCGCGCCACCTCGGCGATGTTGTCCACCTTGACGCCGCCGTCGATCTCAAGCCAGACGTCGCGGCCGCTCGCGTCGATGCGCCGGCGCGTCTCGCGCAGCTTGTTGAGCGCCTCGGGAATGAACTTCTGGCCGCCGAAGCCCGGGTTCACCGACATGATCAGCACCAGGTCCAGCGCCTGCAGCGTGTGGTCGAGGTAGCCGAGCGGCGTTGCCGGGTTGAAGACCAGGCCGGCCTTGCAGCCGCATTCGTGGATGATGGCGATGGTGCGGTCGACGTGCTCGGAGGCTTCCGGGTGGAACGAGATGATGTTGGCGCCGGCTTCGGCGAAGTCCGGGATGATGCGGTCGACCGGCTTCACCATCAGGTGCACATCGATGGGCGCGTCGGTCAGCGGGCGGATCGCCTTGCACACGACCGGGCCGACGGTCAGGTTGGGAACGTAATGGTTGTCCATCACGTCGAAGTGGATGACGTCGGCGCCGGCGTCCAGCACTGCCTTCACCTCGTCGCCGAGCCGCGCGAAGTCGGCCGACAGGATGCTGGGCGCGATCCGGAACGTCCGCATGGCTTTTCCCCCTGAGGCAAAACCCGAATTCTAGCGGCATCGGCCGTGTGCCGGCATAACGAGCGCTGATGAAGGAGCGCAGCGGCGCTTATGCGGCGTGTGCCGGGTTGCCGCCATCGGGCATTTGGTGTGCAATACCGCGAAGGATACGCGCATGGCCGAAGCGAAACGCTACAGCATCGAAGTCACGGCGAAGACCACGTACCTGCCGGATCAGTCCGACGAGACGGCGAACCGGTTCGTCTTCGCCTACACGATCACCATCACCAACACGGGCACGGTGACGGCGCAGCTCATCAGCCGGCACTGGATCATCACCGACCTGGAGAACCGGGTGCAGGAGGTGAAAGGGCTCGGCGTCGTCGGCGAGCAGCCCGTGCTGAAGCCGCAGGAATCCTACGAGTACACCAGCGGCACCGCGATCGCCACGCCGGTCGGCTCGATGCGCGGCAGCTACCAGATGGTGGCGGAAGACGGCGTCTCGTTCGACGCCGCGATTCCCGAGTTCGCGCTGAGCGCGCCCCGCGTCCTGCATTGACCGCGCGCCCGCCCGCTGCCGGGCGCTGACCTGCGCCCCGATCGACCAATGTCCCTGCGGGCGAGCTACCGGCTTCTGGCGCCGATCTACGACCCGTTCATCGATCGCGCTTCGCGCGCCGCGCGCGCAGCGAGCCTCGCCGCGCTGCCGCGCGACGGCCGCCTCGACGTGCTGATCTCGGGCATCGGCACCGGGCTCGACCTGCCGTATCTGCCGCGCGCGCACCGCTACGTCGGCGTCGATCTCACGCCGGCCATGCTGCGCCGTGCCGTCCGCCGCGCCGCCGGCCTGGAATTGACCCTGGTGGAAGGGGACAGCCAGCGGCTGCCGTTCGGCGACGCCGTGTTCGACGCGGCGGTGCTGCACCTGATCGTGGCCGTGGTGCCGGATCCAGCCGCGTGCCTGCGGGAAGCCGCGCGCGTGCTGAGGCCCGGCGGCAGCGTGCTGCTGATCGACAAGTTCCTGCGCCCCGGCAGCGGCGCGCCGCTGCGCCGCGCCCTCAATCCGCTGTCGCGGCGGCTGGCAACGCGGCTGGATGTCGTGTTCGAGGACGTGCTGCGAGCGGTGCCGGAGCTGCGGCTCGCCGAGAATGCGCCGCTCCTGCTGAACGGCTGGTTCCGACGCATCCGCCTCACGAAGACATGATCACTCGCGCCCGTCGCCGTCGCCGGGCTTGTCCTTGGGCTTTTTCGGCAGCGTCCACCAGACGATGAAGATGAACAGCGCCAGCGCCAGCAGACCTTCGAACAGCACGAACCACACGGTCGAACCCGTCGGGTTGAGAGAAAAGGCGCCCATTCTAGCGGAGTCCCTGCGCCGTTGGCGCATCGCGCTTGCGATCGCCGTCCTCGCGGCGGCCGGCTGCGCGGAAGTGCCCAAGCCGGGTCCGGCGCCGACGCCCGCCCCGGTTGCCGCGCCGACGCCAGCCGCGCCCCGGCTCGCCCCCGCCGACTGGAGCGACCTGCCGGGCTGGCCGGAGGCCGACCTGCAGCCGGCGTGGGCGGCGTTTCTGCAAAGCTGTCGCGTCCTCGGCACGAAACCGGAGTGGCGGGCGGTCTGCGCGGACGCGGCGGGTGTGCCTACCGCCGAAGCCAAGGCAATTCGCGGGTTCTTCGAGGCGCGGCTGCGGCCGCACCGCGCGCTCGGCGCGGACGGCGCCGAGCGCGGCCTGCTGACCGGCTACTACGAGCCGCTCGTGAACGCGAGCCGCAAGCGCACCGCGCGGTTTCGGCACGCGGCGTACACCGCCCCGCCCGATCTCGTCGCGGTCGACCTCGGCGCGGTCGCGCCGGATTCGGCGAAGCTCGCGCTGCGCGGCCGCGTCGACGGCCGGCGGCTGGTGCCCTACTGGACGCGGGCCCAGATCGAAACGAAGCCGTCGCCGCTGGCCGGCCACGAGCTGGTCTGGGTCGACGACCCGATCGATCTT
>DATIUV010000258.1:0-1922 GCA_035466595.1 Pelomicrobium sp.
CGCCGAGACCGACCTCGCCGAGCGCGAGATCGACGGCATCGAAGGCTACCGCGGCAGCGCGCCGGTGCGCACCGGCAACGGCGCCTTCTGCCAGACCCAACTCGACGTCTACGGCGCCGTGCTCGATTGGGCGCTGCTGTATCGCGAGCTGGGCGGGCGCATCGGTCGCAAGCAGGCGGGCATGCTGCGCACCGTGGCCGACGGCGCGCTGCGTCGCTGGTGCGAGCCCGAGCACGGCATCTGGGAGATGCGCGGCCCGCGGCGGCATCACGTGCACGGCAAGATCATGAGCTGGGTCGCGCTGGATCGCGCCGGCCGGCTGCTGGGCGCCGACCCGGCGCTGGAGGCGGCCAAGCGGGCGATCGCGACGGCGGTCGGCGAGCAGGGGCGCTCGCCGGAAGGCTGGCTGCGCCAGGCGTTCGGCGAGGACGGGATCGACGCCTCCGCGCTGACGGTGCCGCTGCTCGGCTACCCGCTCGACCGGCGCGTCGTCGAGGCCACGGTCGCCGCCGTGGAGCGGCGCCTGCGGCGCGGCGATTACGTCTACCGCTACCACGGGCCCGACGGCCTGCCCGGCGACGAGGGCGCGTTCCTCATCTGCAGCTTCTGGCTGGTGGATGCGCTGCTCAGCCTCGACCGGCCGCAGGAGGCGCGCAAGCTGTTCGAGCGCCTGCTGGCGTGCGCCAACGACGTCGGCCTCTACGCCGAGGAAATCGATCCGGCGAGCGGCGAGTTCCTCGGCAATTTTCCGCAGGCCTTCACGCACCTCGCGCTCGTCGGCGCGGCGTTCCACCTTGACCTTTACGAGCGTAAAGGCGCGCGGGCGCTGGCGGGCTGCCACGCGGACCGCGCGCGGCGCCACATCCGCGCGACGCTCGGTTGGCGCGCGCTCTGGGCGTTCTTCCGCGCCACCGGCCGGGCGGGCCGCCTGCTGCCGTCGTGGCGCTCGGTGCTGCGGCGCGGCCTCTGCCGCTGAGCGCGCGGGAAAGGGAGCTAGGCGCCGACCTGCGGCGTCGGCGCGAGGCGACGCTGCACCAGCAACCACAGCGTCGCCAGCATCGTCGCCACCAGGAACGGCAGCGACCACCAGTTGAGCGCGTCCCAGCCCGTGCTGGTGACCAGCGCGCCCGAGGAGAACGACGAGGTGGCCATGGTAAGAAACACCAGCAGGTCGTTGATGCCCTGCGTCTTGGCCTTCTCCGGCGGGGTGTAGGCCTCGGTCAGCAGGGTGGTGCCGCCGATGAAGAGGAAGTTCCAGCCGACGCCGAGCAGCACCAGCGCGATCCAGAAGTTCGCCAGCCCGGTGCCCGACAGCGCGAAGCCGATGCACAGGAACATCAGCACCGCGCCCGCCAGCATCACCTGCAGCACGCCGAAGCGCTTGATCAGCGAGCCGGTGAAGAAGGACGGCAGGAACATGCCGATCACGTGCCACTCGAGGACGAAGGCGGCGTCGTCGTAGTGGTGGTGATGGTGGTGGGTCATGGCGATGGGCGTCGCCGTCATCAGCAGGTTCATCACGCCGTAGCCCACCATGGCCGAGATCACGGCCACGACGAACACCGGCTGCGCCATGATCGCCGCCAGCGGGCGGCCGCTCTCCTCGCGCTCGTGCTCCGACAGGCGCGGGATGTCGATCCAGCGCAGGATGGCCATCGCCACCAGCGCGAACGCGATCAGCGACAGGTAGGTGCCGAGGTAGGTCACGGGCAGCAGCTCGCGGGTGAGCTTGCTGGTCTCGGGGCCGATGACGCCGCCGACGATGCCGCCCGCCATCACCAGCGAAATAGCCTTGCTCTTGAACTCGGTGCCGGCGGTGTCGGCGGCGGCAAAGCGGTAGTAGGCGCCGGCGGCGTTGTAGACCCCCGCCACCAGCGTTCCCAGGCACAACAGCCAGAAGGCGCCGAGCCAGACGGCGAGCG
>DATIUV010000259.1:0-1971 GCA_035466595.1 Pelomicrobium sp.
GGAGCTGTTGTTGCAGCGCGCGCGCTCGCTCGGCATCGAGGCGGCGAGCGACGAGGAGGCCGTGGAGCGCCTGCTGGAGCGGGAAGTCAGGACGCCTGCGCCGACCGACGCCGAGTGCTGCCGCTACTACGACGGCCACGCGGAGCGCTTCCGCGTCGGCGAGCTGGCGGAGGTGCGCCACGTGCTCTACGCGGTGGCGCCGGGCGCGCCGGTCGCGCTGATCCGCGCGCGGGCCGAGGCGACGCTGGCGCAGCTGCGCTCGGGGCAGGGGGATTTCGCCGAGCTGGCGCGCGCCGAGTCCAACTGCCCGTCCGCTGCGCACGGCGGCAACCTCGGCCAGCTCTCGCGCGGGGCAGCGGTGGCCGAGTTCGACCAGGCGGTATTCGGCAACGCGCACGTCGGCGTCATGCCGTTCCTGGTGCGCACGCGCCACGGCTTCCACGTCGTCGAGGTGGTGCGGCGCGTCGAGGGCCGGCAGCTGCCGTTCGAGGCCGTGCGGGAACGCATCGCCGTTTGGCTGGAAGAGCACGCGCTGCACCGCGCCTTGGCGCAGTACGTGCAGTTGCTGGCGGGCGAGGCCGAGCTCGAGGGCGTCGACCTGATGCAGGCCGACTCGCCGCTGGTGCAGTAACGGAGGAGCCGTGCCCGAGCTGGACGACGAGATCCTGGCGCGGCTGAAGCGTTTCCACTTCGGCAGCTTCCGGCGCTTCCGCCGCGAGTTTCGCCAGCTGGTGGACGCCGGCCAGCACCCGACGACGCTGTTCCTGAGCTGCTCGGACTCGCGCATCGTGCCCAACCTGCTCATGGACTGCGGGCCGGGCGATCTGTTCGTCGTGCGCAACGCCGGCAATTTCGTGCCGCCGTGGGACGCCTCCGCCGGCTACCACGGCACCGCCGCGTCGATCGAGTTCGCCGTGCTGGGACTCCAGGTAAAGCACATCGTGGTCTGCGGCCACAGCCATTGCGGCGCGATCAAGGCGCTCTACCACGACGTGCCGGCCGAGGCCCACCACCTGCGCCACTGGCTCGAGCTCGGCCGCGACGCGGTGCTGGCCGTGACCGGCTCGCCGGAGGCTTACTTCCGCACCGAGCAGCGCTCGGTGGCACTGCAGCTCGGCCGGCTGCTCGACTACCCGATGGTGCGCGAGCGGGTCGAGCGCGGCGAACTGTCCGTGCACGGCTGGCACTACCTGATCGAGGAGGGCAAGATCCTCATGCTGGACCTGGAGTCCGGCGCGTTCGAGCCATTCGAGACGGTCGTCGCGCGCGCCGACGCGGAGCACATGCGTCATGTCAACCCGCTCATGTGATCCCGCGGCCTGCGGCGCGCCGGGGCGGCGCGGGAGCGCGGCGTGGCGGCAGGTCGCGGCGGCGCCGCACCGCATCCTGTTCTTCATCGGCATGCTGCAGATCCTGGCGGCGATGCTCTGGTGGCTGGCGGATCTGCTCGGCCGCTACGGCGGCCTCTACGGAGCGGCGCTGAGCACGCTTCCGCCGGGCTGGGGCCACGGCTACCTCATGCTCTTCGGCACGATGCCGTTTTTCATCTTCGGCTTCCTCATGACGGCGATGCCCAACTGGCTCGGGGGCGGCCGCGTTCCGCGCGGGGCTTACCTCGGCTGCGCAGGCCTGATGGCGGCAGGCGTCATCGCGTTCTACCCGGCGCTCGCCGTCGCGCCGTGGGCGGTAGCGGCGGCGGTCGCTCTGCAGCTGGCCGGCTGGATCACGGGCTGGACGGCGCTGGCGCAACTGAGCATTCGGGCCGAACGGCCGGAGAAGCGCTATCCGGCGATCATGCTGACCGTCACCGCGGTCGGCGCCGCGCTGGCGGCCGCTTTCGCCGTCGGCGCCGCCCGCCTGGAGGCCGGCTGGGTCACGGTGGCATTGCGCGGCGGCGTGTGGTTCTTCCTGCTGCCGCTGTTCTTCAACGTCAGCCACCGCATGATCCCGTTTTTCTCCAGCCGCGTGCTG
>DATIUV010000260.1:0-17285 GCA_035466595.1 Pelomicrobium sp.
TATTACCTGGCCGAGGAACTCACGTTCGAAGGCGCGCGCCTCGACCTCGGCGAGTTTCTCGAGACGCTCCGCGTGCCTTTGGAAGAGGCGCTGGATTGGGTCCGCCAGGGCCGCGTCACCGACGGTAAAACGGTTGCGGGCCTGCTGTGGGCCGACAAGCTGCGGCGCGGGGAGTGGCGGCCGCCGCCGGCGGCCGCCCGCGGGAACCCCTAGTCAGGCGTTGGCCGCCGCCTCGGCCGCCGGCGCCGATGGCTCGGCGAACAGCGGTGACGGCCGCTCGAACAGGTAGCCCTGCCCGTACTGGATGCCGATCTCGGTGAGGATGCGGGCCGCCTCGGCGTCCTCGACCCACTCCGCAATCACCTGCTTCTCCAGCCCGCGCGCGACGTCGCACAGCGCGCGCACGAAGATCCGGCTGCCCTCGTCGCGGCTGAGGTCGCGCACGAAGCTGCCGTCGATCTTGAGGTAGTCCACCGGGAAGCGCTTGAGGAAGTAGAACGAGCTGAAGCCGGCGCCGAAGTCGTCGAGCGAAAGATGGCAGCCGGCGTCCTTGATCCGGCGCATGAACGACAGCGTCACGTCCAGCTCCGACATGGCGATGCTCTCGCTGAGCTCGAACACCAGGCGACCCGGTTCGACGCGGGACTCGTGCAGCGCCGTCAGCAGGCGGCGGATCCAGTGCTCGTCGGCGATGCTGGCCCGCGACAGGTTGACGAAATAACGGGTGTGCTTGCCGGCGGCGACCGGATTGGCGAGAAAGCGGAGCAGCTTCTGCACCACGCAGAAATCGATGTCGCGGATCGCGCCCAGGGTCTCGGCTGCTTCCATGAAGTCCGCCGGCGGCACCAGCTCGCCGTTCTCCTCGCGGATGCGTGCGAACACCTCGCGGTGCACCGGCAGCCGGCTCGACAGCGCCACTACCGGTTGTGTGTGCACGACGATGCGGTCTTCTTCCAGCGCATCACGGAACCGCTGCGACCACTGCACGCGGCGGTGCGTGGTGCGCACGCTGCTGGCGTACTGGTCGAACAGGACGAAGCGGTTGCGGCCCTGGTCCTTGGCCTGATAGAGCGCGATGTCGACGCTTGCCAGCATGCTGGAGAGATCGGCCCCGTGGAACGGATAAAGCGCGATGCCGATCGAGGCGGTCAGGCTGGAGACGCGGCCCGATGCCGGGTCCGGCATGAACTTGTAGTGGCGCACCCCCTCCAGCACCCGCTCGGCGACGCGTGCCGCGTCGGATCTCAGGCACTCCGGCAAGAAAATGGCGAACTCGTCGCCGCCCAGGCGGTACACCGCGCCAGGCAGGTCCTGCATGAGCTCCTTCAGCACCCCGGCCACGCCGAGAATCAGCTGGTCGCCGCAGCGGTGGCCGAAGTTGTCGTTGACGTATTTGAAATGGTCGATGTCGATGAACAGCACGGCGCCGACGCCGCCGCCCTCTATCGCCATCGCGATGTCGTCCTGCAGGCTGACGCGGTTTGGCAGGTCGGTGAGCGGGTCGAACTTGGCCAGTCGCTCGATGCGCTGCGCCGCCAGTTGCTGGTCGGTAATGTCGCGCGCGGTGCCGCGGATGCCGACCATCTGGCCGTTTTCGTCGAAGGATACCCGCGCGTTGATGCCGACCCAGCGGTCCTGGCCGCTCGCCGAAATCAGGTGCGAAAGGTAATTGCGCACCTCGTTGTGACGCTTGAGGGCGGCAAGGAAGCGCCGGTTGGAGATGTGCGATGGCCGCGCCTCGAAATCGAAGAAGCAGCGTCCCAACAGCTCCTGCGGCGCTAGCCCGAAAATCTCCTGGGCGGCGCTGTTCAGGTAGGTGAAGCGTCCGAGCCCGTCGGTGGCCCAGATCAGGTCGTGGGACGTTTCCACCAGGTCGCGGTAGCGGTGCTCGCTCTCGACCAGGAGCTGGATGATGCGGCGCTTCTCCTTCAGGTCCTTCTTGACGGTGGCCAGCTCGTCCGCCTGCTTGTCCGCCTGGACGCCGAGCGAGGAGGCCGCCAGCCGCTCGATCAGCTCCCGCGGATAGCGCCGGTGCCCGCCGGATGTCCGGCTCGCCACCAGAACCCCCTGCTCATCCCAGCGCCGCAGCTTCTGGATGGGAATGCCCAGCCTCGCCGAGGCTTCCTGGATGCTGTACCAGAGGTTCTTTTCCGCCATCTCCCCGTTCCTTCCCTGTTTCACCGCCCTGAGTGGGTGCCCTATTGTCCCCTTAGAGCAGCAAGCCCCGTGCCAAGATCAGTGAAGCTGGCGCGGAACGCCCAGATCGTTCTGGCGGGTAACGAGCTTCTGCATCAGCTTCATGTCCCGCGAAGTCAGCTTGAGGGCGGAATCGACCCACACGGTGACGATGTCGAGCAACTCGGCGAAATCCAGCCGGTGAACCCGGCGACGCGCCTGGGCGATTCCCGCCAGGCCGTTGCGGGAGCGGGCGCGTTTTTTGATCAACGCCGCCACCCCGGCTTCGCCTTGGCCGTCCTCCACGACGTGGTCGACGACGCCGCGCTGGAGCATGTCATCCGCGCTGTAGATCTGCCCACTCGTGAGCAGTTCCTCGGCCGTCTTCTGGCCGACCTTGCGCTCGAGGAACGAGTAGGCGCCCATGCCCGGGAACAGGTTGAAGAGGATCTCGGGGAAGCCGAAACGGGCACTCTTTTCCGCCACCAGGATGTCGCTGGAGAGCGCGCACTCGAAGCCGCCGCCGAGGCACTCGCCCTGAACCAGCGAGATGGTGGTGATGCCTTGATCGTAGCCGACATAGTTGCGGTAGAGGACGTCGATGCAGGCGCGCCCGTAAAGCAGCAGGCCGTCCCGGTCGCGGCGGTCGATCAAGCTCACGAACAGGTCGAGGTCGCCGCCGAGGTTGAACACGCCGGGTGCGCCCGACGACAGCACCGAATACTCGATCGGCAGCATTTCGCCGTTGACCGCCACCTCGCCACCGCTGTTGTCCAGCATGTCACAGTAGCTGCGCAGGTCCCGCAGAAGCGAAGGGTTGAAGCAAGGTCGCGGCGCCGGCGTCCAGCGCAGCCACATCGCACCTTGTTCCCTTCGGTAGTTCGCGCGCAGTTGCGGCGAGAACTCGATCTCGAGCGCTTCATTGAACTGGCGCGCAAACTGATGCTGCGGCTGTTCCAGCAACTGGAAGGGAACATTCATGTTCATGGCGGCGGCTCCTTGCGAGGTTTTTAATCACTTAAGGGCAGAAAGGGGCGTCCGAAATTTGGCGCCCCTTCAGACATTTAAAACACATTCTTTAACAAAATCAAATCTACCAGTTTGGGAGATTTGAGAATTTCGGCAGGTTGATCCCATCGAAAAAGGATGGCTCCCTGCGATTGGTGCCGGCGTCCCGACACGAGGAGCCTTCGTGCATTGCACAAACGCCATGAAAAATTAGGATTTTGTGGCTCAACAAAGCCAGAATCAACCCAGAGGGCAAAGCGTGCGGACGCGGGAAACGATCCGCATTAGCGGCTGGAGTGCCGCTCGAGGGGGGTTAAGCCGTCAGAATCTGGATTTCGCTCAGGGCAATACCCAGCCGGACCTCGCATCCGCCCTCGAACACGGGGACCCCGCGCAGATGGGGCTGATCGGCGATGACTGTCGATCCCGCGACATCGACGTGATAGCGAACGAATTCGCCGAGGAACTCTTGCCCCTGGATCCGGCCGCCAATCCACAGCCGCGACGGATCGCCATCCGCGACGCGGAGGTCGACGGCGTGCGGGCGAAACGCGAACTCCGCCGGCCCCTCCGCCGCGGCGTCGAGACCTGCCAGGGAAATACCCCCTAGCATCGGCGACTCGAACACGAGCCCGGTGCCATCCCGGCGAACTGCACCGCTGAGCATATTGATGGTTCCCACGAAGTTGGCGACGAATCGATTCGCCGGCCGATCATAGAGCTCGATCGGGTGTCCCACTTGCTGCAGGACGCCCTGGTCCAGCACGGCCACCCGGTCGCAGATCGTCATCGCCTCCTCTTGATCGTGCGTGACGAAGATCGAGGTGATGCCGAGCTTGCGCTGCAGCGCCTGCAGTTCCTGGCGCATGTGGACGCGCAGTTTCGCGTCGAGGTTGGACAGCGGCTCGTCGAGGAGCAGGACCTTGGGCTCGATGGCGATGGTTCGTGCCAGCGCGACGCGCTGCTGCTGTCCGCCGGAGAGCTGGCTCGGGCGCCGGTCGCGGAACTCCCCCAGTCCCACCAGCGCGAGGGCGGCGTCCACCTTGTCGCGCACCTGCGTTTTCGGCAGGCGACGCTCTTCCAGTCCAAAGGCCACGTTCTGGGCGACAGTCATGTGAGGCCACAGCGCATAATTCTGGAACACCATGCCGATGTCACGTTGCCAGGGCGGCACGCGGCTGATGTCCCGGCCGCCGACCCGGATCACGCCGCGCTGGGACTGCGCAAAGCCGGCGATCAGCCGCAGCAGCGTCGATTTGCCCGACCCGGACGGTCCCAGCAGGGCGAAGAACTCGCCGGGCTCGACGTTGAGCGTGATGTCGCGCAGCACCTCGGTCGTGCCGTAGGCAAGGGCGATGTTCTCGATTTCTACGCTGACTTTTTCCTGCATGGCGGCTTCAGGCGGGTTGCGGGCGGGGTTCGGCCGTGGTGACCGTCGTTTCGATCTGGGCGGCGCGAGCGCGCATCAGACGGTGCGACAGATAGGTGCCGAGGGCCACCAGCAGTACGGCGATCACGCCGAGCGCCGCCCCGGGGCCGCGTCCGGCGATGCTCTGCATGTAGAGGTAAATCCCGTAGGACATCGGCGCGTCGGAGGTCTTGGTGGTGAGCACGATGGTGGCGGAGAGCTCCACGGCCGCCGTGATGAAGCTGGTCACGAAGCCGGCGACAATGCCACCCGCCATCAGCGGCACCACGACGCGGCTCAGCGTGCGCCGCTTGCCGGCGCCTAGGTTTTCGGCGGCCTCCTCCAGGGAGACGTGCACCTGCTGCAGCGCCGCCACGCACGATCGCAGGGCGTAGGGCAGACGGCGTACCGCATAAGCGAGCGCCAGGATGACCCAGGACGACACCAGCGGTGACTCCATGAACGGCAGCTCCACCTCGCGGAAGGTGCGAAGGTAGCCGATGCCGAGCACCACGCCGGGTATCGCCACCGCGGCGGTGCCCAGGTAATCGAGCAAATGGCGACCGGGCAGGCGCGTGCGCAGCATCAGGTACGCGATTGCTGTGCCCAGCAGAACGTCGATGCCGGCCGCGATCCCGCAGTAGAGCATCGTATTCGCAATCATCCCCGGGGAGTCGGTGAATACCGTTGCGTAGTGCTCCAGCGTGAAGCCCTCCGGCAGGACCGAATAACTCCAGACCCGGGTGAACGACATCAGCAGGATCCCGAGGTGAGGCGACAGCACCAGCAGTAGGACCAGCGTGATCCAGCCGTAGGCGAGCGCCGCCTGCCAGGGGTTCAGCGAGCGTTTGTTCCACGCCGCGCCGCCGCGCTGCAGCGTGGCGTAGTCCTTGCCCCGCAGGACCCAGGTCGACATCCATAGCGCCAGCAGCGAAAACGCCACCATCAGGACGCTGGCGACGTATCCGATCGGATCGTCGATGCCGATCGAGGTGATGCGCAGGTAGGCCTGCGGCGCCAGCATGTTGGTGACGTTGAGCACGAGCGGCGTGCCGAGATCGTCGAACACCTTCAGGAAGACCAGCGCGGCGCCGGCGACGAAGCCCGGCATCGCCAGCGGGAAGACGATGCGGCGGAACAGGCGGAAGCCGCTGGCACCGAGGTTCTGCGCGGACTCCTCCATGGCGACGTCGATGTTGTTGAGCGCCACCGTGAGGTTCATGAGGATGAACGGGAAGTAATGCAGGCTTTCGACGAAGATGACCCCGTTCAGCCCCTCCATGATGGGCAAGGTGATGTCGAACCACTCGCCCAGGATCAGATTCAGGGACCCGCTGCGCCCGAACAGCAGCTGCATCGCCACGGCACCGACGAACGGCGGCATGATGAGCGGCAGCACGCCCAGGGTTTGGATCAGGATTGCGCCGCGGAAGCGAAAGCGGACGGTGAAGTATGCGAGCGGGAGCGCGATGATTGAAGCGAACACCACGGTCGCTACCGCCACGTACAGGCTGTTGAGGAACGACTCCCGCATCAGCGAGAGCTCGGAGAACGCGACGAAATTGGCGAGCGTGAACTCGCCCGTGCCGGTGGTGAACGCCGTGTAGACGACGGCGATCACGGGGACCGCGAGGAAAATCGCGAGGAACAGCGCGATCGCGAGTCCGATCGCGGCCTGCGTCAGAGTGTACCCGCGGGTCAAGGCGATGCTCTGGGGCGCGGACGACAGCCGACCGCGCCAGCCGTGGCGATGAGGGTTACTTGGCCAGTGCGGCGGCCTGTTCGGCCAGCGCCACCGCCTTGGCGTAGTTCTTCTTCGCTTCCGAGCTCCAGTACTCCTCGAGCTGCGTCATGCGCTTGGCCTTCTTCGCATCCTTGGCCGTAGCGCTGAAGACCTCTAGGAATTCCTTCTCGCCGGCCCGCTCCTTGGCCACGAGCGACGTGTACGCGAGCTGGCGCGCCTCCCGCAGCAATGCCTCGCCCTCCGCGCTGGGTTTCTTGGCCAGCTTCGTCGCGGCCTGATTGATGGCCTCGGTGGCCGCCTTCAGCTCCTTGTGTCGGAAGGTGATCGTCTGATCGAACAGCGCGCTCACGAGGTAGTAGCGGGACTCCGATAGATCGGAGTCGAAGTTGACCTTGGCCTTGATGGTGCCGCCGTAGGGGTTTGGGTAACCGGCGGGCGCTTTCTTGTAGACGGAGGGCAGGACCGGCAGCCGGCTGATCTTCGCGTCGAGCAGGAGCTCCTGGCCTTCCTCGGACAGCGCATATTCCATGAAGCGCTTGGCGCCTGCGGGGTTCTTGGCCCCCTTCACCATGCCGATGTTGGCCGGGACGATGGCGGTCTCCGACGGATAGACAAAATCGGTCGGGAAGCCGGACGCCTTCGACGCCAGGCCGAAGAAATCGATCACGAGCCCGATGCCGTACTGGCCGTTGTTGACCCCGTCCGGCACGCCGAAGCTGCGCTCGGTGATGGCGGCGCAGTTGCCCGAGATGCGCAGCACGGTGTTCCAGCCCTTGTCCCAGCCCTCGGCCTGCAGAATGGTCTCGATCGTGAGGTGCGTGGTGCCCGAGCGCGACGGCGACGACATCGCAACGTGGCTGAAATAGACGGGCTTGGTGAGATCCGTCCACTCCTTGGGCGCCGGCAGCTTGTTGGCCTTCAGATAGCGCGTGTTCCACATGAGGCCGTACCCTGCCAGCGCCTGGCCCTGGTAGAACCCCTTGGGGTCGTTCACGGGATAGCTGCCGACTTTGGCCGGGACCTTCGGGTTGAGCGGCGGCAGCTTCTCGAGCAGCCCGGCGCCCGCCAGCACCTCGAAGGCATCCGGGGCCGAGACCCAGAACACGTCAGGCTTGTTGCTCTCCGGCGCCTCGCGCACGTAGGCGACGCCGGCCGAAGTCCCTTTGTTGAGGATCTCCAGCGTGGTGCCGGGGTACTTGGCCTCGAAGGCCTTCTTGTAAGCGGAGGTGAGTTCCTTGGGGAATGAGGTGACGACGGTCACTTGGTCCGCCAGCGCCGGGCCGGCGGCGAACACGGCGAGCAGCCCCGCGCCGAGCAGCGGGGGCACAAAGCGGCGGTGCGACATCCTTTTGTCCTCCCTGGCTGATTATGACCTGAATATTACACGAGCCGATTCCGGCGAGAGAACAGGCGCTTGTGGCCCCTTGAAAAGGGCCCGGGCGGACCTCAGGTAAGCCCCGTCGACGGGCAGACGGGAGGGCGGAACAAATGACGGCTACCAAGGAAACGCTCGGCTTCCAGGCCGAGGTGAAGCAGCTGCTGCAGCTGATGGTTCACTCCCTGTACTCGAACCGGGAGATTTTTCTGCGCGAGCTGGTCTCGAACGCCTCCGACGCCTGCGACAAGCTGCGCTTCGAGGCCCTGGCCGACCCGGCGCTGTTCGAGGACGACGCCGAGCTGGCCATTCGCGTCAGCTATGATCCGCAGGCGCGCACCGTGACCGTCAGCGACAACGGCGTCGGCATGTCGCGGCAGGAAGTGATCGAGAACATCGGCACCATCGCCAGGTCCGGGACACGGCAGTTCTTCGAGTCGCTGACGGGCGACCAGGCCAAGGACGCGCACCTGATCGGGCAGTTCGGCGTCGGCTTCTACTCCGCGTTCATCGTCGCTGACAAGGTCACGCTGGTGACTCGGCGCGCCGGCCTCACCGCAGACCACGGGGTCAAGTGGGAGTCCGGCGGCGAGGGCGATTACACGCTGGAGATGGTGGAGCGTCCCGCGCGCGGCACCGAGGTGACCCTGCACCTGCGCGAGGCCGACGCCGATCTGCTGAATGGCCAGCGGCTGCGCCAGATCCTGCGCAAGTACTCGGACCATATCACCCTGCCGATCCGCATGCGGAAGGAGACCTGGGACCCGGCGGCCGGCAAGGAAGTGCTCGCCGACGAGCAGGAAACCGTCAACTCGGCTTCCGCCCTGTGGGCGCGGCCAAAGGGCGAGATTACGCAGGAGCAGTACGACGAGTTCTACAAGCACGTCGCGCACGATTTCGAGCCGCCGCTCGCGCACGTGCACGCGCGGGTCGAGGGCCGGACCGAGTACACCCAGCTGCTCTACCTCCCCGCGCGGGCCCCGTTCGACCTCTGGGACCGGGAGCACCGCCACGGCATCAAGCTATACGTGCGCCGGGTCTTCATCATGGACGACGCCGAGCAATTGATGCCGCAGTATCTGCGCTTCGTCCGCGGCGTCATCGACTCCAGCGACCTGCCGCTCAACGTGTCGCGCGAGATCCTGCAGGACTCGAAGGACATCGACGCCATCCGCGCCGGCTCGGTAAAGAAGGTGCTGGGGCTGCTGGAAGAGCTGGCCGAAAACTCGCCCGAGAAATTCGCGACCTTCTGGCGCGAGTTCGGGCGCGTGCTCAAGGAGGGCGTCGGCGAGGATCCCGCCAACCGCGAGCGCATCGCCAGGCTGCTGCGCTTCGCCTCGACCCACGCCGACAGCGACGCCGAAATCGTCTCGCTCGCGGACTACGTCTCGCGCATGAAGGAAGGGCAGGGCGCGATCTACTATTTGACCGCCGACAGCTTCGCGGCGGCGAAGAGCAGCCCCCACCTGGAGGTATTCCGGCGCAAGGGGGTCGAAGTGCTGCTCCTTGCGGACCGCGTCGACGAATGGGTGGTCGGTCATCTGACCGAGTTCGACGGCAAGCCGCTCGCTTCGGTGGCGAAGGGAGACCTCGACCTCGGCGCCCTCGAGGACGAGGCCGAGAAGGCGCAGCGCCGGCAGGAAGAGGGCGAGCTCAAGCCGCTCGTCGATCGCGTGCGCGCGGCGCTGGCCGAGCGCGTCGAGGACGTCCGGGTCACCCATCGCCTGACCGAGTCGCCCGCCTGCCTGGTGGCCGGCGAACACGCGCTGGGAGCGCACCTGGAGCGGCTGCTGAAGATGGCCGGGCAGACAGTGCCGGTGTCGAAGCCGATCCTGGAGCTCAATCCGCGCCACCCCGTGGTGCGCCGGCTGGGCGAGGAAGCGGACGACGCCCGCTTCGCCGACTGGAGCCACCTGCTGTTCGAGCAGGCGCTGCTGGCCGAGGGTGGCCAGCTCGAGGATCCCGGCGCGTTCGTGCGCCGGCTCAATCAGCTCATGTTCGCGGGCGAGGAGAGCCGGCTCTGGGTGCCGGGCAAGTCGTGACGCGGCGCGTCACTGCGCCGGCGCCACCAGGTCGCGGAACGCATGCCAGGCGGCGTGGCCGATCAGCGGCCCGGTGACGATGAGGCCGAGGTAGAACGGCAGCATGCCGACGCCGATGGCGGCGACGATGATCGCCGCCCATACCGCCAGCGTCCCGGGGTTGCGCACCAGCGTGACGAAGCTGGCGATCATGGCGGTGATGGCGTCGATCGAGCGGTCCAGCAGCAGCGGAATCGACACCACGCTGACGGCGTAGACGAAAGTGGCGAACAGCGCGCCGACGCCGACATAGATCGCGGCAAAGGCGAGATTGTCGAGCGACAGCAGCTGGGCCAGGAAAGTCTTCATGGTCGGCATGCCGCCGGAGAAGAACAGCGCCACGATCACCACCGACACGCGGACCCAGGTCGCCATCACCAGCATGAAGACGACGGCGAACAGGCCGACGCCGCCGATGTTGGCGCGCCACGCGGTGAGAGTCTCGAGCAGGCGCACCGGCCGGCCCTCCTGCAGGCGGCGGCTGATGTCGTAGAGGCCGATGGCGAGGAAAGGTCCGACCAGCGTGAAGCCGGTCGCGAGTCCCAGCGTGACGCCCGGGTCCTCGCGCAGATAGACGTGCAGCAGCATGCCCATGACCGCGAAGGCCGCGCCGTAGAACAGGCTCGCCGCCGGCGCGCGCCTGAGGTCGCGCCAGCCGGCCTTCAGCCACCGGAACGGGGCGCCGGCATCCACCTGGCGGATGGTGGGAAACGGCAGCGGCTGGGCGCCGCGGGTATCGCCGTCGGTCATGTCTCCTCCTGGCCGGCTTTCTCGCGCCGGTCTGCGGCTCAATGTAGCACAACGCCAGGGGGTCGAAGGGCGGTGCGGGCTCGAGGCGGCGTGCGCCGGCAGCCGCTATACTCGTCGCTCCCTCAGCCCCGTTGACGACGGCTCCACATGAACGATTCGTACGCGATTGCGCAGCGGCCGGCTCCCGATCGGCTGCTCGGCGTGCTGGGCGGCATGGGCCCGCTGGCCGGCGCCGCTTTCATGACCCGGCTGACCCAGCTCACGCCGGCCACTCGCGACCAGGAGCACATCCCGGCGGTGCTTTGGAGCGATCCGCGGGTACCCGATCGCACGGCCGCCCTGCTCGGCGATGGCCCGTCGCCGTTGAACCACCTGCTCTACGGCGTCGAGCGCCTCGTGCAGGCGGGCGCAACCTGCATCGCGATACCCTGCAACACGGCGCACCTGTGGTTCGAGGACCTCGTGCGGGCGGTGGCCGTGCCCTTCCTGCATATCGTCGACGCGACGATCGACGACCTGCAGCGGCAGGGCGTGCGCGCGGGCCGCGTCGGCGTCATGGGGACGGCGGGTACGCTGAAGCTGCGCCTCTACCAGGAGCGGCTCGAGGCGAGAGGCTACGAGTGCCTGCTGCCCACGGACGAGGAGGTTGCCGCCCTGTGCATGCCGGCGATCGCGCTGGTGAAGGAGAACCGCATCGCCGAGAGCTACGCGCCGGCGGCGACCTGCGTCGAGCGGCTGCGGGAGCGCGGCGCGGAGGCGGTCCTGCTCGGCTGCACCGAGCTGCCGCTCGCGCTGCCGAGCGCAGCCCGCGCGGCGTTCGGCGTGCCGATGAGCGACTCGATCGATGCCCTGGCGTGGGCGGCGATCCGCTGGTACGCGGCGGCTGCCGCTAGCGCCCGCTCCAGCGCGGCGTCCGCTTCTCGATGAAGGCGTCGACGCCCTCGGCGGCGTCGTCGGCCATCATGTTGCAGGTCATCACCTGCGAGGCGAGCTCGTACGCCTGCTCCATGCCCAGCTCCAGCTGGCGGTAGAACATGCGCTTGCCGGCGGCCACCGCCACCGGCGACTTGGCGAGGATGGACGCGCACAGGCGGCCGACTTCCGCGTCGAGCTGATCGACCGGTACCACGCGATTCACCAGGCCGCGCGCCAGCGCCGTCGGCGCGTCGATGAAATCGCCCGTCATCAGCATCTCCATCGCCTGCTTGCGCGAGACGTTGCGCGACAGCGCTACGCCCGGCGTCGAGCAGAACAGCCCGAAGTTGATGCCGGAAGTGGCGAAGCGCGCGTCGGCCGCCGCCACCGCGAGGTCGCATTGCGCCACCAGCTGGCAGCCGGCAGCGGTGGCGATGCCGTGCACGCGCGCGATGACCGGCTGCGGGACGCGCGTGATGGTCAGCATCATGCGGCTGCACTGCTCGAACAGCGCCTGGATGAAAGCCGGCTCGCGGTTCGCGCGCATCTCCTTGAGATCGTGGCCGGGGCAGAACGCCTTGCCGGCGCCGGCGATGACGACGACGCGCACGCTGGCGTCCCGCCCGATCGCCTCGAGTGCGGCCTGCAATTCGCCGAGCAGCGCCTGCGACAGCGCGTTGAACTGCTTCGGCCGATTGAGCGTGAGCGTCGCGATGCCGCCGTCGTCGTGTCGCAGCAGGATGGGTTCATCGGTGTGGGAAGAGGGGGCGGCGGCGCTCATGGCGGTCCTCCGGGAAACGCGACAGGGAATGTCCGTCGATTATAGGCCCCGCGCGCGAGCGCAAAAAAGCCCGGCCGCAGCCGGGCCTTCTGCCGCCCTGCGCGCTCAACCGACCGGGAGGCCCGGGCTGTTGGCTTTCGCGAACTTCGGCAACCGCAGCTCGAGCAAGCCGCCTTTCCCGTCGCCCGGCTTGCGCCAGCGCTAGAACGCCGGCTTCTTCTTGGCGCTCTTGAACCGCTTCACGCCGTCGAGGATCTCCGCCTTCGCCTCCTCGGGGCCGACCCAGCCCTTGATCTTGACCCACTTGCCGGGCTCGAGGTCCTTGTAGTGGTCGAAGAAATGGGAGATCTGCGAGAGCACCGCTTCCGGAAAGTCGCGCGGCGTCTCGATGTCGCGGTACTGGCCCGACAGCTTGTCGATCGGCACCGCGATCAGCTTGGCGTCGTCGCCGGCCTCGTCCTCCATCCGCAGCATGCCGATCGGGCGGCAGCGCACGACGGCGCCGGGAATCACCGGGATCGGCGTCACCACCAGCACGTCCACGGGGTCGCCGTCGTCGGACAGGGTGTGCGGAATGTAGCCGTAGTTGCAGGGATAGAACATCGCGGTGGAAAGGAAACGGTCGACGAACATCGCGCCCGTCTCCTTGTCGACCTCGTATTTCACCGGGACCCCGTGCATGGGGATTTCGATGATGACGTTGAAATCGTTGGGCAGATCGCGGCCCGACGACACCCGGTCCAGGTTCATTCCGGCCCCCCTTGGTCGTTTGCTCGTGCAAAGCGGCCTATTATAACGATGGGTGCCGTCCCTCCGCTCCATGCCGCGCATGATTCTCAACGTTGCCCTTGTCGCCGGATGTGTCTACGCCTTGCTGGTGGCGGGGGTCTACGTCGCCCAGCCGAAGCTGGTGTACTTCTCCGAGGTCGGCCGCGAGCTGGTCGCAACGCCGGCAGCCGTCGGCCTCGAGTTCGACGACCTGCAGCTGACGACGGCCGACGGCGTGCGCCTGCACGCCTGGTACGTGAAGACGAAGCATCCGCGCGGTGTGGTCCTCTTCTTCCATGGCAACGCCGGCAACATTTCCCACCGGCTCGACTCGCTGGCGCAGTTCGCGCGGCTCGGCTACGACACGCTGATCTTCGACTACCGCGGCTATGGCCGCAGTGACGGCAGCCCGAGCGAAGCGGGCACCTATCTCGATGGCGAGGCAGCGTGGGATCATCTCGTGCGGAAGCGCGGCGTCGCGCCGGCGGACGTGGTGCTGTTCGGCGAGTCTCTCGGCGCGGCCGTCGCGGCAGGGCTGGCATCGCACAGCGAGCCGCGGGCGCTCATCATGCTCTCGGCATTCACCTCCATCCCCGAGCTGGGCCAGGAGCTCTATCCGATCCTGCCGGTGAAGTGGCTCGCGCGCATCCGCTACCCGACGCTCGAGTACGTGCAAGCGGTGCGGGCGCCGGTGCTGGTCGCGCACAGCCGCGACGACGAGATCGTTCCATTCAGCCACGGCGAGCGCCTTTACGCGGCGGCCTCGGAGCCCAAGCGCTTTCTCGCGATGCACGGCGGCCACAACGAGGCGTTTTTCTTCGTGCGACCGGAATGGGAGCGGGCACTGGCAGACTTCCTGGACGACGCCGACCCCAAGGCGCGGCCGGCGGCGAGCGTGGGCAGATGACGACAAAGCGCAAGCGCCGGATCGGCCTCGCGCTCGGCAGCGGCTCAGCGCGCGGCTGGGCCCACATCGGCGTGATCCGCGCGTTGAAGGAAGCCGGCATCGAGCCGGACGTGGTCTGCGGCTCGTCGGTGGGGGCGCTGGTGGGGGCGATCTACGTCCACGGCGATCTCGATGGCTTCGAGGAGTGGGTGCGCGCGCTCAACTGGAAGCGCGTCGTCAGCCTGCTCGATTTCACCCTCGAAGGCGGGCTGATCCAGGGCGAGCGGCTCATGGCCTTCCTCGCCGGCCACCTCCAGGGCGTGGCGATCGAGCAGCTGGCAAAGCCGTTCGCGGCGGTGGCCACGGACCTGGAGACCGGCAACGAAGTCTGGCTGCAGGAGGGTTCGGTGGTGGAGGCGGTTCGCGCGTCCGTGGCTTTGCCGGGCCTGTTCTCGCCGGCGCGTGTCGCAGGCCGCCTGCTGGTCGACGGTGGGCTGGTGAACCCGGTGCCGGTCACGCTCGCCCGCGCGCTCGGCGCCGATTTTGTCATCGGGGTGGATCTCAACTCGGACCTGATCGGACGCCACCTGCCGGCGCGCAGCGTGCGCCGCGCGCTGGCCGAGTCCAGGCCCGAGGGGGCCGAGGCGTCCTGGCTCGAGCATCTCAAGCGCACGCTCGGGCTCGGCCGCGACGAGGCCGAGGGATTGCCCTCGCTGCTGGACGTGGTGGCCTCCAGCATCAACATCATGCAGGTGCGGGTGACGCGCAGCCGCCTCGCCGGCGAGCCGGCCGATCTGCTGGTGACGCCGCGCCTGGCCCGCGTCGGCCTCATGGACTATGACCGCGGCAAGGCGGCGATCACCGAGGGCCAGCGCGCGGCGGAACGGGCGCTGATGCGGCTCAAGGAGGCGGAGGCGTTGGGCTGAGCCGGCGCGGGCGGGGATCGCGGAACGGCGCTACAATCCCTGCGCAACGCCTGCCAAGAAAACCGGGGGAGAGGACGCGCATGTACCACGTCAAGGTCGTTTTCGGAAAAGGGGAGGAGTACGAGCTGCGCCTGTCGGCGGAGGACGTGCAGCCGCTGTCCGCCGAGGAAGCGCATCGCTGGCTGGACGCCGAGCTCGGCAAGGCGGGCGAGGAGGTCTTCAACCCGGTGGGCAAGGCGCTGGCGGTGGACAAGCTGCTCAACCTGGCTCGTGCCGTCGGCCCCGGGGAGTTCAAGCGCCAGACGCCGTGGGCGCGGGAGCTGGCGCGCTGCGCCGCGGCGCTTCTCGACCGGCCCAACGTCACCATCGACATCGGCAAGGCGACGGTCGGGTTCTAGGCGCCGACTCCGGCGCTGTCGACGCGTTTCTCAGCGGCCCGCGAGCCGGGCCGCGACCTCGCCGGCGATCGCCAGCGATGCGGTCAATCCCGGCGACTCGATTCCGAACAGGTTCACCAATCCCGCCACGCCGTGCCCGGCCGGTCCATCGATGACGAAATCCGCAGCGGGCTCGCCGGGGCCGACGATCTTGGGCCGCACGCCGGTGTAGCCGGGCTGCAGGGCGCCGTCGGGGAGCCCCGGGTAGTAGCGGCGGATCGCGGCGTAGAAAAGCCCGGCGCGGCGGTCGTCAAAGGCGTAGTCGATGCCGTCGATCCAGGCGACGTCGGGGCCGAAGCGCGCCTGTCCCGCCAGATCGAGCGTGACGTGGACGCCGAGCCCGCCCGCTTCCGCCATCGGATAGATCAGCCGCCGGAACGGCGAGCGGCCCGCCAGCGTGAAGTAGTGACCCTTGGCGAAATGCGCGCGAGGAATGCGCGCATGGGGCAGGCCCGCGATCGCTTGCGCCAGGCCGGGCGCGCCGAGCCCCGCGCAGTTGACCACGCTGCGGCAGCGAATCGCCATCGGCTCGGCGCCGCCCACCTGCAGGTCGATGCCGTCGTCGCCGGCGGCGCCGCGCTCGACCGGACTGCGGAAAACGATCGTCGCACCGGCGTTCTCCGCGTCGCCCTGCAGCGCCTGCATCAGCGCGTGGCTGTCGACGATCCCCGTCGAGGGCGAATGCAGCGCGGCGACGCAGCGCACTTCGGGCTCCAGCTCGGCGACCTGCTCGACGCTCAGCCATTCCAGATCGTCGACGCCATTGGCGGCGGCGGACCGAACATAGCCTTCGAGGGTGGGAATCTCCGCGGCGGTGGTGGCCACCAGCAGCTTGCCGAGGCGGGCGTGCGGGATGCCGCGCTCGCCGCAGTAGCGGTAGAGCAGGTGCTTGCCGGTCACGCACAGGCGCGCCTTCAGGCTGCCGGCGGGGTAGTAGATGCCGGCGTGGATCACCTCCGAATTGCGCGAGCTGGACTCGGTGCCGATCGCGTCGGCCTTCTCCAGCACGATCACCTCGCGCCCGGCGAGCGCGAGCTCGCGGGCGACCGCGAGGCCTACGACGCCGGCGCCGATCACGGCGCAGTCGATGCGCTCCACGATCCGTTCCTGTCCAACGATCGAAGCGCGCTATATTAGCCGAGGAATGCCAGCGCGAAACCAAGACGCGGTCCCGCCCGCCTGGGATGGCGACCTGCCGCGGCGCTCGCCGATGCTGGCGCCGCTCGAACTGCTATGGCAGGAGGAGCCGGCGCTCGCGCGCGGCTGGCCCTCGCTCGCGGTGCTGAACCGGCTTGCGCGTCGCCGCGGCGTCGTCACGGCGGCCGGCCGGCCCGTCACGTTCGTGCCGCCGCTCGGCCGTCGCGTCCGCTTCGAGGACGGTTACGAGCAGCGCATCTTTCTTGGCGGCGCGGCGGAAACGCGCGCGGGCAGCTGGCACGACGTGCTGAACGCGTTCGCGTGGTGTCTCTTCCCGCGCGCGAAGGCGGCGTTGAACGCGCGCCATTACGAAGTCCTCGAGGGGGACCGACGGGCCGGCGGCCCGCCGGGCGCAGGGCGCGGCCGCCTGCGCGACGCGCTGACGCTGCTCGACGAATCCGGCGTCGTGGTCGCCTGCGCCGAGCCTCCGCTCGCGGATTTGCTGCGCGAGCGCCGCTGGAAGGCGCTGTTCTGGGACCAGCGGGCGAACGTGGCGCGCGGAATGCGCTTTCTCCTGCTTGGCCACGGCCTGATGGAGAAGGCGCTGGCGCCGTTCGTCGGCATGACCGGACACGGCGTCGTCGTGCTGCTGCCGGGCGCGGCACTGACCCTTCCTCACGGCGAATTGCTCGCGCGACTCGACGCCGCGCTGGTGGCGACGCTCGTGGCGACGACCGGCGAGGCGCTGCGCGGCGCGCTCACCCCGGTGCCCGTGCTCGGCGTGCCCGACTGGAGCGAGCGCGCCGGCGACGAAAGGTTCTACGATGTCACGAGCTACTTCCGGCCTCCGCGCGCTGCCGTGGCGTAGCGCGCTGGCGGCGCTCGGCGCGCTGG
>DATIUV010000261.1:0-24041 GCA_035466595.1 Pelomicrobium sp.
CATGCATGGCCCGGCCGTGCGCAGGAACGCAAACACCTGCTCCATCACCAGCGCTCGCGGCCCGAGGATCGCGCCGCCCAGCACTCGGCCCTGCCCGTCCAGGTATTTGGTGGCTGAATGGATGACGAGGTCGGCGCCGAATTCGATGGGCCGCTGCAGCGCGGGCGTGCAGAAGCAGTTGTCGACCACCAGCCACGCCTTCGCTTCGCGCGCGATCGCCGCCAGCGCCTTGAGGTCGGCCAGCTCGGTGAGCGGGTTGGACGGCGTCTCGACGAACAGCATGCGCGTGTTCGGACGCACCGCCGCGCGCCAGGCGGCGGCGTCGGCGCCCGGCACCAGGGTCGCCTCGATGCCGAAGCGCGGCAGGATCTGGGTGAACAGCTGCACGGTGGCGCCGAACAGGCTCTGGGAGGCGACGATGTGCTCGCCGGCGCGCATCAACCCCATGACGCAGGACAGGATCGCCGACATGCCGGAGGCGGTGGCCACGCACGACTCCGCGCCCTCCAGCGCCGCGAGGCGCTCCTCGAACGCCGTCACCGTGGGGTTGGTGAAGCGCGAGTAGACGTAGCCGGGCTCCGTGTTGGCGAAGCGCGCCGCGGCCTGGGCCGCATTCTCGAACACGAAGCTGGAGGTGAGATAGAGCGCTTCCGCGTGCTCGTTGAACTGGCTGCGATGCACGCCGCTGCGCAGGGCCCGCGTATCGAACTTCCATTCCTCGGACATTTTCGCCATCCGTTCAGGCAATAAAAAACCCGTTCAGCCAGCGACGGAGACGGGTTCTCCTCGCTTTAGCGGAATTTGTTGAGCGCCCGCAAGCTGACGGTCAAATCGGCGCTTGGCTCCGGATTTCGGCCCGGAAGCCGCCATTCTACGTCTTCGGCTAGTCCGCCGCCACCAGGTTGAGGTCCAGCTGGGCGATGCCCTCCGGCCCCTCCTGGCCGCGGCCGGCGCGGCTCCCCTCCAGGCGGTCGAGGTAATCGGGCGTGACGTCACCGGTGATGTAGTGGCCGTCGAAGCAGGAGGCCTCGAACGAGGTCAGCGCCGGATTGAGTTCGCGCACCGCCTCCTTGAGGTCCTCCAGGTCCTGGTACACCAGCCAGTCGGCGCCGATCTCGCGCGCGATCTCGTCGTCGTCGCGGCCGTTGGCGATCAGCTCGGAGCGCGTCGGCATGTCGATGCCGTAGACGTTGGGGTAGCGCACCGGCGGCGCGGCGGAGGCGAAATACACCTTGTGCGCGCCGGCCTCGCGCGCCATCTGCACGATCTCCTGGCTGGTGGTGCCGCGCACGATGGAGTCGTCCACCAGCAGCACGTTCTTGCCGCGGAACTCGACGTTGATGGCGTTCAGCTTCTGCCGCACCGAGCGCTTGCGCACCGCCTGGCCCGGCATGATGAAGGTGCGGCCGATGTAGCGATTCTTGACGAAGCCCTCGCGGAAGTCGATACCGAGCCGGTTGGCGAGCTGCAGCGCCGAGGGGCGGCTGGAGTCGGGAATCGGGATGACGACGTCGATGTCGACGTGGCGCATGGTGCGCTTGATCTTCTCGCCCAGCCGCACGCCCATGTTGAGGCGCGCCTCGTAGACCGAGACGCCGTCCATCACCGAATCCGGCCGCGCCAGATAGACGTACTCGAACAGGCAGGGATTGTGCGAGGTGCGCAGCGCGCACTGCTTGCTGTAGAAGTTGCCGTCGAGGTCGACGAAGATCGCCTCGCCCGGCGCGACATCGCGGGTGAGCTTGTAGCCGAGCGCGTCGAGCGCGACGCTTTCGGAGGCAACCAGGTACTCGGTGCCGCGGTCGGTGTGGGCCTGCCCCACCACCAGCGGACGGATGCCCAGCGGATCGCGGAACGCCAGCATGCCGTAGCCGGCGATCATCGCGACGACGGCGTAGGCGCCGCGGCAGCGCCGATGCACGCCGGCCACCGCGTTGAAAATGCTCGGCAGGTCGATGCGGAAGTTCTGCGTCGAGCCCTGCAGCTCGTGCGCCAGCACGTTGAGCAGCACTTCCGAATCGGAGTTCGTGTTGATGTGCCGCAGGTCCTGGCGGAACATCTCCTGCTTCAGCTGATCGGAGTTGGTCAGGTTGCCGTTGTGGCCGAGCACGATGCCGAACGGCGAGTTCACGTAGAGCGGCTGCGACTCCGCCGAGCTGTAGGCCGAGCCCGCGGTCGGATAGCGGCAGTGGGCGATGCCGCTTGCACCCTGCAGGTTGCGCATGTCGCGCGTGCGGAAGACATCGCGCACCAGCCCGGGCCCCTTGTGCATGTGGAACGTGCTGCCCTCCGCGGTAACGATGCCCGCCGCGTCCTGGCCGCGGTGCTGCAACACCAGCATGCCGTCGTAGAGCAGCTGGTTCGCCGGCGATCTGCCGACTACGCCAATGATGCCGCACATGATCGATTCACCCCCGGTCGTCGATTGGCCGCTCTCAATCGTAGCGGATGCGCTGGGCGAAGCTGTAGGGCAGCCATTGCTTGACGTCCATCGCCACCGCCTCCAGCGGCCCGCTCAGCGCCGCCTCCTGCCAGAATCGCTCCTTCGGCATCGCCGTGAGCCCCGCCAGCAGTACCGCCACCAGCACGATCAGCCCGCCGCGCGCCGCGCCGAACAGCGCGCCGAGCCCGCGGTCCAGCGTCGTTAGGCCGGCCGCCTTGATGAGCTCGGCGACCGCGATCGTCGCCAGGCCGGCCACCAGGAGCGTGCCGATGAACAGCGTCAGGAACGCGATCAGCAGCTTGAGCGCCTCGCCGGGTATCTCCACCGGCAGCATCAGCGCCAGGTGGGGCGCCATCAGGTTGGCGATCAGAAACGCCGCCACCCAGCCGGCCAGCGCCAGCACCTCGCGCACCGCGCCGCGGATCACGCTGACCAGGACCGACAGGCCCACCACCGCCAGGACCGCGTAATCGAACACCGTCATCGCCCGCCGTCACGGGGGGCCGCCCTGGCCGCCGAGTACCTGCGCGCCACGCTCATTGGGTGGTCACGATCCCGTCGAGGCCCAGCTGCTTGACGCGCGCCAGCGTCTTCTCCGCCGCCTCGCGGGTCGGATACGGGCCGGCGCGCACGCGTGTCTGCTTGCCCTGGGCCGTGGTCACGGTTTCGGTATAGGCCTTGATGCCGCCGCCGGCCAGCTTGTCCTTGAGTTGCCGGGCATTGTCCGCGCTCGAAAAGGCCCCCAGCTGCACGACGAACGCTTCCTGCGTCGCCGACGCGGGCTTCGACGGCTTGGCCGGCTCGGGCACCGGCTTGGGCTCGGATCCCGGCGGCTTGACCGGCGCGGCCGCCGCCTTTTCCGGCGCTTTCTCCGGCGCTTTTTCCGCCGGCTTCTCGGGTGTCTTTTCCGTTGTCTTCCCGGCAGGTTTCGCGGGTCCCGACGCGCCGGGTGGTTCCATCGCCGGCGGCGGCTCCGGCAGCGCCGGCGCCTGCTCTTTGGCGGGGATACGCACGTCGAGCGGCTGCGTCACCGGCTGCGGCTCGCGGTCGAGCACCATCGGCAGCACGACGACGGCGATGACGACGAGGGTGATGGCGCCGATCAGCCTCCTGCGAGCCCGCTTGCGGAACTGCAACTCTTCGGTACTGACTGATTTCGCCATCAAGCGACCTTTACCGCGCTTCAGCTTCGGCCGCGGTGAGCGAGCACGTCCGCGACGGTAAGGAAAGATCCGAACACGACGATTCTATCATCTTCGCCCGCCTCGGCGCAGGCGGCCCGGTAGGCATCGAGCGGCGTCGGATACGTCTGCACCTGCGCGCCATCGAAGTCGCGCCGGAGAATTTCCGCCAGCGCCTCGGCCCGGGCGCCCCGCTCGCCCGGCAGCGAGGCGACGCGCCAGCCATCGACCCGCGCGGCGACGCTCGAGATCACGGCGGCAATGTCCTTGTCGCGCAGCATTGCCAGCACCGCGAACGTGCGCCCGTACGGCCCCATGCCGGCGAGATTGTCGGCCAGCGCGCGCGCCGCCTGCGGATTGTGGGCGACGTCGAGCACCACCGTGGGGCGGCCCGGCAGCACCTGGAAGCGCCCTGGCAGCGAGACTTCCGTGAGGCCGCGGCGGACCTCGCCCATCGCGACCGGCAGCCGGTCCTTCAACTCGTCGAGGACCGCGAGGCAGGCCGCGGCGTTGCGCAGCTGAAACGCCCCGCGCAGCGCCGGGTACGGCAGGCCCGCGCGGCGCACGCCGTAGCCCCAGTAAGTCCACTGCCCGCCGTCGGCGACGTAGCCGAAATCGCGGCCGATCTGGTACAGGTCGCAGCCGACGTCGTGCGCGCGCTCGGCGATGCTGGCCGGCGGATCCATGTCGGCGCACACCGCCGCGCGCCCGCGCTTGAACACGCCGGCCTTCTCGAAGCCGATCTCCTCGCGCGTGTTGCCGAGGTATTCCATGTGGTCGAAGTCGATGCCAGAGACGACCGCGACATCGTTGTCGAACACGTTGACCGCGTCGAGGCGCCCGCCGAGCCCGACCTCGAGGATCGCGACGTCGACCGGTTCGCGGATGAAGATCATCATCGCCGCCAGGGTGCCGACCTCGAAGTAGGTCAGCGGCGTCGCGCCGCGCGCCTGCTCGATCTCGCGAAATGCCGCCACCAGCCGCGCATCCTCGACCGGCTCGCGGTCGATGCGCACGCGCTCGTTGTAGCGCACCAGGTGCGGCGAGGTGTAGCAGCCGGTGCGGTAGCCGGCCCGCGACAGGATCGACTCCAGCATCGCGCAGGTGGAGCCCTTGCCGTTGGTGCCGGCGACGGTGACGATCGGGAACGCCGGCTGCAGCGCAAGCCTGCCCCAGACCTCGCGCACGCGGGCGAGGCCCATCTCGATGACGCGGGCGTTGATCTTCTCGAGGTAGGCGAGCCAGTCGTCGAGCCCCGCCTGCGGGCCGGGCGCCGGCGCGGGCGGCGCCGCCATCGAAGTCTGCGGCACGCTGCTCATCGGAGGCGGCGGGAAAAGTCCGTCAGGGCGCCGGCGCGCGCAACAGCAGAGTCAGCAGCGCGGCCAGCGTGTCGCGCATCTGCCGACGATCGACGATGAGGTCGACGGCGCCGTGCTCGAGCAGGAACTCGGCGCGCTGGAAGCCCTCCGGCAACGTCTCGCGCACCGTCTGCTCGATCACGCGCGGGCCGGCAAAGCCGATCAGCGCGCCGGGCTCGGCGATGACGACGTCGCCGATCATGGCGAAGCTGGCCGACACGCCGCCGGTGGTCGGGTGCGTCAGCACCGAAATGTAGGGAATGCCCTCCTCCGCCAGGCGCGCCAGCACCGCGCTGGTCTTGGCCATCTGCATCAGCGACAGCAGGCCTTCCTGCATGCGCGCGCCGCCGGTCGCCGTGAAGCAGACAAACGGCAGTCCGCCTTCGATCGCCGCGCGCACGCCGCGCACGAAGCGCTCGCCCACCACCGAGCCCATCGAGCCGCCCATGAAATCGAACTCGAACGCGGCCGCGACCAGGCCCACGGACTTGACGGCGCCCTGCATCACCACCAGGGCGTCTTCCTCGCCGGTCTCCTTCTTCGCCTCGTTCAGGCGATCGGGATACTTCTTGCTGTCCCTGAACTTGAGGCTGTCCACCGGACCCACCTCGGCGCCGATCTCGGCGCGGCCCTCGGCGTCGAGCAGCAGGTTGAGCCGCGTGCGGCCGCCGAGGCGGTTGTGATGGTTGCACTTGGGGCAGACGTTGAGGTTCTTTTCCAGGTCCGAGTAATAGAGAACTGCATCGCAGGCCTCGCACTTGCTCCACAGTCCCTCGGGGACGACCTTGCGCCCACCAGCGTCCTTGCGCTGGATCTTGGGCGGCAGGATCTTGTCAAGCCAACTCACGCCGCGTACCTCCGGCCAGTGCCGCCTCGTCCATCGCATGGCGCAGCCCCGCCACCAGCCGCCGCACGCGCTCCGGCGCTTCGCCTTCCGGGGCGTGCTCGATCTCCTCGACGATACGGCTGCCAACCACCACCGCGTCGGCCGCCCGGGACACCGCCGCGGCCGTCTGCGCGTCGCGGATGCCGAAGCCGACGCCGATCGGCACGCGGATATGCTCGCGCATCGCGGCCACGCGGTCCCGCACGTCCTCGACGTTCAGGTGCGACGCGCCGGTCACGCCCTTCAGGGACACGTAGTAGACGTAGCCGCGGGCCAGCGCGCCTACCTTGCGTACGCGCTCCTCGGGTGCCGTCGGCGACAGCAGGAAGATCGGGTCGATGCCCGAAGCGGCGAGGTGACCGACGAAGGCCTCGCTTTCCTCGGGCGGGTAGTCCACCACCAGCACGCCGTCGACGCCGCTCGCCTGCGCCTCGCGCACGAAGGCGTCGTAGCCCATGGCCTCGATCGGGTTGGCGTAGCCCATCAGCACGACGGGGGTCGCCGCGTCCTGCTCGCGAAACTCGCGCACCATCTGCAGCACTTGGCGCAGCGTGGTGCCGCGCTTCAGCGCGCGCTCGGATGCGCGCTGGATCGTCGGTCCGTCGGCCATCGGGTCGGAGAACGGCACGCCGAGTTCGATCACGTCGACGCCGGCGCGCACCAGCGCATGCATCAGCGGCACGGTGCTCACCGGATCGGGATCGCCCGCGGTGATGAACGGGATCAGCGCGGCGCGGCCTTCGTGGCGCAACCGCTGAAAGGTGCTGTGGATTCTGGACATGGCAGCCGAGGTTTCGGACCGCCCGGCGGGCCTGCGCCCACCGGGCGCGTCAGAACGTGATGTTGGAAGCGCGGGCGACCGTGTTCATGTCCTTGTCGCCTCGCCCGGAAAGGTTGACCAGCAGCAGGGCATCGCGCGGCAAGGCGGGCGCCAGTTTCGCCGCGTGCGCAAGCGCGTGGCTCGTCTCCAGCGCCGGGATGATGCCTTCAAAGCGGCAGAGCGTGTGAAACGCCTCCAACGCCTCGTCGTCGGTGACCGCCACGTACTCGGCGCGGCCGCTGTCCTTGAGCCAGGCGTGCTCGGGCCCGACGCCGGGATAGTCGAGGCCGGCCGAGATCGAGTGCGTCTCGACGATCTGGCCGTCTTTGTCCTGCAGCAGGTAGGTGCGGTTGCCGTGCAGCACGCCGGGCCGGCCGGCGCAAAGCGTCGCGGCGTGATGGCCGCTGGCGATGCCCTCGCCGCCCGCCTCGACGCCGATCAGGCGCACGCCCGCCTCCTCGATATACGGATGGAACAGGCCGATGGCGTTGGAGCCGCCGCCGACGCAGGCGATGATGGCGTCCGGCTGGCGGCCGAACTGCTCGCGCATCTGCTCCTTCGCCTCGCGGCCGATGACCGCCTGGAAATCGCGCACCATCATCGGGTACGGATGCGGCCCCGCGACCGTGCCGATGATGTAGAAGGTGTTGTCGACGTTGGTGACCCAGTCGCGCATCGCCTCGTTGAGGGCGTCCTTGAGCGTCTTCGAGCCGCTCTCCACCGGCACCACCGTCGCGCCCAGCAGCTTCATGCGGTAGACGTTGGGCGCCTGGCGCTTGACGTCCTCGGAGCCCATGTACACCACGCACTCCATGCCGTAGCGCGCCGCCACCGTGGCGGAAGCGACGCCGTGCTGGCCGGCGCCGGTCTCGGCGATGATGCGCGGCTTGCCCATGCGGCGGGCCAGCAGCGCCTGGCCGATGGTGTTGTTGATCTTGTGGGCGCCGGTGTGATTGAGGTCCTCGCGCTTCAGCAGGATCTGCGCGCCGCCCAGATGCTCGGACCAGCGCCGCGCGTGGTAGATCGGGCTCGGCCGGCCGACGTAATGCCTGAGTTCGTGTGCGAATTCGGCCTGGAACTCCTGGTCGCGCCCGTAGCGCTCGTACTCGCGGCGCAGCTCGTCCAGCGCTGCAATCAGGGTGTCGGCGACGAACACGCCGCCGTAGGGCCCGAAGTGACCGGATCTATCCGGCAGGTCGTACATCTGCATTGCGAACTTCCTCGATGAAGGCGGCGATCTTCGCCGCGTCCTTGATGCCCTTGGCCGCCTCTACGCCGCTGGAAACGTCCACCGCCCACGGCCGCACCGTGCGGATCGCCTCGCCCACGTTGCCCGGCGTCAGGCCGCCGGACAGGACCACCGGCAACGGCAGGCCGGGGGGCACCAGCGCCCAGTCGAACCCCTTGCCGGTGCCGCCGTAGACGCACGGCTCGAAAGCGTCCAGCAAGAGCCCTTTGGCGCGACTGTAACCGGCTGAGTATTCTAGCAGATCGACCCCCGGACGGACGCGCGCCGCCTTCACGTACGGCACGCCGAAGCCGTCGCAGAACGCCGGCGTCTCGTCGCCATGGAACTGCAGGAGGTCGAGCCGTACCCGCGCCAGGACTTCCTCCACCCACGCCGCTTCAGGGTTCACGAAAACGCCCACCGCGCAGATGAACGGCGGCAGGGCGGCAGCGATCTCCGCCGCCGCTGCCGGCACGATGCTGCGCGGGCTCGGCGCGTAGAACATCAGTCCGATGGCCTGTGCGCCCTGCTGCGCCGCCGCCAGGGCGTCTTCGGCACGCGTGATGCCGCAGATCTTCACCGCCGTCACCGGCCGGCCCCCATCTCCAGCAGCAGCGCATCCAGTCCTGCCGCCTCGCTGGGCAGCGCATGGGGCGGCGCATAGCGCACCGACGACAGGTACAACCCGTCGGCGGCGAACGTCGGCGCCGCCAGCTTGCGGTCACGGCTCTCCAGCACATCGCGGATCCAGTGCGGCGGGTGCCTGCCCTTCCCGACATACACCAGAGAGCCCACGATGTTGCGCACCATGTGATGCAGGAACGCGTTGGCCCAGACGTCGATCACCAGCAGGTCGCCGTGCCGCTCGATCGTCAGGCGGGACACCGTGCGCACTGCCGTCTTCGCCTGGCACTCGGCGGCGCGGAACGCGCCGAAGTCGTGCTCGCCGACCAGCAGGGCCGCGGCCGCGCGCAGGCGGCCGCTATCCAGCGGCAGGTGTAACCACCCCACGCGTCCGCTCGCGATCGCGGGCCGCACGGGGCGGTTGAGCAGCAGGTAACGATAGCTGCGCTCGCGCGCGCTGAAGCGGGCATGAAAATCGGCGCCGACTTCCTGCGCCCACAGGATCGCCACCGCATCCGGCAGATGGGCGTTCGCGCCGCGCACCCACGCCGATTGCGGCCGGTTCACGTCGGTATCGAAATGGACCACCTGCATCGAAGCGTGCACGCCGGTGTCGGTGCGACCGGCGGCGACGACGCGCACCGGCCGGCCCGCGATCTCGGCCAGCGCAGCCTCCAGCGCATCCTGCACGGAGCCGCCGCCCTTCTGACTCTGCCAACCGCAGAAGGGACGGCCGTCGTACTCGAGCCCGAGCGCGATTCTCACAGCAGCGCGGCGCCCAGGCCGAGTCCGATGAGCACGACGGCGACGCCGTCGGCAAGCCCGAGTCGACGCGCCGGCAGGACGATGACACTGCCGCCGGTGTCGGGGGCGCGATCCAGTTCGGCCAGCGCCTCCGCGACGCCGCGCCTCTCTCCCTCGGGCCGGGGCCGGTCGAAGTATGCGAGCGTCAGGCAAAGTCGCGCGGCAAAACGGCCGCGGTCGACGCCCAGCCAGGCGAACGGCGCCAGCAGCATATGGATGCCAGAGACGAGCTCCTCGCGCGTGCGCTGGTGCAACACGACGGCAAGCAGCGCCAGCAGCACCACCAGACGCAGGGCCTGCTCGATGCCGGCGAGTCCTCCGCCGGCCACCGCATCAGGCTGCCAGCCGGAGGCCATGCTCGGAGGCAGCAGGTGGAGGAGCGCGACGGCCACCAGCAGCCAACGACTGCGACGCAGGATCCCCGCGAAGCGCCGCGAGGCGCCCGCGCCCGCGACGGCGGCCACCGTGAAACCCGCGATCGCGGCCAGCGGCAATCCGTCGATTCGCTGCAGGGCCACCGCGGTGACGGCCCAGCACAGGATCAGGGTGGCGGTGTGGAGCATGAAGGAATTTCCCCTGCCGTCGGCTCGCGGGGAAGAGACTGCGATGATAGCAGCCCTCGCCGGGGGCCGAAAACGCGATGACCCGGCCGGGGCCGGGTCATCGCGACGGACCGCGGGTTCGAATCAAAGGCTGTCCAGCAGCTCCTGAGCCTCTTTCTGCTGCTGGGCGTTGCCCTCGCGCATGACCTCCTGCAGGATTTCCCGCGCGCCGTCGTTGTCGCCCATCTCCTTGTAGGCCTTGGCGAGATCGAACTTGGTGGCGATCTCCTGCCACTGCGCGTCGCCGCCGGTCTGGGCACCGGCCGCCGGCGCGTCGCCGAGGTCGAGGCTGAAGTCGAAATCGAGCTTGGTGGTGGTCGATTCCTGCGGCCCCTTGCGATCACCCGTTTGGCTGCGCTCCGTCAGCCCGGACTCGAATGCAAGCGGCTGATCCAGGCTCGAGGCCGACTTCATCTCCTCGTGATGGCCCTCCCCCACCCCCGAGGTCACCTCGAAATCCACGTTGGTGGTATCAAGACCGGACGGCGGACGCCACTTGGTGACGTCCTCCACCTCGGACTCGCCGCCGCCACCGCCGAGATCGAAGTCCACGTTGGCCGACTGCGGCTCGAACTGAGTCGGCGGCGACGTCACATCCATCGACTCGCGGTCGGCGCTTCCCGCCTGCGATCCGCCGTAAAGCGAATTGGTGGGATCGAGCGCGAGCCCCATCGTGACCGCCTTGTCCCAGTGCGGCGTACCGCCGGCGATCGCCTGCAGCTTGCGCGCGGTGGTCTCGAACGAGGCCTTGTCCTTGCGCATGCCGTAGATCTCGAGCAGCTTGACGTAGACTTCCGGGCGGTTGGGCGTCTTGGCGAGGGCTTCCTTCAGCACCTCCTCGGCCTGGCCATCCCTGCGGTACGTGAGGTACACCTCCGCTTCCTGCACCGGATCGACTTCGTCCATGGCTCCCGGGCCGGCTGCCGTCGTTTCCGGCGTCTGCGGCTGGGCAAACATTTGCGGCGTGGACTCCGCGGGAGACGTCGCTGCTGCGTCTAGTTCGGCTTCGGCGGCTGCCCACTCTTCAGCCGCCTGCTGCTTTTTTCGGCGCGCGAGGTACAGGCCCCCGCCCAGCATTGCCACCAGCAGCGCCCCCAGTCCGGCGATATAGATCGGCTCTTCCATCAGCGTATCGAGGAGCGAAGGCTCCTCCGGTGGCGGCGGCGGTTTCGGCGCGGGCGGTTTCACCGCGGGTGCCGGTGCTGCCGGCTTGGGCGCGGGCGGCGCCGCGGGCGCCGCAGCTGGCGGAGGAGCGGCTGGCGCTGGCGCCGCCTCAGGCTTCGGTGCTGGTGCGGGCCCTGCCGCGGCTTCCGGCTTCGGCGCCGGCTCGGCGGGTTTCGGCGCGTCGGGCTTGGCCATGGGCTCGGCCGGCTTGGCCGGCGCCGCCATCGGCGGCTGGGCCTTCAACTCGATCAGCTTCTGCATGTCCTGGATGTTCTTCTCCAGGGCAGCGACCCGATCCTGAGCCTCCTTCAGCGCCTTTTCCTTGGCGACGTTTTCTTCCTCGAGGCTGCGGATGCGCTCCTGCAGGTTGGCGACGTTGGCGCCTTCGCCCTTGGAGAGCTTCAGCACCTCGCTCGGCGGCTGCTGGCCTTGGCCCCGCTCGGCGACGGCGCCGGTCACCGTGCCCGCCGCTGTCCGGTCGGCGCCGGCCGCCGGCGCGCCCCCGGTGGCGGCGCCCGCCAGGCTCTGCTTGTATGCCTGCCAGTCGGCCACCTGCGTACGGAACTCCTTGACCGCTTCCTTCTGCTCGATCGCCATCACTTCATCGCGCGACGGCACCTTCAGCACGGGGCCCGTCTTGAGCCGGTTCATGTTGTTGCCGACGAAGGCATCCGGATTGGCCCGAAACAGCGCGGAAAGCATCTGCTCGAGCGAGGCGCCGGGATGGCGGATCCGCTCGGCGATGCCGCTCAACGTATCGCCGCGGACGACCGGCCCGTAGGTGTCGGCGGTAGCCCCATAAGCGGCAGGCGCCGGCCCGGGGGCCGGCGCCGCCTTTGCAGCCGGGGCTGGAGCCGGCGCTGGAGCCGGCGCTGCAGCCGGTGCTGCTGGTTTCTGCTGCTCGATGGACTTGGCTTCGGCGCCCTTGGTGACGGGGGCGGCAGCCTGGGGCGGCGTATACGTCGGCGGGTCGAGCAGCAGCGTGTACTCTCGCAGCACGGAGCCCTGATCCCAGGTGAGTTCCACGAGCACGTTCAGGAACGGCTCGTTGATCGGCTGCGTCGAGCTGAGGCGGATGACCGGGCGCCCGCCAACCGACTCGATTTTTGCGCGTATGGTGGCGACGGCGCCCTGGTATTCGACGTTGGCCTGCTTGTAGGTCTCAGGCGTGGCGACGCGTGCCGCCAGCGATTCCAGCTCGCCCGGCTTGAGCGCGACGATGTCGATTTCGGCCTTGAGCGACTCGCCCAGGGCGGACTGGAGATTGAGCTTGCCCAGGCCGGCCGCATGCCCCGCCGCCGAAAGGAACAGGGCGCCCAAGAGGAATGTGGTTCTTAGAATACCTTGCAGCACACGGCCTCCCTAGGTGTTCTCGGGAAAGAACAAATTAACATCAAATAGTTACGTATGCAAGTTAAATCTGGCTCTTACATTATGTCTTAACTAAGATATTTTTCAACCAGAAGTTCAGCCAGCTGCACGGCCGGAAGCGCCTGTCCCAGTCTCAAGTTGTCACTTGCCAGCCAGAGATCCAGTGTCCGATCGTCGCCGTGGCTGCGCCGGATCCGGCCGACAAGAGCCTCGTCCTGATTGACCGCGTCCGTCGCAGGGGCAGGAAAATCGAGGGCGTCCGGGTCATCCATGACCCGCACCCCCGGCGCCTCTGCCAGGCACTCGCGCACTTCCGCTACCGCCGCAGGCTCGCGTGTCGTCAACGTCGCCGCGATGCCCATGCCATAGAACACGGGTACCCGCAGGCAGGTGATCCCGGTCGCCAGCGCCGGTGCCTCCAGAATCCGGGCGAGTTCGGCTGCGATCGCCGTTTCCTCACGGCTCGCACCGGACTCATCGAGAGCGTCCACCAGAGGGAATACGTTGAATGCGATCTGCTTGGGATAGAACTGCGGCGACGCCGACTGCTGATTGAAGAGCGCGCGCGTCTGCTCCGCAAGTTCACGAATCCCCGCGCTCCCGCTCGCCGACACCGGGTAAAGCGCCACCGCACCGATCGCGTCGATTCCGAACGCGGCATCCAGCGGCGACGATACCAGCGCCAACGGCACCGTCGCCGCCGCGGGCACAGCCCACAACGGGGCCTCCGCTCGCGCGAGGTTCGCGTTCACCTGCGGCACCAGCAACGGGACGTCGTCGTCCAGGCGGAAGCGGGGCGAGGCGTCGATGACACGCGCCCCGGCATCGACCGCGCGAGGCGCGTACTCTGCCGCGATCGTGCCGCTGGCACAGAAGAAGGCGAGCTTGACCCCGGAAAAGTCGAACGCGTGAACGCTCTCGAGATCGATTGCGCCACCGGCATATTCGGCCGTGCCGTCGACATCGCGCGCGGCGCTGAGCACGTGGACCCTGCCGGCGGGAAAGCCGCGCTCAGAAAGCAGCTCGAGGACGGTCTCGCCGAGGGCGTCATCGGCCCCGACGACGGCGACGTCGATCGGCGCGCGGCTCACGGCGAGCGGGAGACGCTCAAGGCGCTCACGCCTCGCGCAGGATGCGCAGCATGCGGCGCAGCGGCTCGGCAGCGCCCCAGAGCAGCTGGTCGCCGCAGGTGAACGCCGACAGGTACTCGCCGCCCATGTTGAGCTTGCGCAGCCGGCCGACGGGCACGTCGAGCGTGCCGGTGACCGCGGCCGGCGTCAGCTCGCGGATGCTGTCCTCCCTTCGATTGGGCACCACCTTCACCCAGTCGTTGGCGGAACCCAGCATGTCCTCGACTTCGTCGAGCGGGACATCCTGCTTGAGTTTCACGGTCAGTGCCTGGCTGTGGCAGCGCATCGCGCCGACGCGCACGCAGATGCCGTCGACGGGTACCGGCGCCTGCTCGCGACCGAGGATCTTGTTGGTCTCGGCCTGGCCCTTCCATTCTTCGCGGCTCTGCCCGTTCTCCATTTCCTTGTCGATCCACGGAATGAGGCTCCCGGCGAGCGGCACGCCGAAATGCTCCATCGGGAAGTCCGGCCGCCGCAGCGAATGGGCGACGACCCTGTCGATTTCCAGGATCAGCGATGCCGGATCATCGAGCAGGGGCCTCGCTTCGTCGGCCAGAGCCGCCATCTGCAGCAGCAGCTCGCGCATGTTTTGCGCGCCGGCGCCGGAGGCCGCCTGGTACGTCATCGCCGACATCCACTCGACCTGGCCGTTCTTGAACAAACCGCCCATCGCCATCAGCATCAGGCTTACGGTGCAGTTGCCGCCGATGTAGCTCTTGACGCCCGCCGCGATCGCCTCGTCGATGACGGGCCGGTTCACCGGATCGAGGATGATCACGCTGTCCTTCTGCATGCGCAGCGCGGAGGCGGCGTCGATCCAGTAGCCGTTCCAGCCGGCGGCGCGCAGCTTCGGATAGATGTCGTTGGTGTAGTCGCCACCCTGGCAGGTGATGACGACCTCCATCGCCTTCAGGTCGTCGACGCTGCGCGCGTCCTTGACCGGCGGCACGTCGCGGCCGATGTCCGGCCCCTTCCCGCCCGCCTGGGACGTGCTGAAGAACACCGGCTCGATGCCGGCGAAGTCGTCTTCCTCGCGCATGCGCTGGATCAGCACCGATCCCACCATGCCCCGCCAACCGACGATTCCCACCCGTTTCATTGCCTTCACCTCGTAGTTCCTGCCATCGCGGCGCCGTCAAAGCGCCGCAGCCACCGCGTCGCCCATGTCGCGCGTTCCCACCGATGCCGCGCCGGCGGCGGCGATATCCGCGGTGCGAAGCCCGCTCGCGAGCACCGCGCTCACCGCTCGCTCGATCCGCTCCGCCCATGCGGCCTCACCCAGACTGTAGCGCAGCATCATCGCGACCGACAGGATCGTCGCCAGCGGATTGGCCACGCCCTTGCCCGCGATGTCCGGCGCCGAGCCGTGGATCGGCTCGTACATGCCCTTGCCGTGCTCGTCCAGCGACGCCGACGGCAGCATGCCGATGGAGCCCGTCAGCATCGAGGCTTCGTCCGACAGGATATCGCCGAACATGTTCCCCGTGACGATCACGTCGAACTGCTTCGGCTGGCGCACGAGCTGCATTGCCGCGTTGTCGACGTACATGTGGCTGAGCTGAACGTCGGGGTAGTCCCTGCCGACGAAGTCCACCACCTCGCGCCAGAGCTGGCTCGTTTCCAGCACGTTGGCCTTGTCCACCGAGCACAGGCGCTTGCCGCGCCGCTGCGCCGCGCGGAACGCGACGTGGGCGATGCGGCGGATCTCGCTTTCGCTGTAGCGCATGGTGTCGAAGCCCTCACGCTCACCCGCGTCAGAGGTGCGGACGCCCCGCGGCTGGCCGAAGTAGATGTCGCCGGTCAGCTCGCGCACGATCAGCACGTCGAGTCCGGCCACGAGGTCGGGACGCAGCGAAGACGCGGCCGCGAGCTCCGGATAGACCACCGCCGGCCGCAGATTCGCGAACAGGCCGAGCTCTTTCCGCAGCCGCAGCAGGCCCTGTTCGGGGCGCTTGTCGCGCGGCAGCCCGTCGTACCGGGGTCCGCCGACGGCGCCCAGCAGAATCGCGTCCGCCGCGCGCGCCAGCTCGAGCGACGGCGCCGGCAGCGGATCGTCGTGCGCGTCGACGCCGGCGCCGCCCACCGGCGACTCGGTCCACTGCACCGCGAGGCCGCGGCTCCGCAGCTGCCCGAGCACCTTGACGGCCTCGCCCACGATCTCGGGTCCGATGCCGTCGCCCGGCAGAATCGCAATGTTCTTCACGTCTGGTCTTCTCCCCAAGCCCGCGCCGGCGAGAACCGGGGCGGCGTGTCGATCAGGCGAACAGCCAGGGCGCTTCCGCCCGGCGTTTTGCCTCGTAGGCGCGGATCTCGTCGGCGTGCTCGAGCGTCAGGCCGATCTCGTCAAGGCCGTTCATCAGGCAGTGCTTGCGGAACGGGTCGATCTGGAAGCTGAACGCCTCGCCGTCGGGCGTCGAGACCGTCTGGCTCTCCAGGTCCACCGCCAAGCGATAGCCCTCGCGCGCTTCAACCTCGTCGAAAAGGCGATCGACGATCTGCGCGTCGAGCACGATCGGCAGCAGGCCGTTCTTCAGGCAGTTGTTGTAGAAGATGTCGGCGAAGCTCGGCGCGATCACGGCCTGGAAGCCGTAGTCCATCAGCGCCCAAGGCGCGTGCTCGCGGCTCGAGCCGCAGCCGAAATTCTCGCGCGCCAGCAACACCGTCGCGCCGCGGTAGCGCGGCTGGTTCAGCACGAAATCCGGGTTCAGCGGCCGCTTGCCGTTGTCGATCCCGGGCTCGCCCTGGTCCAGATAGCGCCAGGCGTCGAACAGGTTCGGGCCGAAGCCGCTGCGCTTGATCGACTTCAGGAACTGCTTCGGGATGATGGCGTCGGTGTCGACGTTGGCGCGGTCGAGCGGCGCCACCAGCCCTTCTCGGCGGACGAATTTTTCCACTTACTTGACCGACTTCTGGATCGCTTCGCCGCCCTTCTCGATGTCCTTGCCGATTCCGGCCACGGTATTGCACGCCGACAGGCCGGCGACGAAGAGGCCTGCAAGCACGATCGCCATCACTTTCCTCAACATCGCGTCACTCCTTTCCCAGCACGTCTCGCACGTCAACGAAATGGCCGGCGACGGCCGCCGCCGCGGCCATCTCCGGGCTCACCAAATGCGTCCTGCCGCCGGCGCCCTGCCGTCCCTCGAAATTCCGATTCGACGTCGAGGCGCAGCGTTCTCCCGGCTCCAGCCGGTCGTCGTTCATGGCCAGGCACATCGAGCATCCCGGCTCGCGCCATTCGAAGCCGGCCGCCGTGAACACGCGATCGAGCCCCTCGGCCTCCGCCTGGCGCTTTACCAGGCCCGAGCCGGGCACCACCATCGCCAGCTTGACGTTGTCGGCAATCCGCTTCCCTTTCACCACGTCAGCGGCCGCGCGCAGATCCTCGATACGCGAGTTGGTGCACGAGCCGATGAACACCTTGTCAACCCGGATGTCGCGGATCGGCGTGCCCGGCGCAAGGTTCATGTACTGCAGCGCCCGCGCGTAGCCTTCGCGGCGCGTGGGGTTGGCTTCCCGCGCCAGATCGGGCACGCGGCCGCCGACCGGCGCCACCATCTCCGGCGACGTCCCCCAAGTGACCTGGGGTTCGATCGCCGCGGCATCCAGCGTGACCACTTGGTCGAACACGGCGTCCGGGTCGCTCTTCAGGTCGCGCCACGCCGCCACCGCGCGCTCCCAAAGCCCGCCCTCGGGAGCAAACGGCCGACCCTCGAGGTAATCGATGGTGGTGTCATCCACGGCCACGATCCCGGCCCGCGCGCCCGCCTCGATCGACATGTTGCAGATCGTCATGCGCCCTTCCATCGACAGGCCGCGAATCGCGTCTCCAGCATATTCGATCACGTAGCCGGTTCCGCCCGCCGTGCCGATGCGGCCGATGATGGCGAGGATCACGTCCTTGGCCGTGACGCCGGGACCCAGCTTGCCATCGACCACGATCTGCATCGCCTTCGCCTTCTTCTGCGCGAGGCACTGGGTGGCGAGCACGTGCTCCACCTCGGAGGTGCCGATGCCGAACGCCAGGCAGGCAAACGCGCCGTGCGTGCTGGTGTGGGAATCGCCGCACACCACCGTCATGCCGGGCAGAGTTGCCCCGTTCTCGGGACCGATCACGTGGACGATGCCCTGATGGGCGTCGCGGAACGGGAAATACGCCTTGGCGCCGAACGCCTTGATGTTGGCGTCGAGCGTCTCCACCTGGGTGCGGGAGATCGGATCGGCGATGCCGCGGTCCCAGTTGCGCGTCGGCGTGTTGTGGTCGGCCGTGGCGACGATCGACTCCACGCGCCACGGCTTGCGGCCGGCCAGCCGCAGCCCTTCGAACGCCTGCGGGCTGGTGACTTCGTGCACCAAGTGGCGGTCGATGTAGAGGAGAGCCGTGCCGTCGGCCTCACGCCGCACCACGTGGCTGTCCCAGAGCTTGTCGTAGAGGGTCTTTCCGGCCATCGATCGAATCCCGACGAAGCCTTCAATTATCGCATAAACGCCGCAGCAGGCGCAGGCGGCCGGCTCATCGCGCGGGCTCGTCCGGACCGAATTTCCACGCCAGCAGCGCGCCGCCGGCGAGGGCCGCCGCGGCGCACAGCGCGAAGGTCACGCTGGAGCCCACCGTCTCCCAGGCGAAGCCGCTCAGCCCGCTGCCCAGCGTCCCGCCTGCCCCGAAGCTCACGCTGGTGTAGAGCGCCTGGCCCCTGGTCTGGTGGCGTCCGGTGAAATGGCGGTGAAACGCCGCCACCGCGGCCGCGTGGTACGAGCCGAAGGTAGCCGCGTGCAGGACCTGGGCGAGCAGCATCATCGCCAGCGATTCGACGAAGAACGCCACCAGCAGGAAACGCACGACCGCGCAGCCGAAGCTGAAAACCAGGATCTGCTTGCCGCTGAAGCGCGCCGACAGCCGCGGCATCAGGAAGAACACGGCGATCTCGCAGATGACGCCGAGGGCCCACAGCCAGCCGACCCAGCTCTTGGGGTAGCCGGTATCGACCAGGTAGATGGAGAAGAAGACGTAGTACGGGCCGTGCGCCGCCGCCATCAGGAAGCACGCGCCCATCAGGGCCAGGACCTCGGGCCGCCGCAGAATGGCTCGAAGCGGCGCGGTTTCGGTTTCGGCCTTGACCGCGCCCGGGTCCTGGATCGCGACGGCGGCCCCGGCCACGCCCACCTTGAGCAGCAGCACCACCCACAGGAGCGCCGTGATGGCGACGTAGTCCAGCAGATAGCCGACGCCGACGACGGTCGCAATGAAGCCGACCGAGCCCCACGAGCGGATGCGACCGTAGGCGCCCGTGCGGGCGCCGAGGTGCGAGAAAGTGATGGCCTCCACCAGCGGCAGCGACGCGCTCCAGAAGAAGCTCATGACGCCCATCACCAGCAGCATCCAGGCGAAGCTCTCGCCGAAGAAGACGCCGATGTAGCCGATGAGGCCGAGCAGCGCTGCGACGCGGACGATACCGGCCCGCCGGCCGGTGTGATCCGCGAGCCAGCCCCAGGCGTTCGGCGCGAAGATCCGCATCACCTGAAGCAGCGACATGAGCAGGCCGATCTGCGCCGCCGCGTAGCCCAGGTGGCGCAGGTACAGGCTCCAGTAGGGCGAGAAAGCGCCGACGAAGGCGAAGTAGAAGAAGTAGAAGCCGCCGAGCGCGGCGTAGGGCTGGACCCTCATCGCAACCCGCTGCGCGCAAAGCGCGCGCTCAGCCCTCCGCGACCTGCCGGCGCCAGCACAGCGCGAGCCAGGCCACGCAGCCGGCAACACCCAGGACACCGGCCAAAGCGAGCAATCTGGCGAGCGTCCCGTCGAGATGCAGCGCGCCCCAGCGCGAGAGGATCTCGGCCCAGTCGTGGTCGCCACCGCCGACCAGCGGCAGCGCCTGGGCGCGCGCATCCGCGACGTAGCGCGCGATGTTGAAAAAGTTCTGGAACGCCCAGACGCCGGCGAGCGCAAAACCGAGCGCTTCCCGCCGGCGAAAGAAGCTGCCTGCGACAGCCAGCGGAATCGCCAGCTGCATCAGGGTGCCGCCGTAGACCGCGAGACGCTGGCTCAGGGCGCCGAGCAGCGGATGGCCGGCCTCATGGAAAACGAGGTTGGCAGAGTCCAGCACCGGAAACCAGCCCTCGCCGGTGAGCCCGAAGGCGCAGGCGGCGATGCCGAACGCCGCGGCCACGGCGACCTGCCACCCGGCGACCGTGCTCCACGGCGCGGCGGGACCGGCGTCGGGCGCGAGCACGGGAACTCAGGCCTCGTCGGGCTCGGGGTCGTCGCGGGCCGGCAGCGGCGCGGCGCCCGCCGCCGTCCCGCGCGCAGCGATTCTCGGCGTCGGACAGACGACATCGGCATTCTGCGCACGGTGGCGCAGCGCGTGATCCATCAGCACCAGCGCCAGCATCGCCTCGGCGATCGGCGTGGCGCGGATGCCGACGCAGGGATCGTGGCGACCCGTCGTCTCGACGATCACGGGCGCGCCGGCCTTGTCGATCGAGCGGCGCGGCAGCCGGATGCTGGAAGTCGGCTTGATGGCGATCGAGACCGTGACGTCCTGCCCGGTCGAGATGCCCCCGAGAATACCGCCGGCGTTGTTCGACAGAAAGCCGTCCGGCGCCATCTCGTCGGAGTGCTCGGTGCCCTTCTGCTCCACCGATGCGAACCCGGCGCCGATCTCCACGCCCTTCACTGCGTTGATGCTCATCATGGCGTAGGCGATGTCGGCATCGAGGCGATCGTACACGGGCTCGCCCCAGCCCACCGGCACGTTCTCGGCGACGACGTTGATGCGCGCACCGGCCGAGTCGCCCGACTTGCGCAGGCGATCCATGAACGCCTCCAGTTCGGGTACGGCGTCGGGATCGGCGGCAAAGAAGGGGTTGTCGTAGACCCCGTCCCAGCTGCGGAACGCCACCGGAATCGGCCCTAGCTGCGCCAGATACCCGCGCACCATCACGCCATGATGTTCCCGCAGCCACTTCCGGGCGATGGCGCCGGCGGCGACGCGCACCGCCGTTTCCCTCGCCGAGGAGCGGCCGCCGCCGCGATAATCGCGGATGCCATATTTCTGCCAGTACGTGTAGTCAGCGTGCCCCGGGCGGAAGGTCTCGGCGATCTTGCTGTAATCCTTGCTGCGCGGGTCGACGTTGCGGATCAGGAGCGCGATGGGCGTGCCGGTGGTCCTGCCCTCGAACACGCCGGACAGAATCTCGACGGTGTCGGGCTCGCGGCGCTGTGTAACATGGCGCGACGTGCCCGGCCGGCGCCGATCGAGATCCAACTGGATATCGGCCTCGGCAAGCGCGAGCCCCGGCGGGCAGCCGTCCACCACGCAGCCGATGGCCGGCCCGTGCGACTCGCCGAACGAAGTGACGGAAAAAAGCCTGCCGAAGGTGTTGCCGGGCATCGGAAACCTCGCAAAAACAAGGGGTCAAGTTTAACATAGGGGCCTCGCGCGCCCCTGCCGCGGATACTGCCTGCCGCGACGACGGTCGCGTAAGGTTGCGGTTCCGGGCACGGCTCGCGCGGCGGGGGGCACGGTCCGCCGTCGGGGCGCCCGCTTTGAAGCGCATCGGATGCGGGTCCGCCAATCGGCGGCATTTGGTCGCAGGATCGAAAAGGGAGAACAATGAAAGCAGTCCTCATGACCCGGGTCGGCGGCCCGGAAGTGCTCGAGAGCGGCGAGGTCGCCGATCCGGAGTTGCCGAGCCCCTACCACATCCGGGTGCGGCTGCGCGCGGCCGGCGTTAATCCGGTCGACACCAAGGTCCGCTCGCTGCACATGTTCTATCCCGACCGGCTTCCGGCCGTGCTCGGCTGCGACGGCGCCGGCACCGTGGAAGCCGTCGGCGATGCGGTGAGCCGCTTTCGCGTCGGCGACGCGGTCTACTTCTTCAACAACGGCCTCGGCTACGGGACCGGCAACTACGCCGAGCAGACCGTGGTCCACGAGGACTACGCCGCGAAGAAGCCGCGTAACCTGTCGATGGAGGAAGCCGCGGCCGTGCCGCTGGTGCTGATCACGGCGTGGGAGGCGCTGGTCGACCGCGCGCAGCTCAAGGCCGAGGAGACCGTGCTGGTGCACGCCGGCGCGGGCGGCGTGGGACACGTCGCGACCCAGCTCGCCAAGCACCTCGGCGCCTACGTCGCCACCACCGTGAGCAGCGAGGACAAGGCCGAGTTCGCCCGCAGCCTCGGCGCGGACCATACGATCAACTACAAGGACGAGGACTTCGTCGAGGCCGCGCTCGACTGGACCGACGGCAAGGGCATGCGGGTCATTCTGGACACCGTCGGCGGCCCGACCTTCTGCCGCTCCTTCGGCGCCGCGCGCGTGTTCGGCAAGGTGGTGACGCTGCTCTCGACCGCGTGCGACGTGAAGGCCATCAACACCGCGCGCCTGCGCAACCTTCTGATCGGCTACGTGCAGATGACCGCGCCGCTGTACCTTGGCCTCCACAACGCGCGCCTGGCGCAGACCCGCATCCTGGAGCAGGGCGCGAAACTCATCGAGGACGGCAAGCTCAGGGTCAAGGTGAGCGAAGCGCTGCCGCTCGCGCAGGCTGCCGAGGCCCACCGACGGGTCGAGGCCGGCCACACGGTCGGCAAGATCGTCCTCACCATCCCCTAGCGGCCCGCCGGGCGCCCAACGAGCCTGGCAACGCTTAACCGCCTCCCGATCTCAAGGACCCATGCGCAAATACCTGGACCTCATGCAGCACATTCTCGACCACGGCACGCGCAAGAGCGACCGTACCGGGGTCGGCACGCTTTCCGTCTTCGGCTACCAGATGCGCTTCGACCTGAACGAGGGCTTCCCGCTGGTCACGACGAAGAAGATCCACCTCAAGTCGGTGATCTACGAGCTGCTCTGGTTCCTGAACGGCGACACCAACATCAAGTACCTGAAGGACCGCGGCGTCACCATCTGGGACGAATGGGCCGACGCCAACGGCGACCTCGGTCCGATCTACGGCTACCAGTGGCGCTCCTGGCCGACGCCCGACGGCAAGCACGTCGACCAGATCAGCAAGGTCCTCAACGAGATCAAGACCAATCCGGATTCACGCCGCCTGATCGTCAACGCCTGGAACGTCGGCGAGCTGCACAGGATGGCGCTGACGCCCTGCCACGCGCTGTTCCAGTTCTACGTTGCGGACGGCAAGCTCTCGTGCCAGCTCTACCAGCGCAGTTGCGACGTCTTTCTCGGCCTGCCGTTCAACATCGCCAGCTACTCGCTGCTCACGCACATGGTGGCGCAGCAGTGCGACCTCGGCGTCGGCGAGTTCGTCTGGACCGGCGGCGACACGCATCTCTACCTCAACCATCTGGAGCAGGCGCGCCTGCAGCTTTCGCGCGAGCCGTATCCGCTGCCGACGCTGCGCATCGAGCGCCGCCCGCCGTCGATCTTCGATTACGAGTTCGAGGACTTCGAGTTCGCGAACTATCAGTGCCACCCGGGCATCAAGGCCCCGATCGCGGTCTGATTTCGGGGGCAGCCGATCGCCGCTGTCCGGTTGTGCCCCTTCCATGGCTAGGGGATAATCCCCTGCCTCGAAAGCGGGCCAGGCTTTTCGTCGCGTTGGCGTCGATCCGGCCGATCCCATCCTCAAGAATTCGCCGCCATGACGCCCAAGTTGCTCGCCCCGCCCGTCCTAGCCATCCTTACGCTCGCGCTGGCCGCCTGCGGCGAAAAGACGCCGCAGCAGCAGGCCCCTGCGCCCGTCGAAGTAACCGCCGTCACCGTGCAGGCTCAGGACGTCCCCGCGGTGTTCGAATTCGTCGGCAAGACCGAGAGCTCGCGCAAGGTGAGCATCAACGCGCGCGTCGACGGCTTCCTCGACAAGCGCGTCTATCAGGAAGGCGCGATGGTCAAGGAAGGCGACGTTCTCTTCCTGATGGACAAGAAGCCGTTCGAGGCGCGGCTGGCCGCCGCCAAGGGTGCGTTGGAACAGCAGCAGGCAAGACTGCAGACCGCGGACGCCAATCTTTCCCGAACGAGGCCGCTGGCGGCGCAGAACGCCGTCAGCCAGAAGGATCTCGATGACGCGATCGGCCAGCAACAGGCGGCCGCCGCGGCTGTCGAGTCGGCCAAGGCCGACGTCATCAATGCGGAGCTCAACCTCTCCTATTGCACGATCCGCACCCCGGTTTCCGGGCTGTCGAGCTTTGCCCAGGTCCAGGAGGGAACCTACGTCAACATCCAGAACAGCCTGTTGACCACCGTGTCGGCGCTGTCGCCGATGCGCGTCAACTTCAGCGTGTCCGAGAACCAGATCCTGCAGAGCCGCGACGAGCAGGCCGGGGGCCGCCTGAAAATGCCTGTGGACCAGGAGTTCGACGTGCAAGTCATCCTGGCGGATGGCCGGACGTTCGAGGAAACCGGCCGTATCACCTTCGCCGACGCCGAGTTCAGCGAGTCCACCGGCACCTTTCTGATCCGCTCGGA
>DATIUV010000262.1:0-1677 GCA_035466595.1 Pelomicrobium sp.
CCCGCGCTGAACCGAAAACTCGTCGTCGGGTGAGGCGCTGCCGGAAGCCAGATCGGCGGCGTGCGGGACCCCTCCCCACAGCCGTCGCGCGGCCGGGTTCGCCTCGATCAACGCCCCGTCGGGGCCCCACATCACCACGCCCTCGGCCATGCCCGCCAGCAGGGCGCGGCGCGCGGCGTCCTCCTCGAGGACCCTCCGCTGCACGCGCTGCAGGGCGAGGAGCCGGGCGCGCGCCGTCCGCGGGGCTTCCGGCGGCGGCGCCTCGCCGACGTGGGCCAGCACCGACTGCAGGAGGCGGCCGGTCTCGCGGTGGGCGAGCCGCGACTCCGCGGTCTCGCGCAACAGCGCGGAAGCCACCATGGCGACGACGAATGTGGCCACCGGCAGCAGCAGCAGGCCCCAGCGCGCCGCGGCCAGCGAGATCACCATGACGCCGGCGAGCAGCGCCGAGAAGGCCGGGAGGTCGAAGGCGCCGCGGCGGTCGCGCAGCAGCTGGACGCCGAAGGCGAGGAGCCACCCCGCCGCCGCCGACCACGGCAGCGGCGGCGTGCCGAGCAGGCGCCCGTCGAGGATCGAGGCGGCCGCCGAGGCGTGGGCGAGGACTCCCGGCACCGGCGCGCGCCGGGGGCCGGTGGGCACCACGAACTGGTCGCCGGCGCCGGTCGCCGACACGCCGAGGAAGACCAGCCGGCCGCCGATCCCGGCGGCGGGCAGGCCGCCCTCGAGGGCCGCCGCAGCGCTGAAGCTGGGCAGCTCCTGCGGCGGCGGCTGAAACGCCGGGCGCACCACCGAGCCCGGCAGGATCGCGAGCTGCGGCCGCAGCAGCCGGGCCGCGGCCAGCGACAACGCCGGCAGCGCGAGCCCGTCCGCCTGCTTGGTGGAGGCCACGGTGCGCACGACCCCGTCCGGGCCGACCTCGCCGTAGACGTGCGCCGCGGCCGCCGAGCCTCCGAAGTCGGGCAGCGGCAGCAGCCACCCGCCTTCACGGTCGAAGGCCGCAGCCAGGGTCGCCGGGCGCGCCTCGAAGGCCGCGGCGAGGGCGGCGTCGCCGGCCTCGTCGTCGGGCTCGACGAGCAACAGGTCGACGGCGATGGCGGCGGCGCCTGAATCGGTGATCGCGGCCACCACCCGCGCCAGGCGCTCGCGCGGCCAGGGCAGCGGGCCGAACCGCGCCACGGCGTGGTCGTCGATCAGCACCGCGCACACCGGCGCGCGGCTCGCCGACGGTGGTCCCGCGGCGCGCAGCAGGATGTCCCCGCTCACCCGGTCGACCGCCGGCAGCCAGCCGGCCAGCCACAGCAGCGCGGTGAACGCGACCGCGGCGAGCGCAAGCAGAGCCGACGCGGCGCGCCGGCGGGGTCCGGTGTCGGCGGCGGGGGAGGTGCGTCCCATCGCCCGCCATGCTACCGGCATTTGTCGGGCCCGGCAGTGACGCGGGCGACAGGGCGGTCTCGATTCGGGCCGCAATAGACGCCGCTTTGCTACTGTTGCATCCTGAATGATGGGCCCTGGAACCCCGAAGATTTGCCCCAGGCTGACCGGCGCAGGTGCGCTCTCGCGGGCGGGGGCGGCGTGAAGATCGCGGCCGTCGGCTCCGCGCTGCCGCCGCACGCCTACGACCAGGAGACCCTGCTCGCGGCCTTCCGCGAGCGCTGGGCCGAGCGCTATTTCAACCTC
>DATIUV010000263.1:0-4094 GCA_035466595.1 Pelomicrobium sp.
GGCTCCGGTTCGCGCCTCCTCTTTTTTTGGGCCGCCGGATCGTCGCCGCCCCGGCCCGCCGCTGTGGCAGCGGACCGTGCCTCGTCCCGGGCGCCCGCCGGGCCAGCGGCTTGCTCGATCGCCGGTGGCGCCCGAACGGCCGCAAGCCGGCGCGGAGGGCGTCGGCGGCCCGTTGTTTCGGCGCGGCAAATTGTCGCAATGGCCTGGCGACGCTCGGGCCGATCGGGCGCGCTGCGGCTCGAATCGTCCTCAGGAGGGTGGCGCAAGCCACTGATTAACGGACGTCCTGAACCGGCGCGCGCAGGCCGCTGACGCATTCCGCCGCGCGAGCCTATCCATTTGATTCGTGACAGAGATTTACGATCGGCTGTTGCCGTGGGAAATCGTCCCATCTACCATCGGCGGTGTAGGGTCATCACGCCTCATCACGCGCAGACCGGCTGCCGGTCTGCCCGGCAAGGGCCCTTCCGATGCGCGGTGCCATGGGGGCCAGCCGGCATCGTGCACCGCCCATTTTTCAGAGGAGAACCGCAATGAACCGGAGAATTGCCACGCTCGCGGTCGCCGCCGCCCTTGGCTTTGCCGCCGCCGGCGCCCAGGCCACCACCATCGGGGAGTGTCAAATGCTCGCCGCCGACGCGATGGGCACGGTCCAGGGCAACAGCGACTACTTCACCAGCAACAACCGCATCAACGAGTGCCTGGTGAAGATGGTCGAGTCGTCGGCCAAGGGTAAGCCGGCCACGAGTATCAGTACCCTGTCCGGGCCCATGAGCAAGGACGAGTGCAGCATGTACAACTACCTCTCGTCGGTGGACTCCAAGCTCGAGCAGGCCAAGCTTGGCGACGCCAAGAGCGTGATCGACGGCATGGTCGCCAAGATCGACACGCTTTACGGTACGGGCAAGCTCATCGATCCCGGCTACACCGACGTGCGCGCCGCCGCGGCCGCGGTGCAGACCTGCGTGGGCCAGCTGCTGTCGCAGTAAAGGCGGCCATCCCCGGAAAAGGCCCCGGTCCGCCGGGGCTTTTTTTCGTCCGCAGCGCTGCGCGTCACAGCGGCAGCAGGATCTCGATCTCGGCCTTCGCGCGCAGCTCGGCGAGCGCCTTGTCGACCCGCTCCCGCGACCTGACGCGGGTCAGGTAGGCGCGGATCTGCTCGCGCGCCTCGTCTTCGCTGACGCGGTCGCCGCCGCGCTTGTCTTCGACCCGGATCAGGTGGTAGCCGTAGCCGGTCTCGACGATGCCGGAGGTCGCGCCGGGCGCGAGCGCGAACGCCGCGTCCTCGAACGGCTTCACCATCTGCCCGCGGCCGAAGGCGCCCAGGTCACCGCCGAGCCGCCCGCTGGTGTCCTCGGAAACTTCCTTGGCCACCTCGGCGAAGTCGGCGCCGGCGGCGAGCCTGGCCTGGGCCTGCTCGATGCGCTGGCGCGCGGCGGCCTTCTGCTCGGCGCTCGCGCCCGGCCGGACCTTGATCAGGATGTGGCGTGCGCGCACCTGCTCCGGGCGCACCATGCGGTCCGGATTGTCGACGTAGAACCGGTGCACGTCCTCGTCGGTTACCTCGACCTTGGCCACCACGCGCTCGGCGATGTATTTCTCGGCCGACAGCAGGCGCTTGAGCTGCTCGCGATAGCTCTCCGGGGTGTAGCCTTCCGTCGCCAGCCGCGCACGGAAGTCCTCCTCGGTTGCAAAGCGTCCGCGTACCTCGTCGAGCTTGCGCGCGATATCCTGCTCGCTTGCCAAGACCTTGGCCTTCTGCGCCGCCTGCCACCACAGCTCGCGGTCGATGAGGCCGTTCAGCACGTCCTGCTTCATCTCCTTCAGGCTCGCCGGATTGCGCAGGTAGCCCATGTTGACGTCATTGGCGCGCAGGTACTCGTTGAAGCTGCGCTCGAGTGCGCTGGCGCTGCTGCCGCCGCCGTTCACGCGCGCGGCGTCGCCGTAGGCGGTGGCCTGGGCGCAGGCGGCGGACGCCGCGGCCAGCAGCGCCGCGGCGAGCGGCCAGCGCAAGGTGGGGATGCGCATGGGGTTTCCTCCTCGATCGGTCGGGTTCAGTCGATGCGCACCCAGCCGCTGACGACGCGGAAGGTGCGCTCGCGCGTGTCCAGGGCGACCACGTAGCCGCCAAGCGCGCCCACGCGGCGGTCGGCGTTGTAGCCGAGCGGCGGCAGCACGCCGGTGCGGTACTCGTGCAAGCCCTCGAGCGCCGCGACCAGCCGCTCGCGCGTGAGTTGGCGGCCGGCGCGGCGCAGTCCCTCCGCGAGCAGGCGGCCCGCCGCATAGGCCGAGCGCTGCGGCGCCGCCGGTGCCGCGGCCAGCGCGTGGCGCCGGCCGAGTTCCTCGAACGCGCGCGCGCCCTCGGCGTCGACGGGGCCCGGCAGGGTGGGGTAGGCAAGCAGGATTCGGCCGTCGAACGCGGCCGGCGCGGCCGCCGCCGCCCGGGATGCCTGGCTGCCGAGCACCGCGACGGTGGGGTGCCAGCCGAGACGGTCGGCGGCCGTCAGGAAGGCCGCGAGGTCCGGGTCCGAGCCCAGGAAGAACACGATGGCCGGCGCCTGACCCTTGAGGGCATGCGCCGTCGCGACGGCGTCGAGGCGGTTCGGCGGGTAGGCCGAGGCGGCGGGCGCAGGCGCGCCGTGCCGCGCGAGCTGCGCCGCCAACGCGCGGGCGACGCGCTCGTGGGTTTCGTCTGCCGGATAAACGGCCGCAGTCGGGTTCGTGCCGACGGCTTTCTCGCGCACGGCGTACTCCGCGAGCACGCGGGCCTGCTCCTCGAGCCCGCCCAGGAGGAAGAATGTGTAGCGGTTGAGCAGACCCCCGCCGGGGCCTGCCAGCGTGAACGGGCCCACTACCGGCACCTGCGCCTCCTCGGCCAGGGTCGTGAGGTTGGCCTCCATACCGACCGCCATGGGGCTTACGATTGCGAAGGCGGTGTCCTGCGCGAACACCGTGCGCGCGGCGGCCAGCGCCGCCTTGGCGCTGTCGCCCGAATCGCGCACGTCGAGTTCGATGCGGCGGCCGTACACGCCGCCGGCGGCGTTGATCTCGGCGAACTGCGCCTCGAGTACGCGGCGCATCGCGCGCCCCGCCTCGCCCAGCGGTCCGCTTTCAGGCAGCAAGGTGGCGATCGTGACTGCGTCTTCGCGCACGCCGGGCGAAAGATCGCCGGCGATGCGCTTCAGATACGCAGCGAGGCTGCGCAGGTCGGCGTTCGAGATCACGTAACGCGGCATGGCCGGGTCGAGCCGGTTGCCGGCGGGGTCGACCCCGCTTTGCACGGCCCGGGCGAAGGACTTTTCGTCGAACGGCCCGTGCCGGCGGCCGTTGTCGTGCACGTGACCGTAGGGCTTGGCCAGCTCCGGCCACGTGATCGGCGGCGGCACGACGCCGCCCTCTGCACGGCCGAGGCCGTCGGGGCCGTGGCAGTTGGCGCAGGGCACCACGGATCCTGGCACCCGCGTGCTGTTGAGCCCCACGTAGGCGGTGATGTCTCCCCCGGAGGGACTGGTGCCCGTGGTGTAGACCGTTTTGCCGGCTTCCTCCTCGGCTGTCAACGGTGCGGCGCCCGCCGCGGCGACGAGCGCAAACGCGACCAGCAGAGTGGTTGCCCCGGTGCGGCAGGTCGTGCGCAAGCGCGCGTGCGGGCTTGGGGTCAGAGACATCTTCTCGAGGATACTTGGCGCGAGCCGCCCGCTGGCCGTCGGTGCTGCGGCAAGTTGTCGCACGTCATTGGATTTTTTTAACTTTTTTATAAATCGGCGTTGACCGGAGAAATTCTCTCATCACAATCAGCGATTAGGTGGGAGCGGAATTTGCTTTTGCTCAAGAATCCGCCGCCGAATTCGCGCGCGGATCCCGGGCCAGCGGAGATGCCGGCTCTTCAACGAAATCAAGGAGGGAATGATGAAAAAAGCCGTAACCCGGAATCTGTTGGCCGCCCTCGGCGCCTGCGCGCTGCTCTCGGCCGGCGCCGTGCTGGCAAAAGGTCCTGCAGGCGGCAAAGGACCGCCGCCTTTCGATTGCAAGGTCGAGCTCCAAAGCCCGCAGCAGTGCGCCACGGAGTTTCACGTGATCTGGAACCCCGAGGTCTC
>DATIUV010000264.1:0-3806 GCA_035466595.1 Pelomicrobium sp.
GTGCCGCCCGCGGGAACGCCGGCCGCGGCCTGCAGGAACGCGGCCAGCGGCTGCCCGGCGCGGCGCGCAGCCAGGTCGCACAGGGCGCCTTCCACGGCCGCGTGCGCCGCCGGCGCATCGGCCAGCAGCATGACGAGGTCCAGTGGCCATTGGGCCGGCTCGAGGTTCGCCCCGTGCAGCAACGGCAGCGCACGCTCCAACACCGCCGTCGACGCCGCGATCGTCTCCTCGCCGAAGCCCGGCCAGGGCGCCGCCTCGCCGACGCCGGTGGTACCGTCGTCGGCGGTGAACTCGAGGATCACGGACTCGCGCAGCAGGAACTCGCCGGTGGCCGTGGCCAGCGGCCGGGTGAGGCGCAGGCGCAGCGGGACGAGGCGCGCCGACGCCCGCGTCACGCCGCGAGGCCCAGCGCGAACAGCAGGCCGAAGACCACCTCGAGCCGCGCAGTGCCGACGAGGCAGCCGTTGAGCGCCAGGCCGTGCTGCGTGCGCATGCGCTGCGCCAGCGGCAACGCCAGCGGCAGCGACAGCAGCGGCAGCAGCACCCACGGCGTCCCGCCCTCGTGCCACCACATGCCCAGCGGCACGAGGTAGGACACGGCCAGCAGCAGCAGGTAGTAGACGCGCGTTGTCCGGTCGCCGAGGCGCACGGCCAGCGTGTTCTTGCCGGCCTTCGCGTCGGTCTCGATGTCGCGTAGGTTGTTGACGACCAGCACTGCCGTGGCCAGCAAGCCGATCGGCACGGCCGCGAAGAAGGCACGCCACGACAGCTCCAGTGCCTGGACGTAGTAGGTGCCGATGACCGCGGCGAGGCCGAAGAACACGAACACCGACAGGTCGCCGAGGCCGATGTACCCGTAGGGACGCGGCCCGCCGGTGTAGAGGTAGGCGGCGGCGATGGAGGCAATGCCGAGCGCGATCACCGGCCAGCCGGCGACGAAGGCGAGGTACACGCCGATGGCGCCGGCCGCGGCGAACACCGCCCACATGGCGCGTTTCATCTGCGCCGGCGTCACCAGCCCCGAGGCCGTGGCGCGCTGCGGCCCCTTGCGTTCCGCGGTATCGGCGCCGCGCTCGAAGTCGAACACGTCGTTGGCGAAGTTGGCGCCGACCTGCAGCAGGAACGCGCCGGCGAGCGCGGCCAGCGCGGGCCCGGCGGCGAACTTGCCGGCGGCCCAGGCGACGCCGGTGCCCACGGCGACGGGCGCGGCGGAGGCGGCCAGCGTCGCCGGCCGGATGGCGAGCCACCAGGCGAGGCGCTTGCTCACGGCCGCCAGGGGAAGCGCGTGAAGTCGGGCGTGCGCTTCTCCTTGAAGGCGTCGCGGCCCTCCTGCGCCTCTTCCGTCATGTAGAACAGCTGCGTGGCGTGGCCGGCGAGCTCCTGCACGCCTGCCTGGCCGTCGAGCGCGGCGTTGAACGCGGCCTTCAGGCAGCGGATCGCCATCGGGCTGTGCTGCAGGATGCGCCGGCCCCAGGCCACCGCGGTGGCCTCGAGCTCCGCCACCGGCACCACCTTGTTCACCAGGCCCATCTGCAGCGCCTCCTGCGCGTCGTACTGCTCGCACAGGTACCAGATCTCGCGCGCCTTCTTCTGGCCCACGATGCTGGCGAGGTAGGACGAGCCGAAGCCGCCGTCGAAGGAACCGACCTTCGGGCCGGTCTGGCCGAAGCGCGCGTTGTCCGCGGCGATGGTCAGGTCGCAGATGACATGCAGCACGTGGCCACCGCCGATGGCGTAGCCGGCGACCGCGGCAATGACCGGCTTCGGCAGGCTGCGGATCAGGCGCTGCAGGTCCAGCACGTTGAGGCGCGGGACTCCGTCGTCGCCGACGTAGCCCTCGTCGCCGCGGATCTTCTGGTCGCCGCCGGAGCAGAACGCGAGGTCGCCCTCGCCGGTGAAGAGGATGCAGCCGACCTTCGAGTCCTCGCGCGCGCGGGAGAACGCGTCGATCAGCTCGAACAGCGTCTTCGGCCGGAACGCGTTGCGCACCTCGGGGCGGCAGATGGTGATCTTGGCGAGGCCTTCCGACGTCTCGAAGCGGATGTCCTCGTAGTCTCGGACCTTCTTCCAGTCCGGCAGCCCCGCGGCCTTGCAAGTGTCGATCATCGGGCGCCCTCCAGCGCGTTTCGCGTGTCTCAGGTGTCGGCCGGGCCGCCGGCCCGGCGCAGGATTTCGCTCATCGCCGCGATCACCGCGGCGGCCTGCTCCGTGTGTGCCGCATGACCCGCATCCGGGATCGCGGCGAACTCGCCGCGCGGCAGGCGCGCCGCCAGGTCGCGGGCGGCGTCGACGAAACTCACGTCCAGCGCGCCGGCCATGCACAGCACCGGCGCGTCCAGCGCACCCAGCGCGTCGAACAGCGGCGGTTGCGCGGCGGGGCCCATGGCGCGCAACGCGCCGGCGAGTCCCTCGGCACTGTTGGACAGCCGCTCGCGGCGCACCGCGTCGATGAACCTCGGGCCGAGGCGCCACTGGGTCTCGAAGATCGGCAGCGCCATCCAGTCGTCGACGAAGGCCTCGAGCCCGTCACGCTCGATGCGCGCGGCCACTGCATTATCCGCGGCACGGCGCAGCTTGCGCTCCGCCTTGTCGGCGATGCCGGCACGCCCGGCCAGCAGCATCAGCGACGCGACCCGGTCGGGCCGGCGCAGCGCGCAGGCCAGCGCGATGCGCGCGCCCATGGAGTAGCCGAACCAGTGGCAGCGTTCGTGGCCGGTCGATTCGACGGTGGCGAGCACGTCGTCGATGCAGGCGTCGAAGTCGTAGCCCGGGCGCGTGACGGCCGCCGAGGAGGCGCCGTGGCCCGGCAGGTCGGGCACCAGCACCTCGTAGTCCGCGGCGAATGCGCCGGCGAGTGGCAGCAGGCTGCGGCCGGTCATGGAGTAGCCGTGCAGCATCACCAGGCCCTCGCCGGTGCCGACCCGCTCGAGGTGCAGCGGCGGGCTCATGCCGGCTTCCCCCGGGCGAGCGCCTCGTCCACCGCGGCCGCGAGCGCGCCGTGCAGCGCGGTGTTGGCCGCGCGCTCGATCGGCACCTCGATCACGTGCAGCCCGCCGGCGAGCGCCGCATCCAGCGCCGTCGCCAGGTCCTGCGCCGATTCCGCGCGCAACGCGTTCCAGCCCGCGGCCAGGGCCAGCGCGCCCAGGTCGGCCGCCTGCGGCGTCGCCCAGACCTGCTCGAACAGCTCGCGCGGCACCGCGCGCGCCACCGGCAGGTACTCGAAGATGCCGCCGCCATGGTCGTTGGCCACGATGACCGTGAGGTTCGCGCCCAGCTGCCGGCCCGCGACCAGGCCGCCGAGGTCGTGCAGGAAGGCAAGGTCGCCGCAATACAGGACGGTCGGCTTGCCCGAGCCGACGGCCGCGCCGAGGGCGCAGGACATGAGGCCGTCGATGCCGTTCACGCCGCGGTTGACCAGCACCCGCAGCGGCGCGGCGCGCGGTGCCGCAAAGGCATCGAGCTCGCGGATCGGCATGCTGTTGGCGACATAGAGCGTGGCCTCCGCTGGCAGCGCCTGCCACAGCGCCTGCGCCAGCTGCGGGCCGAGGAATTGCGGTGCGGCCGCCAGCCGCGCCTGCGCCGCCGCGCGCGCCGCGGCATCGGCATGCTTCCACGCCTGCAGCCACGCCGACGGCGGGCCGTGCGCGTGCCCTGTTGCACCGAGCGCGGACTCGCAGAAGCCACGCGACGTCGCGCGGAACGTGCGCACGGCACGATGGGCGGGATCGCGGAAGCCGTCGGCCGGGTCCACCAGCCACACCTCCGCCATCGCGTGGCGGGACAGCCAGGCGTTGACGGCCGCACTG
>DATIUV010000265.1:0-2860 GCA_035466595.1 Pelomicrobium sp.
CTGCCGGCGCTCTGACGCCTACTCGGCTTCGAGGATGGTGGCCAGGAAGCGCTGTGTGCGCTCCTCCCGGGGCGCGCGAAAGAGCTGCTCCGGCGCGCCGTCCTCGACGATGCGGCCCTGGTCGAAGAACAGCACGCGGTCGGAGCTGCGCTCGGCAAAGCGCATGTGGTGGGTGACGATCAGCATCGTCATGCGGCCTTCCTCCGACAGCTCGGCCAGCAACGCGAGAATCCCGCCCACCAGCTCGGGATCGAGCGCCGAGGTGATCTCGTCGAACAGCATGATCTCGGGCTGCATCGCCAGCGCGCGCGCGATCGCCACGCGCTGCTTCTGGCCGCCGGAGAGCTGCGCCGGCCAGGCGTCGCGCTTGTCCTCCAGCCCGACGCGGCGCAGGTAGTCGATGCCGCGCGCGAGGGCCTCGTCGCGCGGCAGGCCAAGCACGCGCCGCGGCGCTTCGATCACGTTGCCCAGCGCCGTCATGTGCGGAAACAGGTTGAAGTGCTGGAACACCATGCCGACGCGCCCGCGTACGCGGCGCAGGTGGCGCTCGTCGGCCGGCAGCTCGCGCCCGTTGCGCGTCATGGTCCAGAGCGGCTCGCCGCCGATCTCGATGCGACCGGCGTCGGGCCGCTCCAGCGTCATCAGCAGCCGAAGCAGCGTGGACTTGCCGGAGCCGCTCGGCCCGATGATGCTGACGGTCTGGCCCGCCGGAACGCTCAGGTCGACGCCGCGCAGCACGGCCAGCTCGCCGTAGCGCTTCTCGACGCCCTGGCACTCGATCGCGGCGCTCATGCCGGTTGCAGCCTCAATCGGGCCTCGAGCGCCCGCACGCCAGCGGCGGCCACCAGGCTCACCGCCAGGAACAGCAGCCCGACGAGCGTCAACGGCTCGACGTAGCGGAACGTCTCGGCGCCGATGATCTTGGCCCGCTGCAGCAGCTCCAGCACCGTGATGGCGGACAGCAGCGGCGTGTCCTTGAACATCGCCACCAGGTAGTTGCCCAGCGCCGGCACCACCGGCGGGATCGCCTGCGGCAGGACGACGCGGCGGTAGGTTTGCCAGCGCGTGAGATTGAGCGCGGTGGCGGCCTCCCACTGTCCGCGCGGCACCGCCTCGAGACCGGCGCGGTAAACCTCCGAGCAATAGGCGGCGTAGTGCACGCCGAGCGCGACGACGCCGGTCGTGAGCGCGGAGAACTGCACCCCGGCGGCCGGCAGCACGTAGTACAGGAAGTAGAGCTGCACCAGCAGCGGCGTCGAGCGCACGAATTCGACGGCGAGGCCGGCCGGCCAGGCAATCCAGCGCCGGCGCGAGCGGCGCGCCAGCGCCGCCGCCAGCCCGAGGGTCAGCGCCACCGCCATGCCGCCGAGCGTGGCCTGCACGGTCACCACCAGGCCTTTGCCCAGCTCCGGCAGCAGCGACCAGGCGAACTGCGGATCGAAGATCATCGCGCCGCCGTCTCTCGCCCGGCCGTCACCGCCCGCTCCAGCAGCCGCACGCCAGCCGTGATGGCGAGCGCCACGGCGAAGTACATCAGCAGGACGGTGCCGAAAATCGCCTCGGTCTCGAGCGTTTCGGCGCGAAGAACCTGGGCACGGAAGGTGAGATCGGTGATCGTCACCAGCGACACCAGCGCGGTGTTCTTCAGCAGCTCGATGGCCAGGTTGCCCGCCGGCGGCAGCATGGCCGGCAGCGCCTGCGGCAGCACGATGCGCGTCATGCGCTGGCGCGGCGTGAGATTGAGCGCCAGCGCCGCCTCGCGCTGGCCTCGCGGAACGGCCTGGATCGCGCCGCGCACGACCTCCGCGCCGTAGGCGCCGGTGTTCAACGCCAGCACGACGATGCCGACCGTCATCGCGGAGAGCTCGAGGCCAAAATGCGGCAGCACGAAGTAGAACCAGAACAGCTGGACCAGCGCCGACGTTCCGCGAAACACCTCGATGTAGACGATCGCCGGAAGCCGCAGCATGCGCCACCGCGACAGCCGCGCGAGTCCGGCGGCGAGCGCGATGACGACCGCGAGCAGCGCCGCACCGAAGGTGACCTGGAGGGTGACGCCGAGGCCCGCCAGCAGGCTGGAGGCGATCCCGAGCAAGGCCGCTCAGCCCCGGCAGAGCTCGGCGGCGGTCGCCTCGCCGGGCAGCTCGCGCTCGGTGAAGCCGAACGGCCGCGTGAGCTCGAGATGCTCGCGGCTGCCGATGTACTTCGCCAGGGCCGCGTCGAACGCCGCCTTGAGCTCGGTATCCTCTTTGCGGAAGCCGAACGCGCCGTAGCCGCGCGCGGTCTGGCCGTCGATCACCGGATCGCGGAACGGGTGCGCCAGCTCGACCTTGTCGGAACCGGCCTTGCGCAGCAGGTCGTTGGCGGTCAGGCTGGTGGCGGCGTAGGCGTCGACGCGGCCGGCCTCGACGCCGGCCAGCGCGCTCGCCGGCGTCGGGAACAGGACAATGCGCTCGTCGGGAACGCCCGTCGCCTGCGCGTAGCTTCGCTCCACCGCGCCCGCGACGACGCCGATCCTGGCTTCGGGATGCTTCGCGGCGTCGTCATAGCCGTGCAGCCCGAGCGGATTGCCTTTGCGCACGATGAACGCCTCGCCGATGGCGTAGGTGGGGTTGGAGAAGGCCACCTGCTCGCAACGTTTGGGCAGGATGTACATGCCCGCCGCGATGACGTCGAAGCGCTTCGCCTGCAGGCCCGGAATGAGCGAGCCGAACTCGGTAAGCACGCCCTCCACCTCGTCGATGCCGAGATCTTTCAGCACCACGCGCGCGATCTCGGGCGCCTCGCCGGTCAGCCGCCCGCTGGCGCTGTCGAGATAGGCGTAGGGCGCCTCGTTGGCGTAGCCGACGCGGATCTTGCC
>DATIUV010000266.1:0-5952 GCA_035466595.1 Pelomicrobium sp.
ATCATCATCGACACGCTCAAGGTGCCGGTGCTGGTGGACGCGGGCGTGGGCACGGCCTCGGATGCCGCCATCGCGATGGAACTGGGCTGCGACGGCGTGCTCATGAACACCGCGATCGCCGCGGCGAAGGACCCGGTGCGAATGGCGGGCGCGATGAAGATGGCCGTCGAGGCCGGACGCGAGGCGTTCTTGGCCGGGCGCATGCCGAAGAAGGTCTACACCGCGGCGCCCAGCTCGCCGACGCAGGGCATGATCGGCACTGCCAAGCCGAAGGCGGCGTGACGCTTCAAACCTGACGAAGAACGAACCGCGAAGGACGCCAAGGACGCGAAGGAGAGTCCGCCCGACGGACTGTGGCCGGCGGCCGCGGGCGTCGGGACTCGTCAATGCTTGTGGGTTCCGCCGCTGTTGCGCGTGACGGGACCGGCATCGGCGCCGGGAAGCGGCATTTGCCAGCGATTTCCTTCGCGTCCTTGGCGTCCTTCGCGGTGAAAAGATCCGTGACCGAAACCGCCGACCGACCGATCCGGAGCTACGTCCTGCGCCAGGGCCGCATCACGCGCGCGCAGGAGCGCGCCTGCGCCGAGCTGATGCCGCGCTGGGGCGTTCCGTTCGCGCCCGAGGTGCTCGACCTCGACGCGACCTTCGGCCGCGCGGCGCCGAAGATCCTCGAGATCGGCTTTGGCATGGGCGAAACCACGGCGGCGATCGCGCAGGAGAACCCGGACAGGGACTACCTCGGCATCGAGGTGCACACCCCCGGCGTCGGGGCGCTGCTGTACCGCATCGAGCAGCTGGGACTCACCAACCTGCGCGTCATCCAGCATGACGCGATGGACGTGGTGGAGCACATGCTGGCGCCGGCGACGCTGGACGGGGTGCACGTGTTCTTCCCCGACCCGTGGCCGAAAAAGCGTCATCACAAGCGGCGCCTGATCCGGCCGGCATTCGTCGCGCTGCTCGCCACGCGGCTCAAGCCCGGCGGCTACCTGCACGTCGCCACCGACTGGCAAGAGTACGCCGAGCACGCGCTGGAGGTGCTGGCGGCCGAGCCGCTGCTGGCGAACACCGCGGCGGGATTCGCCGCGCGGCCGGCTTACCGGCCGGTCACCAAGTTCGAGCGCCGCGGCCAGCGGTTGGGCCACGGCGTGTGGGATATCGTTTTTCGCCGCGTCGCGTGACGACGCAGCCAACAGGAGAAATCAGTGAACGCTGAAGAACTGCGCGCGCTGCAGGCGCCGCTCAAGGACAAGTACCGCGAGGCGCCGGAGGCGGCGGTGGTCACGCTGCGCGCGGAAGGCCGGCTTGGCGAGGGCGTGACCTGCAAGGTCGACACCGGCAAGGGGCTGGTGGAAGCCGGGCTGCACCCCGCCACCGGCGGCAGCGGCATGGCGGCGTGCTCCGGCGACATGCTGCTCGAAGCGCTGGTCGCCTGCGCCGGCGTCACGCTCAACGCGGTGGCCACAGCGCTCGGCATCGAGGTGCGCGATGCACGCATCAAGGCGGAGGGGGACCTCGATTTTCGCGGCACGCTGGGGGTGGACAAGGAAGCGCCGGTGGGCTTTCGCGAGATCCGCCTCACGTTCGAGGTGGACACCGACGCCGACGAGGCGCAGCGCGCGACGCTGCTCAAACTGACCGAGCGCTACTGCGTGGTGCTGCAAACGCTGCGCCGCTCGCCGCCCGTGGCGGCCAGCATGACGAGCGCGTGATTTTTCGTGAAGGTCGGGCTCAGCCCGGCCGGAACGGGAAGACCAGCGGCGTGACGATCAGCGTGACCAGCCAGGTCAGCAGCAGCAGCGGCAGGCCCAGCATGACGAAGTCCAGGAACCGGTAGCGCCCCGGCTCCACCACCAGCGACACCACCGGCGTCGACACCGGCGTGACGAACTTGGCCGAGGCGGCGATCAGCACCGCCACGGCGAACGGATAGGGCGAAACCCCCAGCGTCTCCGCCGCGACGATGGCGACCGGCGTGGCCAGCACCGCGGTCGCGGTGTTGGGCAGAAACATGCCGACCACGGCCGTGAGGAAGAACAGCACGCTGAGCATTCCTCGCGGACCGGCATCGCCGGCGGCTGTCATCAGCGCGTCGACCACGATCTGCGTCGCGCCGGTCTGGTAGAGCGCGTCGGCCAGTGGCAGCATGCCCGCCACCAGCACCACGCTGCTCCAGTGGATCGAGTCGTAGGCGTCCTCCATGGTCAGGCAGCGGGTCGCCACGGCGGCCAGCGCGGCGACGATGACCATCACCACCAGCGGCGCGACGTCGAGGATCGTGAGCAGCACCATCGTGGCGAGGATCGTGAGCGCCACCGGCATGCGGCGATACGCGGGCACCACCTCGGCCAGCTCGGCCGGAACCTCCGCCACGACGAAGTCGTGGTGCATCGACTGCAGCTGGCGGATGCGCGACCACGGCCCGATCACGAACAGGCTGTCCGCGGCGGCCAGCTTCTCGTCGCGGAACTCCGCGAGCGGCTCGCGGTGGCGGCGGAACCCGAGGACATGCAGGCCGTGCTGCGTGCGGAACTCGGCTTCGCGCAGCGACCGCCCCAGCAGGCGCGACTCCGGATGGATCATCACCGCCGCGCCGCCCAGCTCCCACAGCCACCGCTGGCGCGCCTGCATCGACTCGGCGCGCGGCGCCAGCGCCTGCTGCTCCATCAGCTTCCGAATGTCTTCCGGCCGGCCGACGATCAGGATCACGTCGCCCGTGTGCAGCTCCGTCTGGGGCCCCGGCGTCGCGACGCGCTGCTCGCCGCCGGTCTCGCGCAGCAGCCCGATGATGCGCACGCCGTAACGCGTCTCGAGCGCGGTCTCCGCGATGGTGCTGCCGGCCAGCGGCGAGCGCGCGCCGACCTCGACCGACCGGTACACGCGCTCGACGCGGAAATCCTCCCACAGGCTGTCGATGGACCGGCGGCGCTGGTGAGCCTCCGCTTCGGGCGCGCGCTTCGGCAGGAACCGGCCGGCGACGAGAATGTAGGCGATGCCGACCGCGAGCACGGCGAGCCCGATCGGCGTGAAGCTGAAGAAGCCGAGGCCCTCGAAGCCTGCATCCTTGAGTTCCTCGCTGACGACGAGGTTGGGCGTCGTGGCAATCAGGGTGAGCATGCCGCTCATCAGCGCCGCGTACGACATCGGCATCAGCATGCGCGATGCGTTGACGTTGGCCGCCGCCGCGACGCGCAGCACGATGGGAATGAAAATCGCGACGACGGCGGTCGAGCTCATGACCGCGCCGAGCGTCGCGGCCGCCAGCATCAGCACCACGACCAGCCGTGACTCGCTGGTGCCGCCGTGCTTGAGGATCCAGGCGCCGATGGCCGTGGCGACCCCCGTGCGGCTCAGCATCTCGCCCACCACCAGCAGGCCCGCCACCAGGATGACCACCGGGCTGCCGAAGCCCGCCAGCGCCTCGCCGACCGACAGGATGCCGCTCAACATCAGCGCCAGCACCACGAGCAGCGCGACGACGTCGTAGCGCACGCGCCCGCTCGCGAGCAGCGCGGCAGCAGCGACGATCAGGCCAAAGACGAACGCGGCGTCACCCGGCATGCGCGCGGGCCCCTCCCCGAAGCCCAGCTATCGGGCGAACGGGGGCATTGTCGTCGACTTCCGGGTTTCAGGGAATCTGCCGATTCTCGTTCGGGGCTCGATCGGCGGCCCGACCCGCCGCGCGCCCCCGCTGACGGCACGCGCGGGCGCGGCGTATGCGAAGGCTCAGGACGCTTCGGTCAGCAGCGACGGCAGGTCGCGCTCGAGCAGGCGCGGGCTGCCGAGATTGAGCTCCACCAGGCGCGACAGCGCCACGAGATTGGACAGGTCCAGCGCGACGCAGAAGAGTCCGACGAGCCGGCCCTGGCTCCGGGCCACGCGCGCCTCCGCGCGCACGTACTCCGCGCCCGCCACCACCGGGATCGCCAGGTCGAAGCGATCGCCGACGACGCCGGGCCACGACTCGGGGACCACCACCAGCGCGCCGCTGCGCGAAACGTCCAGCAGCCGCACGTCCCAGAGCGTGTCGCCGCGGCGCAGCGTCGCATGGCCGTGAAACGGGAAGCGCGCGGATGCGCGGCGGTCGATCGGATTCGGGTCCGGCAAGGTCAACTCCGTGGCTCAGGTTCGATGGTATTCAGACACCATACTGCGCTGTTGTTGCAACAAAACGAAAATCGGACCGCGATCCGGTGCGCTCGCCCCTTCCCGCACGGCTCCGGGGCGAGGCAACGCGCCCGAACCTGTAAGGAAGTGCCGTTTAGCGGCGACTCACCCAAATTGCCAGCCGAGGAGGACCACATGCGCACGTCCCTGATCGCCGCCCTGCTGCTCACCGCCACCGCCGCCACCGCCGCCGGCAACGACGGCCTCGTCACACTGCGCAGCGGCCATCCGCCCAAGCAAACTTTGGACCGGTTCGAAGAGATGGCGAAGTCCAAGGGCATGAAAATCTTCGCCCGCATCGACCACGCCGCGGGCGCCAGGTCGATCGGCCAGGAACTGCGGCCCACCGAGCTCATCATCTTCGGCAATCCCCAGGGCGGCACCCCGCTGATGCAGTGCGCCCAGAGCGCCGGCATCGACCTGCCGCTGAAGGCGCTGGCCTGGCAGGACGCGTCCGGCCAGACCTGGCTCGCCTACAACGACCCGGCCTGGATCGCCGCGCGGCACGGCGCGGGCGAGTGCGGCGGCGTGCCCGCCAAGATGCGCGGCGCGCTGGACGCGTTCGCGAAGCACGCCACGACGAAGTAACTTCACGACCCGCGCAGCCACGGCGCCGCACGACGCTGTCGGCGCCAAACCCGCGCCGGCCTCGCCGGGGCGGGAATTTTCCTTTCCTGCGGGACCCTAAACTCTGGATAGAGGCCGCGCGCCGCGCGGGCGCGCCGCCTCGCCGCCGGCCGTCCGGCCATCACGTCATTCCTGGTGCCCGGGTGCACGCGCAGCGTGCTCCCCGGGCGTCGTCGCAGGAGATCCGCGTCATGAACGGACACCCGCACCGCTCCGGGCTGTACGCCCCGGCCGCCACCCGCTCCGCCTGCGGGGTCGGCGCCGTGGCGAATCTCGACGGCGTGCCGAGCCACGCGCTGCTGGAGACGGCATTCACGGTTCTGCAGAACCTCGATCACCGCGGCGCGCGCGGCGCCGAGGAGAAAACCGGCGATGGCGCCGGCATGCTGCTGCAGAAGCCGCACGCGTTCTTCGCCGCGCGGCTGCCGGGGCTGCCGGATGCCGACGGCTACGGCGTCGGCCAGGCGTTCTTTCCGCGCGGCGGCGGCGCCCGCGAGCAGCTGCGCCGGCTGATCGAAGACTGCGCGCGGGCGCAGGGCCTCGACGTGATCGCCTGGCGCGACGTGCCCACCGGCGACGCCGACCTCGGCCGCACCGCGCGCGCATCGGAGCCGTCGGTCGTGCAGTTCTTCCTCGCGCCGACGCGGCCGCTCGCCGCGGACGCGCTCGATGCCCACCTCTATCTCACGCGGCGCATCATCGAGAACCGGGCGCAGGCCACCGGCGCCGGGCGCGACGTGTTCTACGTCTGCTCGCTCGACCGCCGTCGCATCGTCTACAAGGGCCTGCTCACCTGCAGCCAGCTGCGGCCCTATTACCCGGATCTGTCCGAGCCGGACTTCACCTCGGCGCTGGCGCTGGTGCACTCGCGCTTTTCCACCAACACGCTCGGCGCCTGGCACCTCGCGCACCCGTACCGCTGCCTGGTCCACAACGGCGAGATCAACACGCTGCGCGGCAACCAGAACTGGATGCGCACGCGCGAGGCCGATCTCGCCAGCCCGCGCTTCGGCGCGGAGATCGCGCACCTCAAGCCGATCACCTCGGAGGGCGTCAGCGATTCGAGCACCCTCGACAACGTGCTCGAGCTGCTGCTGGACTCGGGCCGCTCGCTGCCCCACGCGCTGCGCATGATGATCCCGGAGGCCTGGTCGAAGG
>DATIUV010000267.1:0-2228 GCA_035466595.1 Pelomicrobium sp.
GGTGCCGTCGATGGGGTCGACGCACCAGAGGCCATCGGCGCCCAGCAGCCACTGCTCGGCCTGCTCGGCGGCGGTCATCTCCTCGGCGACGATGGGCACGTCGAGCAGCCGCCTGAGCCGCGCGGCGAGCGCCTCCTGCGCGGCGATGTCGGCCTCGGTGAACAGGCTGCCGTCGCTCTTGCGGCGGTGCGCCACCTTCAGGTAGCGCGGGATGATCTCGCGGCGCGCGACCTCGCGCACCGCGTTCATCAGATCGTCGAGCATCGGCCCCGGCGGGGCCGCGCTCAGCCCTGCTTCCACTTGATCGAGCACCCGATGCTCGGAATCTGCTCGCGCGGCCCCTGGCCGGTGCGGGCGACCTGCAGCATGGCCTCGAACAGGTCGCGGCGCGCGTCCTCCGGCGCCGCCTCCTTGCGCGATGCGTCCAGTCGCCCGCGATACTGCAGCTCGAGGTCGGCGTTGAAGCCGAAGAAATCCGGCGTGCACACCGCGTCGTAGGCGCGGGCGACCTCCTGGGTCTCGTCCAGCACGGAGGGAAACGGAAAGTCGAACTCGCGCGCGACCTCCACCATGTGATCGAACGAGTCCTCCGGGTACTCCGCAGGATCGTTGGACATGATGGCGATCGAGCCGATGCCGTGCCGTGCCAGCTCGCGGCAGTCGCGCACGATGCGACCGCGCACGGCCTTCACGTAGGGGCAGTGGTTGCAGATGAACATGACCAGCAGCCCGTTCGGGCCGCGCACCGAGGCGAGATCGTAGCGCTGGCCGTCGACGCCGGGAAGGTCGAAATCGACGGCCTTCCAGCCGAAATTGCACACCGGTGTCTCTGCGGCCATGGGGTGATCCTGTGGGCTCGGTCGGTCTGTCGCGGCTGCGGGCGCCGGAGCGTTTTGCGGCCTTCGGCGCGGCGGGGGTAGTTTATCATGCGCAAAAAACCCGCTTCAGCCACGCGCCGTGACCATTCCCCGCTTCTACTGCCCCGACCTGGTGATCGGCCGCCGCCGCGTGGCGCTGCCGGCTGCGGCGGCGCATCACGCTGCGCGGGTGCTGCGCCTGAAGGCCGGCGATCCGGTGACCCTGTTCGACGGGCGCGGCGGCGAGTGGGAAGCGTCGATCGCCCGCATCGACCCGCGCGGCGTGGAGGTCGAGGCCGGGACGCCGCGGCCGTCGGCAGCCGAGCCGCCCCTGCGCGTGACGCTGGCCCAGGGGCTGTGCGCCCAGGACAAGATGGACTGGGTGGTGCAGAAAGCCGTGGAGCTCGGCGTGACGGCGATCCAGCCCGTGGCCGCCGAGCGCAGCGTCATCCGCCTGAGCGCCGAGCGCGCCGAGCGCCGGCAGCGCCACTGGCAGGCCGTGGTAGTCGCGGCGTGCGAGCAATCGGGCCGCAACGTGATTCCGGAGGTGGCGCCGGTGCGCACCCTGGCGCAGTGGCTCGACGTCCTCGACGCGGCGCCCGACCGCGGTGGACTGCGCCTGACGCTGTCGCCGCACGCGGGCGTGCCGATGGCGGCTCTCGGCAACGGCCTCGCGGCGGCTTCCCTGCTGGTCGGCCCCGAGGGCGGCCTGAGCGAGCGCGAAGTGGCGATGGCGGCAGCGGCCGGCTTCCGCGCGGCCCGGCTCGGGCCCCGCGTTCTGCGCACCGAGACCGCGGCGCTGGCGGCGCTGGCGGCGATGCAGACGCTGTGGGGCGACTGGCGCTAGCGCCGGTTTCGCGCCGGTCGCGCACCCGCTAACATCCACGCTTTCGCGTCCGCCACGGAATCCGTCATGAGCCAGCGCCCGGAAAACCGTTCCGCCCCGTTCGTCCGCTGGGTGCGCTCGGCCGCGCCCTACGTGAACGCGTTCCGCGGGCGCACGTTCGTGGTCGCTTTCGGCGGCGAAATGGTGGCCGACGGCAAGTTCGTCGAGCTGACCCACGACCTCAACCTGCTTGCGAGCCTCGGCATCCGGCTGGTGCTGGTGCACGGCGCGCGTCCCCAGATCGAGGCGCGCATGAAGGAGCGCGGCGCCGAGGACCGCTACGTCGAGGGCCTGCGCGTGACCGACGAGCTCGCGCTCAAGTGCGTGAAGGAGGCGGTCGGGCGGATGCGGGTCGAGATCGAGGCGCTGCTGTCGATGGGCCTGCCCAACTCGCCGATGGCGAACGCCGAGATCCGCGTGGCCGGCGGCAACTTCGTCGCCGCGCGCCCGGTGGGCGTCATCGCCGGGGTCGACCTGCTCTACAC
>DATIUV010000268.1:0-7337 GCA_035466595.1 Pelomicrobium sp.
GGCCCCGATCCAGCGGCCGGCCGAGAACAGCACGACGACGCCGGCCCAGAAATAGAGCGTGCGCCGCAGCAGCACGCGCACGCTCGCCATCTGCTCGGGGTCCGCGGTGTCGCCGACGCCGAGCTCGGGCCGATAGTAGAGCGCGCCCTCGCGGTGGTACGACTCGCCCACGCGCACGCCCGCCGCGCCGGCGCCGCTCGCGAGCACGATGCCGTCGCCCGGCTCGAGCCAGTGCGAGGCCTGCGAGTTCCAGCAGTAGACCGCGTCCTCGAAATCCCCCATCACCGCGAAGCTGCCGCCCGTCAGCCGCGCGGGGATCCAGTCGATGAACGCGAAGGCTTCCGCGGCGACGCGGCGCCGCGCCGAATCCGACGGCGCATCGGCGCTCCAGGCGTCCTTGAGCAGCTCCGCCAGGCGGTAGAGCAGCGGCCCCACCGGGCCCGGCAGCAGCACGAATGCCGCGACGATGGCGAAGCCGCCGCGATGCGCCGAGAGCAGCCCCTGCTCGATCGCGAGCCGAGCGGCTTCCTCGGCCGAGAGATCGTCCGCAGGCTCGTTGCGCCAATCCGACAGCAGCGCGCGCGCCTGCGCCTCGTCGCCGCGCATGAGCGCGTCTTCCACCGCGGCAAAGGCGGTGACGCTGCGTCGGTAGCCCAGCGTGGCGTAGAGAATGAGCACGTCCCACACCAAGGCCAGCACGCTGCTGAACCCAGCCAGCAGGTGATGGACGCCCCACGCCACCGCCACCACCGGGACGAGAGCGATCAGCCAGGCGACGAGCGCCTGGTAGCGCTCGCGGCCCGCCAGCTGCTCGGCGAGCACCGCGGCGTAGCTGCGAAACAGCATGATGCCGGCATGCCGCGCCGTCAGCGGGCGAAAGTGGTCGAGCAGGAAAGCCGCGATGAGAGCGAGCAGGGTCACGGGGGAGCGGATCGGACGAAGGTGGGGCTATGTTAAAGTCGGGGCAGGAAGGCCGCAAGCGAGGCATCCGCCCATGAGATGGTCAGCACTGGCGTGCGCGGCCGTGCTCGCCGCAGCCGCGCATGCCGCGGAAGACGCCGCGGTGTCGGTGGCGGTCAACCCGGTGCGGGTCAGCGAGCACGTCTGGTACGTGGAATCGCTGCCGGGGCCGGCGGCGCCGGAGAACGAGGGTCACATCGCCAACGCCGGCTTCGTGGTGACGCGCGAGGGCGTCGTGGTGTTCGACGCGCTCGGCTCGCCGCCGCTCGCGCGCGAGTTGCTGCGCCGGATCCGCGCAATCACGGACCAGCCGGTGCTGCGCGTGATCGTGAGCCATTACCACGCCGACCACATCTACGGACTGCAGGTGTTCAAGGCGGCCGGCGCCGAGATCTGGGCGCACCGCGCGGGAAGCGCGTACCTCGGCTCGGACGAGGCGCGCGACCGGCTCGAGCAGCGGCGGCAGATCCTGTTTCCGTGGATCGACGAATCGACGCGGCTCGTGCCGCCGGACCGCTGGCTCGACGGCGACGTCGACTTCGAGCTCGGCGGCGTGCGCTTCCTGGTGCGCCACGTCGGCCCCGCGCACACCGCCGAGGACCTCGCGCTGATGGTGCGGCCCGACGGCGTCCTGTTCGCGGGCGACCTCGTGTTCCGTGGGCGCGTGCCGTTCGTCGGCACCGCCGACTCGAAAGCCTGGCTCGCGTCGCTCGAGCGTCTGCTGGCGCTGGAGCCAAAGGTACTGGTGCCCGGTCACGGTCCGGCCTCCGACGCGCCGGCCGATGAACTCGGGCTCACGCGCGACTACCTCGCCTACCTGCGCCGCACCATGGGCGCGGCGGCGGCGGATTTCGTCCCGTTCGAGGAGGCGTACGCCGCGACGTCGTGGCGGCGCTTCGAGCACCTGCCGGCGTTCAAGGATGCCAACCGCCTGAACGCCTACAACACCTATCTGCTCATGGAGCGCGAGCAGCTCGCCAGATAGGCCTCCCGGAACGGCGCCCGGCGCGGTTGATGCAGATCAACACGGCAACGGCCCCGCGCGGGCATATTCTAAAGATGGGCGTCGCCCATCCGGACGCGCCCACGCCAACGACAGCAGGAGGATCCCATGGCTCACATCGTCATCCTCGGCGCCGGGACCGGCGGTATGCCCGCCGCCTACGAGATGCGCGAAGCCCTCGGGCGCGAGCATCGTGTCACCATGATCAACGCGCTGGACTACTTCCAGTTCGTGCCCTCGAACCCATGGATCGCGGTGGGCTGGCGCAAGCGCGCCGATATCTGCCTGCCGATCCGGCCGCACCTGGAAAAGAAGGGCATCGATTTCATCGCCGAGCCGGCCGAAAAGATCGACGCCGAGGCGAGCCGCATCGTGCTGAAGAACGGCGAGAGCGTCGACTACGACTACCTCGTCATCTGCACCGGGCCCAAGCTCGCCTTCGACGAGGTGCCGGGGGCAGGTCCGCTCGCGGGCCACACGCAGTCGGTGTGCACGGTCGACCATGCCGAGAAGGCGTACGCCGACTACCAGAAGCTGCTCGACGATCCCGGTGAGGTCGTCATCGGCGCGGTGCAGGGCGCGAGCTGCTTCGGCCCCGCCTACGAGTTCGCCTTCATCATGGATGCCGACCTGCGCAAGCGCAGGAAGCGCAACAAGGTGCCGATGACCTTCGTCACCAGCGAGCCCTACATCGGCCATCTGGGCCTCGGCGGCGTCGGCGACTCCAGGGGGCTGCTCGAGTCGGAGCTGCGCCAGCATCACATCCGCTGGATCTGCAACGCCAAGGTGACGAAAGTGGAAGCCGGCAAAATGTTCGTCGCCGAGCACGACGACAAGGGCGAGGTCGTCAAGGAGCACGAGCTGCCGTTCAGGTTCTCCATGATGCTGCCGGCGTTCAAGGGCGTCGACGCGGTCGCGGGCGTGGAAGGCCTGTGCAATCCGCGCGGCTTCGTCATGGTCGACGAGCACCAGCGCAGCAAGAAGCACCGCAACATCTTTTCGGCGGGCGTGTGCATCGCGATCCCGCCGGTGGAGGCGACACCGGTGCCGACGGGCGCGCCGAAAACGGGCTACATGATCGAATCGATGGTCACCGCCATCGTCCACAACATCCGGGACGAGCTCGCGGGCCGGACCCCGAATCACAAGGCCACCTGGAACGCGATCTGCCTCGCCGACATGGGCGACACCGGCGCCGCGTTCGTCGCGCTGCCGCAGATTCCGCCGCGCAACGTGCAGTGGATGAAGAAGGGCAAGTGGGTGCACCTCGCTAAGATCGCGTTCGAGAAATACTTCCTGCGCAAGATGAAGAAGGGCACCTCGGAGCCGCTGTACGAGAAGTACGTGCTGAAGGCGCTGGGCATCGAGAAGCTCGGCTGACGCGGCCGCCCCGCCCGGGCGCCGACGGCCGCTGACGGGGCGTGGTATCATTGCCTCCCCCCTAAACGCCTGGATCCCGGAGTTCACCCATGCGAACGGAAGTCCACGTTCACGGCAGCCTCTACCTCTGCGAGGGCGTTTCCCGTCGTCAGGTGGAGGCCGCGCTGCGGCCCTGGCTCGACTACCTGGATGTCGAGCGCATGGACGAGGCGCGCAGCCTGGAACCCGACCAGCCCGGCCTCGCCTACCACGCCAAGGACCGCGTCCTGGAGATCTGCTGGACCGGCGCCGTCGGCCGCAGCTTCGAGGAGCGGCTGGAGGAGACGGTGGCGCTGCTGGGGCCGCTCACCGAGCAGGCGACCGAGCTCGAGCTCACCTTCTACCACGACAACGGCGAGGACGAGACGCGGCTGATGTTCGTCGGTCCGACTGCTGAGGCGATCCACGAGGCCCAGCGCCGGCGCATGGTGGAGGACGTCGCCGACCTGCTGGCACGGCACTTCGACGATGCCAGCATCAGCGAGGTGGTGGCGCTGGTGAACGATCTGTTCCGCCGCGACTGGCAGAGCCGCGGCAGCGAGGATGCCTTCGGCGAGGTCTCCTCGCCGTCGGTGCCGCCGGGCCGCAAGCACCTGCACTGATCATCCCCGCCGCGGGCGCAGCCGCGCCCGCGCCCTACTCCCTCGTGACGGCGGTGCCGGAGACGGTGACCATCAGCATGCCGTTCTCCTGCCCGAGCACTTCGTAGTCGATGTCGATGCCGACGACCGCGTTGGCGCCCAGCTCCCGCGCCGCCTCGGTGAGATCTTCGAACGCCGCCTTGCGCGCCTTGCGCAGCTCTTTCTCGTAGGAGCCGGCGCGGCCGCCGACGATGTCGCGCAGGCCGGCGAACATGTCGCGGAACAGGTTGGCGCCGAGCACCGCCTCGCCGGTGACGACGCCGTGGTAGCGGGTGATGCGGCGCCCTTCGACGCCGGGCGTGGTGGTCAGGATCACTGCGTTTCCTCGCTTCCGGACGCGCGGCTCACAGGTCCTGCGCCAGGCGGATGCCGGCGAACTGCCAGCGGTCGTGCGGGTAGAAAAAATTGCGGTAGCTGGCGCGCACATGGGCGCGCGGGCTCGCGCAGCAGCCGCCGCGCAGCACCAGCTGGTTCACCATGAACTTGCCGTTGTACTCGCCGAGCGAGCCCGGCAGCGGCCGGAACCCCGGATACGGCGAGTACGCCGACGACGTCCACTCCCAGACGTCGCCGTACCACTGGCCGTCGCCCGGCGCCGGGTGCAGGCGGCCGGACTCGACGAAGTTGCCCTCGCGCGGCCGCGCCGCCAGCTGCGCCTCCAGCTCGGCCTCGACCGGCAGCCGCGCATCCGCCCAGCGCGCGTAGGCCTCCGCCTCGTAGTAGCTGACGTGGCACACCGGCGCCGCCTCGTCGAGCGGCTGCATCCCGCCGAGCGTCATCTCCCACCAGCGCCCGTCGCTCTTCTCCCAGTACAGCGGCGCCTGCCACCCGGCCTCGCGGACCTTGGCCCAGCCGTCGGCGAGCCAGTGGCGCGCCTCGCCATAGCCGCCCCCCTCGACGAACTCGAGATACTCGCCGTTGGTGACGAGCCGCGACGCCAGCCGGTGCGGCGGCAGAATCTGCGGGTGCCGCGGCGTCTCGTTGTCGTAGGCGAAGCCGGCGCCGGCGTGGCCGATCTCCACCGTGCCGCCGGCCTGCTCCAGCCAGGTCAGCGCCGGCGCGGCTCCGCCGGCCGGCAGCGCGTCGGCATAGGCTGGCCGCAGCGGACTGGCGAAGAAGTTGCGCTTCACGTCCATGAGCAGCAGCTCCTGGTGCTGCTGCTCGTGGTGCAGGCCGAGCGTGACGCGCGCCGCCACCTCGTCCCATTGCCCGTCGCCGACGCCTTCCAGGAGCGCCGCCATCGCCGCGTCGACGTGCGCGCGGTAGGCGTAGACCTCCTCCACCGTCGGCCGCGACAGCACGCCGCGCTCGCCGCGCGGATGGAACGTGCCCACCGTCTCGTAATAGGAGTTGAACAGGTGCTCGAACCGGGAATGGAAGACGCGATAGCCCGGCGCGAACGGCCGCAGCAGGAACGTCTCGAAAAACCAGGTGACGTGGGCGATGTGCCACTTCGGCGGGCTCGCCTCGAGCACGCTCTGGACCTGGTAGTCGTCCACGGCCAGCGGCCGGCACAGCGCCTCGGTCTGCGCGCGCACCGCGGCGTAGCGCCGGGTGAGCTCGACGCGCTCCACTGCTGCTGCGGAATCCCGCTTCATGAAATCCTCCTTTCGGCTTTCCTGCGTGCCGTCACCAGCTCTCGGTGCCAGGCTCGCCCTTGAACGGGCCGACGACCTCGCCCGTGATCCAGCCGCCGTAGAAGCGGCCCGGCTGCGGTCGCACTTTCTCGTCGCCGACGTAGCAGGCGTCCATCGGTCCGGCGTAGAACGCGACGTGGCCGGCGATGTCGCGGAACGCCGGCGTCGGCTCCGGGTACGCCCATGCCGCCCGTTCGGCGCGACGGCCGCCGACCACGACGTCGAAATAGCGTGCGACGCCCTTCCACTCGCAGAGCGACTGCCCCGCCGCCGGCTCGAGGGATGCGGGCTCCACGTCCTCGGGCGGGATGTAGTAGGTCGGCGGCGAGCTCGTCTCCAGCACGCGCCAGGCGCTGGTCGTCTCGGCGATCGTCAAACCGTTGAACACGACGCGCACGCGCCGCTCCACGCGCTCCAGGCGCGGCGGCCGCGGGTAGTCCCATACCGATTCCTGGCCCGGCCCCACCGGGTGCGGCTTGGGTCGCTGCATGCGCTGTTATCGCCTCCTGCGCCCGCGCGCGGCCGCGAGATAGGCGGCGCGCACCGCCGCCTCGCCGTGGCTCGCCTCGAGCCGCCGCAGGATGAAGTGCCCCCGCGCCATGTCCTGAAAGTGCTGCATGAACATGAGATTGATCCCCGCGCCGGCCACCGCCCCCACCACCGGCACCGCCTTCGCCGCAAACTGCTGCGCCACCGGCACCTGGAAGCGCTGTGCGATCTTCAGCAGCAGCCGCGCAATCGGCGGCGCCGCGCGCGCGTCGGCGACGCGCCGCACCGCCAGATGGCGCGCGGCATCGGTCACGGCCGACGCCAGCGTCGCCCGCATCGCCCAATAGCCGGTTTCCGCCGCATCGTCGCCCCTGGCGCGCCCACCGAGCGCAAAAACCGTTAGGCACTGCAAACGCACTTCGGTTTCCGTCAGGTCGTGACCTTCCGCCGCCGCGATCTCGGCGATCGAGCGCAGGATCAGCGCCGTGGACAGTGGCAGTTCCACCGCCAGCGCCGGCAGTCCCAGCGCACCGCCGGCGGCGCCGCTGCCTGCCGCCAGCAGCCGCTGCAGTCCGTCGCGCGACGCGCGGCTGCCGGGCTTGAGGCTCTTCAGCGCGAGGTCGAGCGCCTTCTCCAGCGCGACGCGGCTCGCCTGCGCAGCCCGCGCCTGCCAGCCCGCGGGCAGCCGCCGCATGCCGGCCTCCCGCGGCTTGCCGAGGAGATCGGCCAGGCGGATGGCGAGACCGGGGCACTCGAGCAGCGCCACCGCGCGCCGCAGGTCCGCGGCATCGCGCACGCTGAACTGCGCCGTCGTCGCCGGCGCGGCCGCTTCGCCGGGACCTGCGCGCATCAGGCGTCCGGCCGGCTCTGCGGCACGTAGGAAAAACGCGTGATGTCGTCGCGGCGGCCGAAGCCGACGCGCCGCCAGAAGCGCAGCGCGTCGTCGTTCTCCTGCAGCACGTCGGCATGCACCTTGACGATGCCCTGCGCCGCCAGCGCCGCGATGCAGCGCTCGACCAGCGCGCGGCCGATGCCGCGGCCGCGATGCGACGGCGCCACCACGAGGTGGTGCAGGTAGCCGCGGCGACCGTCGTTGCCGCAGAACACGAAGCCGACCAGCCGGCCGTCCTCGTGCGCCACCAGGCTCAGGTCCGGGTTGCGAGCGAGGAAGCGCGCGATGCCGTCGGG
>DATIUV010000269.1:0-4742 GCA_035466595.1 Pelomicrobium sp.
TGGAACTCCACCGCGGCCGACTCGATGCGGAACGCGTCCAGCGCGATGTCCTGCGTCGCGGAGGCGAACGCGGCCAGCACCGCCAGCGCGACTAGGCGGTCGAGATCGGTCACGGGGTCGGTGAGCGCCATGCCGGCGAGCGCCGCGGCGATCACGAGCTGGGAGAGCAGCAGCCAGCCGCGGCGGCGACCGAGCAAACGCGTGAGCAGCGGCAGGCGCAGGCGGTCCACCAACGGCGCCCACGCCCACTTGAGCGCGTAGACCAGGCCCACCCAGCTCAGGAATCCGATGGTGCTGCGGTCGATACCGGCCTCGCGCAGCCAGAACGCCAGCGTGCCCACCACCAGCAGCAGCGGCAGGCCGGCCGAGAAGCCGAGGAACAGCATCCGCGCGACGCGCGGCTCGAGGTAGACGCGAAACGCCTCGGCCCAGCGGCGCGGCGGTGCGCTCAAGAGCCGCGTGCTCCGGGCCGCGCCGGCGCCGCTTCGGCCACCGGACGCTGGGCGAAGCTCACGTCGTAATCGATGGTGAGCGGCGCGTGGTCCGAGAAGCGCTGCGTCTTGTACACCGCCGCCTTCTTGGCCGCCGCGGCGATACCCGGCGTCGCGATCTGGTAGTCGATGCGCCAGCCGACGTTCTTGGCCCACGCCTGGCCGCGGTTCGACCACCACGTATAGGCCTCGCCGGTGGCATTCGGGCAGAGCGCCCGGTGCACGTCGACGAACTGCAGCCGCTCGAACACCTTCGTGAGCCACGCCCGCTCTTCCGGCAGGAAGCCGGAATTCTTCTGGTTCGAGCGCCAGTTCCTGAGGTCGACCTCACGGTGGGCGATGTTGACGTCCCCGCACAGCACGACTTCCCGGCCGCTCTTCGCGAGCTTGCGCAGGTGAGGATAGAAGCGCTCCATGAAGCTGAACTTGGCCGCCTGCCGCTCCGGTCCGCTGGAGCCAGACGGCACGTACAGCGACACCACCGAGAGCGGGCCGAAATCCGCCTGCAGGTAACGCCCTTCGGCGTCGATGTCGGGCATGCCGATGCCCTCGACGACGCGGTCCGGCTCGCGGCGGCAGTAAAGACCGACGCCGCTGTAGCCGCGGCGCTGGGAGAAATGGAAATGGCCGGCGAGGCCGCCCACCTTGCGCATCGCCGGCGTCAGGTCGCCGTCGAGCGCCTTCAGTTCCTGCACGCAGACGACGTCGGCGCGCTGGCGCTTCAGCCACTCGAGAAAGCCTTTGGCGGTGGCCGAGCGGATGCCGTTCAGGTTCAGCGTGACGATGCGCAGCACTGGCTAATTCGCTCCAAGGCCATTACAGTCGCGCTCAGGCGCCCGGCTACCGCGCCCTTCGCACCGCGCACGCATCGCAGCCATGACCGATTTCCGCACCGAGTTCGTCGACTTCGCCATCCGCCAGGGGGTGCTGCGCTTCGGCGAGTTCAAGACCAAGGCCGGCCGCCTGTCGCCGTATTTCTTCAACGCCGGGCTGTTCAATGACGGCGCGTCGCTGCGCCGGTTGGCGCAATTCTACGCGAAAGCCATTCTCGCGGCGGACGCCCGCTTCGACATGCTGTTCGGGCCGGCATACAAGGGCATCCCGCTGGCGGCGGCCACGGCGATGGCGCTGGCGGAGGCCGGCCGCAACGTGCCGTTCGCATTCAACCGCAAGGAGCCGAAGGAGCACGGCGAGGGCGGCACGACGGTGGGCGCGCCCATCGCCGGACGCGTGCTGATCGTCGACGACGTGATCTCAGCCGGCACCTCCGTGCGCGAGTCCGTCGACATCATCGGCGCGGCGGGCGGCACCGCCGCCGGCGTGGTGATCGCGCTGGACCGGATGGAGCGCGGCAGCGGCGACCAATCGGCGACCCAGGAGGTGCAGAGCCGCTACGGCATGCCGGTCATCAGCATCGCCACGCTGGACGACGTCGTCGCCCTGCTGGCGACGCGCGAATCCCTGGCACAGCCTTTGCAAAAGATCCGGGAGTACCGCGCGCAATACGGGGTAACGGACGTCAAAACAACGGCCCCGGCGCGCTCCTGACAGACTGGGGGTAGCACCATGAAAGACGGGAAATTTACGAACGGACGACGCAACGGGTCAGATACTGCCGCGATGCGGCATCGCAGCGGGCTTGCCCTGGCTGCCGCGCTGGCGGCGCTGCTCGTGAGCGCGCCGGCGCAGGCGAAGCTCTACAAGTGCGTCGACGCCAACGGCAAGGTCTATTACACGGACAAGCTGACGCCCGACTGCGTCCAGAGCGGCGCCCGCGAGATGAAGCGCGGCATCGTGGTCAAGGAGTACGAAGCCGGCGAGATCCCGACCGACAAGAAGGACAAGAACGCCAAGAAGCCGGTCGCGCAGCCGAAGGCCGAGCCCACCAAGGAAGAGATCGAGCAGCAGCGGCGCGACCGGGCGCTGATCGCCACCTACGCCAACGAGAAGGAGATCGACCTGGCGCGGGATCGCAACCTGCAGCAGACCGAGCTGGCACTGGGCAGCCTGCGGGCGCGGGAGAAGAACGCGCAGGACAAATACGCCAGGTTCAAGTCCCAGGCGGACGAGTTCGCCGGGCGCGGCAAACCGGCCCCGGCGTGGCTGCAGGAAGAGCTGGCGGACGCCGACCGCGACGTGAAAGGCCTGCAGAAAGACATCGCCGCCAAGCTGGACGAGCAGAAGGCGATCGGCGCCCGCTTCGAGGCGGACAAGGCGCGCTTCCGCGAGCTCAACAGCCCGCGGGCTTCCAACTGAACGCGAACAACGGCCGCTTCGGGCCGACTGCCCCCGCCGGGGTCAGCCGGCCAGCTTGCGCCTGAGGATTTCGTTCAACTGCGCCGGGTTGGCCTTGCCCTTGCTCGCCTTCATGGCCTGCCCGACGAAGAACGCCATCAGCTTGTCCTTGCCGCCGCGGTAGTCCGCCACCTGCTGCGGGTTGGCGGCGATGATCTGGTCGACGATCGCCTCCAGCGCCCCGGAGTCCGAGATCTGCCTGAGCCCTTTGGCGTCGATGATGGCGTCGGCGTCGCCCTCGCCGGCGCCCATCGCCTCGAACACGTCCTTGGCGATCTTGCCCGAGATGGTGCCGTCGGCGATGCGTTTGATGAGGCCCGCGAGCTGCGCCGGCGTTATCGGGCTCCGGTCGATGTCGAGCCCCTGCCGGTTGAGCCAGCCGGCGAGGTCCCCCATCACCCAATTGGCGCACAGCTTGGGCGCGGCCGGCACCAGCGCCACCGCTTCCTCGTAGTAGGCGGCGATCTCGCGGCTCGAGGTCAGCACCGCGGCGTCATACGCCGGCAGGCCGTAGTCGCGCATGTAGCGCTCGCGCTTGGCGCGCGGCAGCTCCGGCAGCGTCGCGCGCACCTCATCGAGCCAGGCTTCGCTAACCTCCAGCGGCAGCAGGTCGGGGTCGGGGAAGTAGCGGTAGTCGTGGGCCTCTTCCTTGGAGCGCATCGAGCGCGTCTCGCCCTTGTCGGGGTCGAACAGCCGCGTCTCCTGCACCACCTTGCCGCCATCCTCGATCAGCTCGATCTGCCGCTCCACCTCGTACTCGATCGCTTTCTCGAGGAAGCGGAACGAGTTGAGGTTCTTGATCTCGCAGCGGGTGCCGAACTTCTCGCTGCCCGCGGGCCGCACCGACACGTTGGCGTCGCAGCGGAAGCTGCCCTCCTGCATGTTGCCGTCGCAGATGTCCAGATAGCGCACCAGCGAGTGCAGCGCCTTGGCGTAGGCCACCGCCTCCTCCTTGCTGCGCAGATCGGGCTCGGAGACGATCTCCAGCAGCGGCGTGCCGGCGCGATTGAGGTCGATGCCGGTCATGCCGTGGAAATCCTCGTGCAGCGACTTGCCGGCGTCCTCCTCGAGGTGGGCGCGGGTCAGGCGCACGGTCTTCTCGCCGTTGCCGAGGGGGATCGAGACCTCGCCGCCGACGACGATCGGCAGCTCGTACTGGCTGATCTGGTAGCCCTTGGGCAGATCGGGATAGAAGTAATTCTTGCGCGCGAACACCGAGCGCCGGTTGATGGTGGCGCCGATCGCGAGGCCGAACTTGATCGCCTTCTCGACCGCGCCGCGGTTGAGCACCGGCAGCACGCCCGGCAGCGCGATGTCGACCGCGCAGGCCTGCGTGTTCGGCGCGGCGCCGAACGCCGTCGCCGCGCCGGAGAAGATCTTCGACTCGGTGGAAAGCTGGGCGTGGACCTCCAGCCCGATCACCACCTCCCAGTTCGATCTGCTCATCGCTCGTGTTCCATCGAGTTGCCGTCGTCGGCCTGCCTCAGCTGCAGCCGCCCTTGACCCGATTGGTCATGATCGGCCAGACGTAGTCGAACGCGCTCTGGGGCCGGCAGCGCTCCGCGCAGTCGGTGAACGCCACGGTCACCGAGTCCTCCTGCTCCCAGATGTGCACGGCGCAGCGCGAGCCCGGCGCCGAGAGGCGCACGCTGGGCAGGCTCGCGGTCTGGACGAAGTCCTTCAGCACGAACTCGCAGCTGCCGCGCTTGGGCACCTCCACCCGTGCCTCGAACACCTGAACGGTCGACTGCGCCACCTTCAGGCGCATCGATGCGCCGTAGCCATTGGGATCGGCGAACCTGCAGTCGGTCGCGACGTCGAAGCGCCGCACGGGCATCGCCCGTGGCTTGCCGCGCTTGCGGACCTCCGGCGCCGGTGCAGGGGCCGCCACGGCGGGCGGCGGTTCGGGGCGCGCCTCCGGCGCCGGAGCCGGCGTCGGCTCCTCGCGCGGCGCCA
>DATIUV010000270.1:0-9392 GCA_035466595.1 Pelomicrobium sp.
GGCGCCGACCGAGCGGCGCACCTCGCGGAGCAGCTGCTGGTGCTGGCACGTCTCGAGCCAGAGGGTGCGGCGCCGCCGACGGGACGTGCGGACCTGGGCGCGGTGGCGAGGGAGGCAGTCGGCCACCTGGCCGGGGAGGCCGTCGCGAAGTCGATCGATATTGCGGTCGAGGCGCCGGGTGCGGCGTCCGTGACCGGCGATCCGGCCCTGCTGGCTGCACTCGCGCGCAACCTGGTGGACAACGCGGTGCGCTACACCCAGCCCGGCGGGCGCGTCCGGGTGCGGGTCAGCGGCGCGGCCAGTCCCGTCCTGGAGGTCGAGGACAGCGGGCCGGGCATCCCGGCTGCCGAGCGGGAGCGCGTACAGGAGCGCTTCTATCGCGTGCTTGGCAGCGGCGAGGAAGGCAGCGGGCTCGGCCTGTCCATCGCGCGGCGCATTGCCGAGCTGCATGGCGCCCGGCTGGCGCTCGAGGACGGGGCCGGCGGCGTTGGGCTGCGCGTGCGGGTGATGTTTCCGGACGCCTCGTGAAGGACCGCGGCCCGCTGGTGCCGGACAGCGGGTTACCGTACTATAATCAACGACTTTTTTCTGCTGGACGGGGCGCCCCGGCGCCGCCGTCGTACGGTCGGCCCCATGCAGCTCTACGCCGTCGGCGTCAACCACACCACCGCGCCCCTCGAGGTGCGCGAAAAGGTTTCATTCCCCGCCGAGGGAATGGAAGACGTGCTGCGCGACCTGGTGGATCACCACGCCGCGCGTGAAGCCGCGATCGTTTCCACCTGCAACCGCACCGAGATCTACTGCAACGCCGACGATCCGCGTGCCACGGTGGCGTGGCTGGCGGACTATCGCAAGCTTTCGAACTCGGAGATCGAGCCCTACATCTACCAGCTGCCGCGCGAGAAGGCGGTGAAGCACGCGTTCCGGGTCGCGAGCGGGCTGGATTCGATGGTGCTGGGCGAGCCGCAGATCCTCGGCCAGCTCAAGCAGGCGGTGCGTTCGGCGGAGCACGCCGGTACGCTGGGCGTGCTGCTGCACAAGCTTTTTCAGCGTACTTTTCGCGTCGCCAAGGAGGTGCGCTCGAGCACCGACATCGGCGCCAACTCGGTGTCGATGGCCGCGGCGTCGGTGCGACTCGCGCTGCGTATTTTCCCGACCGTCGCCGACCAGGCGGTACTGTTCATCGGCGCAGGCGAGATGATCGACCTCTGCGCGGCGCACTTTGCGGCCCAGAGGCCGCGCCGCGTGACGGTCGCGAACCGCACCGTCGAGCGCGCGGAGGTGCTGGCGACGCGGCTGAACGGCCGCGCGATCACGCTGAACGACCTCACCGACGAACTGGCGCTGCACGACATCGTCATCACCTGCACGGCGAGCCCGCTGCCGCTGCTCGGCAAGGGCCTCGTGGAGCGGGCGGTCAGGCAGCGCAAGCGCCGGCCGATCTTCATGGTGGACCTGGCCGTGCCGCGCGACGTGGAGCCGGAGGTCGGCGAGCTCGACGACGTGTTCCTCTACACGGTCGACGACCTGGCGGAAGTCGTGCGCGACGGGCTCGATACGCGCCAGGGCGCGGTGGCCCAGGCCGAGGCCATCATCGACACCAACGTCACCGGCTTCATGCAGTGGATGGAGTCGCGCGAGATGGTGCCCACCATCCGCGCGCTGCGCGACCAGGCCGAGCGCAACCGGCGCCACGAGGTGGAGCGTGCGCTGAAGGCACTGGCCCGGGGCGAGGATCCGGCGCAGGTGATCGAGGCGCTGTCGCGCGGCCTTACCAACAAGCTGCTGCACGCGCCGAGCCACGCCCTTTCTCACGTGGCGGGGCAGGACAAGGACCACTTGGCCGACCTCATCAACCGGCTCTACCAGATCCACAACCAGCAGTGAAATCCTCCCTGGTCGACAAGCTCGAGCGACTCAAGGCTCGGCTCGGCGAGCTCGACCGCGTGCTCTCCGCGGAAGGCGTGACGGCGGACCTGGACCAGTACCGCAAGCTCACGCGCGAGCACGCCGAGGTGCAACCGCTGGTGGCGCTGTATGAACGCTACTGCCAGACGCAGCGCGATCTGCAGGCGGCGCTGGAGATGGCCGACGACCCCGAGCTGAAGGAGCTGGCGCAGGACGAGCTGCGCGACGGCAAGGAGCGCCTCGAGGGCATCGAGCGCGAGCTGCAGAAGGAGCTGCTGCCGAAGGATCCGAACGACGAGCGCAACGTGTACCTCGAGGTCCGCGCGGGCACCGGAGGCGACGAGTCGGCCCTGTTTGCCGGCGACCTGTTCCGCATGTACTCGCGCTACGCCGAGCGCACGGGCTGGCGGGTGGAGCTGGTGTCGGCGAGTCCCGGCGAGGTGGGCGGCTACAAGGAGGTGATCGCGAAGATCATCGGCCGCGGCGTTTACTCGCGGCTCAAGTTCGAGTCCGGCGGCCACCGCGTGCAGCGGGTGCCGGCCACCGAGGCGCAGGGCCGCATCCACACCTCCGCGGCGACCGTGGCGATCATGCCAGAGGCCGATGAAGTCGAGGACGTGGTGCTGAATCCGGCCGAGCTGCGCATCGACACCTTCCGCGCGTCGGGTGCCGGCGGCCAGCACGTCAACAAAATCGACTCCGCGGTGCGCGTCACTCATTTGCCGACCGGCATCGTCGTGGAGTGCCAGGACGACCGCTCGCAGCACAAGAACAAGGCGCAGGCGCTGGCCGTGCTGGCGGCGCGCATCAAGGATCAGCAGCTGCGCGAGCAGCAGAGCAAGGAGGCGGCGACGCGCAAGCTCCTGGTGGGCAGCGGCGACCGCTCCGAGCGCATCCGCACCTACAACTTTCCCCAGGGGCGCGTGACCGACCACCGCATCAATCTGACGCTGTACAAGATCCAGCAGATCATGGACGGCGATCTCGACGAGGTGCTGGACGCGCTGTCAGCGGAGCACCAGGCGGAACTGCTGCAGTCGCTGGCGGCCGAGGCGTCGGCTTGACGCCGACGGTGGACGAAGCGCTGCGCGCGGCGGCGGCGCGCATCGGCGCCGCGCTTGGATTCGATTTCGACACTGCGTTTCTCGAAGCCCGCGTCCTCCTGGCCCACGCGCTGTGCTGTGCCCCGGCGCGGCTGGTGGCGGCCGGTCGCGATCCGCTGGCGATGTCGGCGCAGGCGCAATTCGCGGCGTTGGTTGAGCGCCGCGCCGCCGGCGAGCCCGTCGCCTATCTCACCGGAACGCGCGAGTTCTACGGTCTCGAACTGGTCGTGTCGCCGGCGACGCTGATTCCGCGGCCGGAGACCGAGCAGTTGGTGGACGAAGCGCTGGCGCGCATCCCGCGCGGCGGCGAACCGCGCATCGTCGATGCGGGCACCGGCAGCGGCGCGGTGGCGCTGGCCGTGGCGACGGCGCGGCCGGCATGCTTCGTCGCGGGCGTGGATGCTTCGGCGGCGGCACTCGCCGTGGCACACGGGAACGCGCGGCGCCTGCGGGTCTCCAACGTCGGGTGGCTGCGCGGGGACTGGCTCGCGGCGGTCGGCCCCGCGAGCGTCGATCTCGTCGTGTCGAATCCGCCGTACGTGCGCGCGGACGATCCCCACCTGGCCGCGGGCGATCTGCGGTTCGAGCCCCGGGCGGCGCTGGCTGCGGGCGCGGACGGTCTCGACGCCGTCCGGACGCTGGTGGCGGGGGCGCGGGCGGCGCTGAAGCCCGGCGGCTGGCTGTTGTTCGAGCACGGCTTCGATCAGGGCGAAGTTTCCAGACAACTGCTTGAAACCGCGCGATTCGGGACCATCTTCACGGTGCCGGACCTGGCGGGGCGGGATCGCGTCAGCGGCGGTCGGCGGTTGTCCGGTTGAGCGTGGGGGCGAAGGCCACTATAATGTCGAGCAAATTTGTCGGGTATAGGGAACTACGAGCAGAGGAGCATTCATGAGCGTTCAGGACACGATCAAGCAGCAGGTGAGCGGCCACAAGGTGGTGCTCTACATGAAGGGCACGCCGCAGTTTCCCCAGTGCGGCTTTTCCGCCAACGCGGTCGGCATCCTGCGCGCCTGCGGCGTCGAGAGCCCGTTTACCGTGAACGTGCTGGAGGACGCGGACATCCGCCAGGGCATCAAGGAATACGCCAGCTGGCCGACGATCCCGCAGCTCTACGTGAACGGCGAGTTCGTCGGCGGCTCGGACATCATGACCGAGATGTACAAGAGCGGCGAGCTGCAGAAGCTGCTGGCGAGCGCCAAGGCCGCCTGACCCGGGCGTTTTTCCGTTGCGACGAGAAAAGGCCGGCCCTGCCGGCCTTTTTCTTTGGCCGCCGCCAACGACTGCAGCGCCGGCAGCGCGTAAACCGGCGACGGGAAATCGGCGAGGAAGCGATGGCATGCTGCCATTGCTATGCGCTCTTCCGCGGCGCGCTGGCGTACTGGCAGGACATCAGCCCGCGCCAACGCGCCAGGCGAACTGCCCGACCAGCAGCGCCGCCATCACCCACAGGCATCTTCGCAGCCACGTGCGGTAGGTTTCCGCCGGAATGCGCTCGCGCACGCGCATGCCGGCGATAAGCCCCAGCACCCCGGCGACGACGAACGGCAGCGTGGAGAACCAGACCCGACCGGGAATGCCGCCGGCGATCGCCAGGGTCAGCCCCTGCGTCGATTTGCCCGCCAGGAAGCACAGGTTCAGTGCCTGCACCATCGCGCCGGGCGTGATGCTGGTCGAAAGAAAATAGATCAGCAGCGGCGGTGCGGCGACGTTGGCCGTGCTTTCGAAGAATCCGGCGGTGAGGCCGAACGTGGCGCGGGCGGTGCGCGGCCTGCCGGAGACCCAGCGGCTCGCCACGCCCTGAAGTCGCTTCAGGTTGAGAAAGGCCAGGATGACCAGCGCCAGCAGCAGCAGGAACGGCGCCGGATCGGCGACGATCAGCAGCCGGGCGCCGAGATAGCTGCCGGTGATCGCGTAAAGCGGCAGCGTCCAGTACTCGCGCAGAACCTGGGCGGCAACGCCGCCGCGCACGACCGAGATGACGGTGGAGGCGAGCGTCGGCAGCAAGGTAAAGACGATCGCCGTTTTCACATCGGTGACGAGGGCGAGCAGCGGTGTCGCGACGAGCGGAAAGCCGAGCCCCAGCGCGCCGTGGACGAACCCGGCCAGCGCCATGACGAACAGTGCAAAGGCGAACGTGAATGGCGTCAGCGCGCTGGCGTCGATCATGCGCGGCTCCAACCGCGCGGGCTGATGCCGCGGGGGCGGCGACGCGCGCTGACGCCGCGCGGCAGCAGCTTCGGGGCGCGGCCATTGTTGTCGTTTTTGCAGGCCATGCCGGCATCCTAACCGGTTCGCTGCCTGTTTTTCTCGCGCTCCGGCGGCGCGCGGAACCTCGTCATCGCGAAGCGATTCCTGTCACCCGCTTTCGTCATTCGGGAATGTTGCAATGCAACTTGACCCATTCTGCGGGGACCAATAGGTTTCGTGGACCCGCTTTCATTCCTGCACGCTGACGCCACCAGAAGCGACACGACGCCGGAACCGCATTGCGGTATTCCCACCTGCGGGACGGCGCCGGTTGAGCCGGCAGGGCAGCGCCGTCCCGTCCCATTCGGCAACCGCGCTCCGCTGGGGCGTGGGGCAATTCATCAAAAGAGGAGACGGCAATGTCAGCATTTCGATGGATGGTGAGCGGCGTCGCGGCGCTGGCGCTCGGCGCGGCGTTCGTGCCGCAGGACGCGGCGGCGAAGGACAAGACGGTGAAGATCCGCATCCAGTCGGTGATTCCGAGCAAGGCGGACGAAGTGACCATGCTGCAGGACTTCGCCAAGGACGTGTCCGACCTGACCGAGGGCACGGTCCAGTTCGAGGTGCTGCCGGCCGGCTCCATCGTCGCCGTGGCCGACACGCTCGACGCGGTGGACAAGGGACTGATCGAGGGCGGTTTCGCCTGGACGCACTACTGGTCCGGAAAGCATCCGGCGGCGATGCTGTTCGGCTCGCCCGTGGCCGGCTCCGGTTTGGGAATCGACAACATCGCGTTCATGTCCTGGTTCCTGTACGGCGGCGGCCAGCAGCTCTACGACCAGCTTTGGAAGGAGATGAAGGTCAACGTCAAGGGCTTCATGCTGCAGCCGGTGGGCCCCGAGGCGCTGGGCTGGTTCAAGCAGCCGATCAACAGCATGGACGACTTCCGCAAGTACCGCTTTCGCACGCCGCCGGGCATCCCGGGCCAGACCTACAAGGATATCGGCGTCGCCGCCGTGTCCATGGGCGGCGGCGACATCCTGCCGGCGCTGGAGAAAGGCGTGATCGACGCCGCCGAGTGGTGCTGCCCGAAGCCGGACCTCACGTTCGGCTTCCAGAAAGTGCTCAAGCACTACTATCTGCAGGGCCTGCACCAGGTGGTGGTGAACGCGGACCTGTACATCAACGGGGACGTGTGGAAAAAGCTTTCGCCGCGCCAGCAGAAGGCGATCGAGGTGGCGGCCAACGCGTCGCTGATGAAGTCGCTCAGCTACCGCATCCTGGAGAACGGCAAGGCGCTCAAGGAGCTGACCGAGAAGCACGGCGTGCAGCTGCACGACACCCCGCCGGACTACTTCAAGGAATACATGAACGCCGCGCGCAAGACCCTGGAGAAGAACGCCGCCGAGAACGCCTTCTTCAAGAAGGTGTGGGAGTCGCAGCGCGAGTTCGCCGAGACGGCGGTGCCGTTCTGGGCCGGCGCGCAGAGCTCCAACGCGCAACTGGGTCAGGCGTTCGCCAAGCAGCTGCAGAAGAAGTAGCCCCGCAGGGATGACGGCCGGTCCGGGGCAGGCAATGCCTGCCCCGTTCTGACGCCCGAGTTTCCGCAAGATACCGAAACTGGGAGTGGCCGCCGACCGGCGGCACGGGGAGGCCAATGTCCAACGCCCAGGACGAGCAGCACTACGGCGACGAGATGATCGCCGGCCGCCGCGGCGACGCGCTCGGCGGCATGCCGGCCGACATGCCGTCGTGGATGGCGAAAACCATTGTCGGCATCGACACGCTCAGCCTTTGGATCGGCCGGACGGTACGCTGGCTCGCGCTGCCGCTGATGCTGGCGATGGTCTACGAGATCGTCGTCCGCTACGCCTTCACCGCGCCGACGATCTGGGCCTACGACCTGAGCCGGATGCTCTACGGCGCATTGTTCATCCTCGGCGCCGGCTACGCGCTGTCGAAGGGCGTCCACATCCGCTCGGATTTTCTCTACCGCGACTGGCCGGTGAAGTGGCAGGGACGCGTCGACGCCGCGCTCTATCTGATCTTTTATTTTCCCGCGATGATCGTGTTCCTGTGGGTCGCGACCGAGTGGGCCTACACCGCCGTGATCCGCGAGGAGCGCGGCATGGACACCGCCTGGATGCCGTTTCTGGGCCCGATCAAGTCGGCGCTCCCGGTCGGCGTGCTGTTCCTGCTGATCCAGGGCGTGTCGGAGTTCCTGAAGAGCGTTTACGCCGCGACCCGCGGAAGGTGGCCTGAGCAATGAGCCCCGAGATCATCGGCCTGATCATGGTCGGGGGGATGCTGCTCGGCATCTTCATCGGCTTCCCGATCTCCTTCACCCTCATCTTCCTCGGCCTCGCGTTCGGCTACTGGGGCTTCGGGGACCTCGTGTTCTACCTGCTCACGCTGCAGTTCTACTCCACCATGATGGAGCAGACGCTGGCAGCGGTGCCGCTTTTCGTTTTCATGGGCATCATGATGGAACAGGCGAACCTGATGGTGCGCCTGTTCGACGCGGTGCAGAAAATGCTCTCGCGCGTGCGCGGGGCACTCTACCTGGCGGTCATGTTCGTCGCGACGATCTTCGCCGCGGCGACCGGCATCGTCGGCGCCTCCGTGACGATCCTCGGCATCATGGCCGGGCGCTCGATGATCCGCTCCAAGTACGATGTCCAGCTCTCGTCGGGGCTGATCGCCGCCGGCGGCACGCTCGGCATCCTGATCCCGCCGAGCATCATGCTGGTGGTGATGGGCCCGGTGCTCGAGGTGCCGGTCACCAATCTGTTCGCCGCCGCGATCCTGCCCGGCATCATGCTCGCGCTGCTGTTCACCGGCTACGCCATGATCCGCTGCTTTTTCAATCCGTCGCTGGGACCACCGTTGCCGGAAGACGAGCGCGCCGAGAGCATGGCCCACGTCTGGGCCGAGTTCTTCAAGGGGCTGGTGCCGCCGGCCGCACTGGTACTGGCGGCGCTGGGCAGCATCGTGTTCGGGTTCGCGACGCCGACCGAGGGCGCCGCCTGCGGTGCCGTGGGTTCGCTGCTCCTGACCGCCGCCTACGGGCGCCTGACCTTCCCGCGGCTCAAGGACGCGCTGATCAAGACGCTCGAGATCTCGGTGCTGATTTTGTTCCTGGTGGCGGCGTCGAATTTCTTCGGCGCGGTGTTCGCCCGCCTCGGCACGCCGACGATGCTCACCGACCTGCTGCTGGATCTCGAGCTGAACCGCTACGTGATCCTGTTCATCATCATGGCGCTGATCTTCCTGCTGGGCTGGCCGCTGGAATGGGTGCCGATCGTGCTGATCGTCGTGCCATTCCTGCTGCCGCTGGTGGAAAAGCTCGAATTCGACCTGACCTGGTTCGGCATCCTGGTGGCCGTCAACCTGCAGACGGCTTGGCTATCCCCGCCGGTGGCGCTATCGGCGTACTTCCTCAAGGGGGTCATACCGGAGTGGCAGCTCTCGGACATCTACAAGGGCATGCTTCAGTTCATGGTCCTGCAGCTCACCGGCCTGCTGCTGATCATCGTCTTCCCGGAGATCGCGCTCTGGCTGCCCAGGGTGATCTACGGTGAGTGACAAGCGGGCGCGAAACCGGCCATGAGCGGCCCGACGTACGATTACATCGTCGTCGGCGCCGGCTCGGCCGGCTGCGTGCTGGCGAATCGGCTTTCGGCGTCCGGCAAGCACTCGGTGCTGCTGCTGGAGGCGGGGCCGAAAGACAACTACATCTGGATCCACATCCCGATCGGCTACGGCAAGACCATGTTCCACCCGGTCTACAACTGGGGCTTCTACACCGACCCCGACCCGGGGATGGCCAACCGCAGGATCTACTGGCCGCGCGGGCGCGGGCTCGGCGGCTCCAGTTCGATCAACGGCCTCATTTACGTGCGGGGTCAGCCCGAGGATTACGACCACTGGGCCGAGCTCGGCAACCGCGGCTGGGGCTGGCGCGACGTGCTGCCGTATTTCATCCGCTCGGAGCACAACAGCCGCGGCGCCAGCGAGCACCACGGCGCGGACGGGCCGCTGTGGTCCTCCGACATCGACGAGAAGCACGAATTGATGGAGGCCATCATCCGCGGCGCCAACCAGCTCGGCGTGCCGCGCAACGACGACTTCAACGCCGGCGACCAGGAGGGTGTCGGCTATTACCAGCTGTTCACGCGCAAGGGCTGGCGC
>DATIUV010000271.1:0-4082 GCA_035466595.1 Pelomicrobium sp.
ACCCGCCGGTGGCGTTCACCCGCAACGGCGTCCTCGCGGGCATCGAGCCGGACCTGGCGCGCGAGCTGGAGCGGCGCACGGGGCGCCGCTTCCAGCTGGTTGAGCAGGACTGGGACGCGCTGATCCCGGCCCTGGAGAGCGGCCGGATCGACGTGATCATGGCGGGCATGTCGATCACGCCGGAGCGCAGCGGGCGCGTCGCGTTCACCGATCCCTACATGCGCGTCGGGCAGATGGCGTTGATCCGCGAAGCCGATGCCGCCCGCCTCGCCAAGCCGGAGTCCCTCAAAAGCCCGGGCACGCGGGTCGGCGTCGTCGGCGGCACGACCGGCGACGCGTTCGCCTCGTCGCAGCTGCTGCGCGCGATCATCTTCCGCTATCAGGACACCGAAGAAGGGGTGCGCGCGCTGCAGTCAGGACAGGTGGACTACTTCATCCACGACGCGCCCACCGTCTGGCATTTCAGCGCGGCCCCCGAGAGCCGGCGCCGGGGGCTGATGGGCCTGTTCACGCCACTCACCGAGGAACATCTGGCGTGGGCCGTACGCAAGGAAGACGACACGCTCCGGCGCCAGTTGAATGCCGCGCTCAGGGAGATGCGCGCGGACGGGACGCTGCAGGCGATCGTGGGGCGCTGGATTCGGACCAGCGTCGAGGTGGCGCCACCGCGCTAGGGCAGCGCGCCGGCGGCTGCGGCGACGCCGAGGGCGGCCGACGCGCCGATCATGAGCCAGGTCAGGCCGGTACCCAGTGAGCGGCCCCGGGACTGGCCGGCGTCCCGCGACAGGCTGTAGGCGTGCAGCAGGCGGCCAAGGACGAGCATGGCCCCGAGGCCATGCAACGCGCCGCTGCCGATGCCGGCCAGCTCGAGGCCGAACAGCAGAACCAGCGCCAGCGGCACGTACTCGGCGAAGTTGGCATGCACGCGGATCGCGCGGTTCAGATCCTGCTTGCCGTTGTACCCGATGCCGACCTTGTAGCGCCGGCGCAGGCGCACGACGCGCCAGGACAGGCCGAGATAGACGAAGGCGTTCAGGCTGGCGTAGAGCAGTGCGACTTTCGCAACCACGGTCATCGGCTCCCGCCAGTCTCCAGCGCGCCGTCAACCGCGGCCACATCCATCGGGAAGGAAGAGACGACGCAAGCCCCTTGCCGCCGCCGTGGCGCCACGCGTTGATTCGCCGAGCCTATTACGTTTGGATACGGACGTGCCGCCGCCCCCCAAGCCATGCGTCGCGGCACGACGCCATTCTAGAAACGGGGTGGAAAAAATCAAATCTCTCAGTTTGTTAGTTTTTTCGCCGGGACATTTCGCCGGCCTCGCGGTGCGATTGGCGACCTTCCGCCGGTGTTCGCGATGAATCGGCTTTTTATTCCATGTCAAAGAGTTAAAGCGCGCTCCGCGGTAACCTCTCACCATTGCGCCGGCGCAGCGCGGCCACGCCGGCGGGCAATCGTGGGAAAATGACCCGACATGCCGGCGACGAGCCATGGCATTTGTCCGCGCAGAAGTCCGGCAAGCGACCGCCGCACCGAAAAAGGATCGAGGAAGCATGAACCTGCCCAACGAAATCCCCGTCGTCGAGCACGCCGAGACCGGCCGCATCATCGACGAGCTGATCGCCCCCCAGGCCTGCTCGGTCGACGTCCTGCTCGAGAAGTACGCCAAGGGCGCCGAGACGACGGTGGACGAGGTGCGCTGGCGCGTGGCGCGGGGACTCGCGGCGGTGGAGACGGACCCCGACCGCTGGGCGCCGGTGTTCTACCGGGCGCTGGCCAACGGCTTCATCCCGGGCGGGCGCATCAACTCCGCCGCCGGCACCGAGATCCAGGCCACGCTGATCAACTGCTTCGTCCAGCCGGTGGCCGACTCGATTTCCGGCTACATCGACGGCGTGCCCGGCATCTTCGTCGCGCTGAACGAGGCCGCGGAAACCATGCGCCGCGGCGGCGGTGTCGGCTACAACTTCTCGCTCATCCGTCCGAGCGGCGCGCGGGTACGGGGTACCCAGAGCGCGGCGTCGGGCCCGGTCAGCTACATGGAAGTGTTCGACGCCATGTGCGCGACGGTGGAGTCGGCCGGCGCGCGCCGCGGTGCGCAGATGGCAGTGCTGGACTGCACCCACCCCGACGTCGAGGATTTCATCGCGGCCAAGTACACCAAGGGCAAGCTCAACAACTTCAACATGAGCGTCGCCGTCACCGACGCGTTCATGCAGGCGGTGGCGGACGACGCCGATGTCGAGCTGGTGCACGCGGCCGAGCCCAGCGCCGATGCCATCGCGGCGGGCGCGCGTCGGCGCGCCGACGGCCTCTGGGTCTACCGCACGGTGCAGGCGCGGGACCTGTGGGACCGCATCATGGCGTCCACGTATGATCATGCCGAGCCCGGTGTCCTCTTCGTCGATCGCATCAACCGCGACAACAATCTCTGGTACTGCGAGCGCATCGCCGCCACCAATCCCTGCGGCGAGCAGCCGCTGCCGGCCTACGGCTGCTGCGATCTCGGTTCGATCAACCTGACCCGCTTCGTCACGCACCCGTTCACCGACCACGCCGCCTTCCTGCTGGAGCCGTTCCGCGAGACTGTCGGCATCGCCATCCGCATGCTCGACAACGTGCTGGAGGCGACCTACTGGCCGCTGCCGCAGCAGCTCGAGGAGAGCCGCCAGAAGCGGCGGGTCGGCCTCGGCTTCACCGGTCTCGGCGACGCGCTGATCATGCTGGGCCTGCGCTACGACACCGAGCCGGCGCGGGAAATGGCGGCGTCGATCGCCCGCGAGATGCAGCTCGCCGCCTATCGGGCCTCGGTCGAGCTGGCCCGCGAGAAAGGCGCGTTTCCGAAGTTCGACGCCAAGGGCTACCTTGACGGCGAGAGCTGCGCGTCGCGCCTGCCGGACGAGCTCAAGGCCGAGATCCGCAAGCACGGCATCCGCAACAGCCACCTGCTGTCGATCGCGCCGACCGGCACGATCTCGCTCGCTTTCGCCGACAACGCCAGCAACGGCATCGAGCCGCCGTTCTCCTGGGCTTACCTGCGCAACAAGCGCATGCCCGACGGCAGCCGCAAGCAGTACACGGTGGAGGACCACGCGTACCGTCTGTACCGCCACCAACGCGGTCTTGACGACAACGTCGAACTGCTGCCCTGGAGCGCCGAGCGGGCACTGCTGCCCGGCCAGGTCTGGGAGGAAGATGGCAAGCGTTATGCGCTGCTGCCGGAATACTTCGTCACCGCGCTCGAGATGCACGCGCTCGATCACATGCGCATGTCGGCGGCCGTGCAGCCGTACGTCGACACCGCCATCTCGAAGACGGTCAACGTTCCGGCCGACTATGCCTTCGAGGCGTTCAAGGATCTTTATTTCGAGGCCTGGCGCGCCGGGCTGAAGGGCATCACGACCTATCGCCCCAACGACACCCTCGGCGCGGTGCTGGAGACGAAGCCGCGCACGCCCGAGCCGCAGGACATCCAGCTGTCCGAGGCCGACAAGCGGCTGGTCCTGGAGAAGACGCCCTCCCCGGCGCTCGCCAGCCTGCGCTGGCCGGGCCGGCCGAAGCTCGCCGGCGGCAACATGGCCTGGACCTACGAGGTCGAGCATCCGCTGGGCAAGTTCGCCATTTTCGTCGGCGAGCATCCGGGGCGCGACGGGCGCGTGAAGCCGTTCGAGGTCTGGGTCAACGGCACCGAGCAGCCGCGGGGACTGGGCGCCATCGCCAAGACGCTGTCGATGGACATGCGCGCCGATGACAAGGTCTGGCTGCGCACCAAACTCGACGTGCTCTCCAAGACCGTCGGCGACGACGGCTTCACGGTGCCGATGCCGCCGGATGGCGACGAGGCGTGGGCGCCGAGCCTGGTGGCGGGGTTCGGCCGCATCGTGCGCTACCGCTGCGAGCAGCTCGGCGGGCTCAACGGCGACGCCGAGGCCACGCCGGTGATTGATGCGCTGTTCGCGCGCCGCGAACCCAAAACCGGCACCGACGGCACCATGAGCTGGACCGTCGACGTGCTGAATCCGGCCACCGGCGACGACTTCGTGCTCTACCTCAAGGAACTGGCCCTGCCCGACGGCCAGCGC
>DATIUV010000272.1:0-6577 GCA_035466595.1 Pelomicrobium sp.
GTCGGCATGACGCGGCGGCAGATCGGCGCCATGCTCGGCTTCGAGGGCGCCGCCATGGGCGCCGCGGGCGTCGCCGCCGGCCTCGCCGTGGGCTTCGTCATCGCGCTGGTGCTGATCCACGTCGTCAACCGGCAGTCGTTCCGCTGGAGCCTGGACCTGTCGGTGCCGTGGGCGCTGCTGGCGGCGCTCGCGCTCACGCTGATCGCGGCCGCGGCTTTGACGTCGGTGTGGAGCGGGCGCCGCGCCATGGGCGACGACGTGGTGCGCGCCGTGAAGGAGGACTGGTGAGACGGCGCGACCTGCTGCGCGCGCTTGCCGCGCGGGCGCGAGATCCGCTTCCCCGCCGACGAGGGCAGCCACCCGCGCTACCGCACCGAGTGGTGGTACGTGACCGGCTGGCTCGCCGATGGCGAGCGTGACCTCGGTTTCCAGGTGACGTTCTTTCGCAGCCGCTCCGCCGCGCAGGCCGGCAACCCGAGCGCGTTCGCGCTCGAGCAGCTGCTGTTCGCGCACGCCGGACTGTCGGACCCCGCGGTGGGCCGCCTGCTGCACGACGAGCGCGCCGCCCGCGCCGGCTTCGGGCTGGCCGAGGCGCGGGAGGGCTCGACGCAGGTCTGGATCGACGACTGGTCGCTCCGGCAGGACGGCGAGCGCTACCGCGCGTTGATCCCGACCAGGGACTTCCGCCTCGACCTCACGTTCGCGCGCGTGCAACCGCCGCTGCTGAACGGCCGCGACGGCTTCAGTCAGAAAGGCCCGGACCCGCTCGCGGCCAGCTACTACTACAGCCTGCCGCACCTGCAGGTCACGGGCCGCGTCGCGCGCCGCGGGCGCGAGGCCGCCGTCACCGGCGAGGCCTGGTTCGACCACGAGTGGTCGAGCGAGATCATGGACGAGAACGCCGTCGGCTGGGACTGGATCGGCATCAACCTCGCCGGCGGCGGCGCGCTGATGGCGTTTCGCATGCGCGATCGCGACGGCAACGAATACTGGGCGGGCGGGACGCTGCGCGAGGCCGGCGGCGCCACGCGCACATTCACGCCGGCCGAGATCGAGTTCACGCCGGGGCGCCGCTGGACGAGCCCGCGCACGGGCATCGCGTATCCGGTGGAGTGGACCGTGCGCGCCGGCGATCTCACCGTGACGCTGGCGCCGCTGATGGATGACCAGGAGAACGACGCCCGCGGCAGCGTCGGCACGGTCTACTGGGAGGGCGCGGTGCGGGCGCTGGCGCCCGGCGGGCGCGAGCTCGGCCGCGGCTACCTGGAGCTGACCGGCTACGGCGCGCGCCTCGATCTCTGAGGCGGTGCGCCGGCGCTACTGAATCACCACCGTGCGCGTCACGGTCGCCGGCGGGTTGTTGTCCGTGAACTGCAGGTTCAGCGTGTTGCCGATCGGATTGGTCGGCACCTCGATGACGCCGTTGCCCGGCGTCGGCGGGGCTGTCGTCGCCAGCATGATCACCGCGTTGACCTGGAACACCCCCGGCGTCGTCGCCGGCAGGGTCAGCGTCTCGATATCCCCGGAGACGCTGACCGCCTGAACGTTGACGCTCGGCTGGCCGGCGCGGTCGGGATCGACCACCTGCACCTGCAGCGGAACCGTGGTCGGCGTCGCGCCGATCGAGCCGATCGGGATCAGCAGCGGCGTGACGTTGAGCTGGGCCACCGTCGGCGCCGTGCCCTGCACCTGCGTCGAGCGCGTGAGCACGCTCGGCGGCCGGCCGTCGCCGGGATTCGGGTCGAGAAACCGCAGCGTGAGCGTCGTCGTCCCGCCGAGCGAATTGACGGTGACCACGCCGTTGTTGGCGACCGGCGTCAGGCCGGGGCCGATCGCGAGCGGCAGGCTCGGGAGCGCGAAGCGGCCCGGCGCGATCTGCGTGAGCGTCACCTGCTCGCGGTCGCCCTGCGACGTCACCACCTCCGCGGGGATCGTCGGCTGGCCGGCGAAATCCGGGTCGACGATCTCGACGCGCAGCGGCGGGCACGCGCCGACCGCGCAGCCGCCCGGCGGCGGGACGATGATGCTCGGCGTCAGCGTGAGCGTGGCGGCCGTGCCGGACGCGCTGGAGAACAGGTTGTCGCCGGCCACCGCCGCGACGCGCCAGCCCTCCTTGCCCTTGTGCATGAGGATGGTGCTGCGCCCGGTGAAAAGCCCCGGCTGGAACGTGTTCACTTCGAGGAAGCGCTTCTCCCACGACGTCTGGATCACCGCCAGGTCGGCGCTCGCCGTGATCTGCGTGTCGACGAGGTTGACGCGCAGGTTCTTGAGCGCGTTGGCGTCGCGGCGCACGCCCTCGAGAAACACCTGGTAGCCGACCATGGCGGGGTCGAGCCGCTGCTGCAGCAGCACCAGGTTGCCGGTTTCGTACGCGCGCAGGAACTCGATGAAGGCGTCGCGCGCCTTCTGCCGCTCGCCGAATCCGGGGACGCGTTCGTCGCCGGCAGGTTGCTCGTCCGCCGGCTTGCCGTAGGGCCGGATCTCGGCGCCCGGCGGCAGCGGATTGTCGGACGGCGGCGGCTGCGCGATGGCGCCGGCGGCGCCGCCCAGCAGCGCCGCGGCGAGGAGGAGACGGGCTTGGCGACGGAGGGTCATGGTCATTGGATGACGAGGTTGCGGCTCAGCAGGCTCGCGGGCCGCACGCCGCCGGGATTGGGATCGAGGAAACGCGCGGTCACGGTCACCGGCGCGGCGCCGGCGGTGATCTCGACCACGCCGTTGCCGGGCGTCGGCGCCGAGCGCGGCGAAATGGACAGCGGCAGCGCGTCGAGGCCGAAGCGGCCGCCGCCCCGGGCGCCCAGCGCCAGCGTCTCGCGATCGCCCTGGCTGGTGGACACCTCCACCTGCACGGCGCCCTGCCCCGCAAGATCGGGATCCACGACCGCGACCCGCACCGGCGGGCAGCGTGGATGGAAGCAGCCGCCGGGCGGCGCAGCCAGCGTCGCCGGCGCCAGCTCGAGTTGCGCGAGCGTGCCGCTGCCGCCGCCGAACGGGTTGTCGCCGGAGACCGCCGAGAGCCGCCAGCCGCCGTCGGCGCGGCGCAGGAAGAACACGCCGCGTCCGGATACGACGCTCGGCTGGAACGTATTGACCGCCAGGAAGCGCTTCTCCCAGCTGCTGTTCACGATCGCCACGTCGGGCCCGGCGCTGACCTGGGTGTCGATCAGCTGGATGCGCACGTTCTTGAGGGCGGCGACGTCGCGCCGGATGCCGTCGACGAAGATCTGGTAGCCCACCATCGCCGGATCGAGCCGGGCCACCACTCTTTCGCTGTCGCCGGCCTCGTACGCGCGCACGATCGCTTCCAGCGCGGCGCGCGCCTCGTCGAGCTCCTGCATCGTCATCGGCGGGCGCGGCGTCTCGCCGGCCGCCGGGGCGGCCGCGCCGGCCGCGGCGACCGCCAGCGCGGCAGCCAGGAGCAGCCGCGCGCGGCTACTGCTGAACGATGATGAGCTGGAGCCCAACTTGCTTCTCCTCGTAGGCGATGGCCGCGTTGCCCTGGAAGCTGGTGGTGTCGCGGTAGTAGAGCTTCACGGAGGCCCGCTCGTTGAGGGCGCGGCCGGCGTCGATCTGGTACTGGTCCTGGTCGTATTCCTGGCCGGTCAGCGGATCGCGCACCCGTCCCGTGTACCACGATGCGTTAATCTGCCCCCAGCGCACGTGCTGGCCGGTGAGGGTCACCGTCCAGTTGCGGTTCTTCGTCTCCAGCCCGCTGTCGAGCTGCTGGCGCTGGTCGCCGTAGATCACGTTGCCGCCGAACGACCAGGTGCCGGCAACCGTGTCCGACCAGAACTTGCCGAGCGAGTAGCTCCAGGTGTCGGTGTTGCCGTTGTAGAACGGCGTCGCCGAATTCTCGATCTCGCCACGCTGGTACGACACGCCCGCCGACCAGCCGTCGCTCGCATACTGCACCGCCGCGCCGCTGTTGCGGCTCTCGTTGGTGCCGCCGTTGCTGTTCTCGCCGTCGGCCTGGGAATGGCTCGCCAGCAGGCTGAGGCCCTGGAGCTGGGGCACCGCGACGTTGGCGCCGACGGTCCAGCTGTCGGTCTCGACCGAGATCGCCGTGAAGGGCACCGGCACGCCGGCGACCGCCGTCGGCTGCGCCCGCTCGTTGCGGGTGCGCCGCACGTCGCCGTTGAACGAAACCCAGCTGGCCGCGAACCAGTTGGCGTTGGCGTAGGTTTCCCGCACGCCCGGCATGGCCAGGCCGGACAGCGAGGTGTAGTACTCGCCGATGTCGTGGTGCCCGATGCGCACGCCCAGCTGCTCGCCCTGCCAGGCGGCATCGACGATGTAGGCGCTGTCGTCCTCGTCCTGGAAGCCCTGTTCCTTCCAGTTGCTGATGCCCGCCTCGCCGGTCACGGTGACCTGGCCCTGCTGATAGGTGAACCCGCCGGTCGTGGTCCGCCCCTCGGCCGGCGCCAGCGCGGTGACCCCGGGGTTCACGGAGCCCTCGCTGTCGGAATAGCCCTGCATCGTCAGGTACACGCCGAGCGACTCGGTGAGGGGATGCTGCACCTTGCCGGTGTAGGCGTTGCGCGTATATTGCAGGCGGCGGTTCTTTTTCCCCAGCGCCTCCCACGACTGGCTGATGACGCCGGCGCCGCCCTGCACCAGCGTGCGGCCGAAATAGCGCTCGCCGAGCAGGCCGCGCAGGCCGAAATTGGCGCCGATCACCGAGAAGTTGACCGGCACGTCGCCGGCAGCGACGCGGTAGCCCTCGCCGGTGCGGCCGAACTGCAGCGTGTTGATCAGCGTGGAGTTGGACAGCACCGCGCGGTCGTCGCTGCCGGTCATGCCGAACTGGAACCAGTTGACGTCGTTGGTCGGCTCGATGACGCGCAGGTCGCTTTGCAGCTGCACGGTGTTGAAGGTGCCGTCGCGCATCGGCGTGTTGACGAAGCCGCCGCTGGCCGTGTTCCGGTAGCCGTCGTAGGAGACCCCGCCGCGCCACTCGATGCGCGTGCCGCCGTCGTCGGCCTGCACGACGGCGGGCGGCGCGGCGCCGCTCGCCTGCGCCCAGAGCTGCGCTACCTCGTCGTTGCTGGCGACCTGCGCGGGCTCCGCTGCCTGGGCGACGCCCGTCATCGTGGCCGTGACCGCCGCCGCGATGAGAGGCCCCGACCGCGGCTCCGCCTTCTTCTTGTTGCCGGCCATCGCGTCCCTCCCGGGGAGAACGCTCGGATTATAAGCACAGCGCGCGCGCGCGATAGCGTGCGAAATGTTAAATCCGACGGCCACCAACTCGGGTCGGCGCCGTTGCGCGTCGCGACCATGACGCCGGCACGGGATACGGCGGGTTTCCAGGATTGCCTCCGCTGCGATGCGCTGGCCGGGCCGGATTGCCCGGCGAGCGCTTGTCCCTGGGTCGAGCGCCCCGGCGATCCGGTTCAAAAAAATTGGGCGGTGGGAAGTCCGGGCCCGGGGGCCGGCGAAGGCGCGCGCAAACGCGGGCGGGCGCCGATGCCCGTTCAGCGCGATGCCGCCGTGGCCTGCACCTGCAGCAGGCCGCAGCCGAACACGGGATCGCGCCCCGGATCGCCGAGATTCCTTGCCGTCGCGCAAAGGTGCCGCCCGACCTGGTCCGGGGTGGCTTCCGGCTTCGATCGCAGCAGCAGCGACACGGCGCCGGTGACGGCCGCCGCGGCGAACGAGGTGCCCGACACGTAGCGGCCGCCGGCGTGATCCGGCACCCAGACGTCGACCCCCGGCGCGGAGAGCAGGACGTAGTCGCCGCGGTTGGCGCGCTCGAACACATTGCCCGCGGCGTCGTTGGCGGTGACCGCGATGACGCCGGGATACGCCGCCGGATAGGCCGGCGGCGCGCCCGGCCCGCCGTTGCCCGCGGCCGCGACGATCACCACGCCGCGCCGCGTGACCGCAGCGATCGCGGCGGCCATCAACGCGTTGGGCGGGCCGCCCAGGCTCAGGTTGATCACGCGCACGTCCTGCGCGAGCAGCCAGTCGAGCCCGGCCAGGAGCAGCGTGACCGTGGTGTCCTCCCGCTTCCCGTCGCGCCGCACGATCGCCCCGACGACCAGCTCGGTGCCGGGCGCCACGCCCTGGAAGCCGCTGGCGGCGTCCTTCCCCACCAGCAGCGCGGCGAGCGCGGTGCCGTGCGCGTTGGCGTCGGCGCCCGCGCTCTCGACGAAGCCCTGGACCGCGATGCGCGCCTGCGCCAGGGCCGGGATCGCGTCGACACCGCTGTCGAGCAGCCCCATGCGCGCGCCGGGACCGGGCGGCGCGCCGGCCGCGCCGCCGATCTGCGCGAGGGCATAAAGGCGCGGACCCGCGAGCGGCGCGAGCTGCGCGTTGAAGTCGACGATCCAGTCGGGATGAGCCTGCACGAGCCGTTGCCTGAGCTGCGCGGCGGCTTCGTTGGAGTCGAGCTGCACGAGGCCGACCACCAGCCCCAGGTTAGCGAACGCAGCGCTTTCGCTGACCGCGACGCCGTAGCGGGACTTCAACTCGGCGAAGCCGGCCTGCGCCGCTTCCGCCGACGGAAAGCCCACGAGCAGCTGGCCGAACTCGATCGCCGGCGCGTCGGATGCGGCCTGGGCGCCGGCGCCCGGCGGCG
>DATIUV010000273.1:0-6542 GCA_035466595.1 Pelomicrobium sp.
CGGACGCGTCCGCCTCAGGCCCCCGCCGGCTCTGGCCGGGCGGCAGGCGGCGATTTTCCGCGCCGCAGGTACTGCAGGCCCGCGATGCCGCCGAGCAGCAGCAGCGCCGGGATGAACATCCACTCCTTGGCGGGCCGCTCCACGGGCAGCTGCAGCCTGGTGATCTTGAAGCCCTGCTCGATGCCGAGCTTCTCGGCGCGGCTGCCGAACTGGACCTGGATCACCTGGAACGACTGCCCGTCCATGTCCGGAATGACGCGCACGCCGGCCGAGGCCAGCCGCTCCTTCCCGGGCTTCTTCTCGCCCAGCGGCAGCAGCACCCCCTTCCGGACCTCGTCGCCCTCGAGCGTCGTGCCCTCGATCCAGATCCGCAGGCGGGCGTCGGGCGGAAGCTTCTCGGCGACCTGCAGCAGCTGCGTCCCGGGCACGTCCTCGTACGGCGGGTAGATCATGTCCCAGAAGAAGCCGGGCCGGAACAGCGTGAACGTCACGAGCAGCAGCAGGAGCGTCTCGTGGATGCGATTCTTCGCCAGGAACCAGCCCTGCGTTGCCGCCGCGAACATCATGTTGGCGACGATGGCGCTCGCCACCACGATCGACAGGTGCCACCAGCTTTCTATCCCGATCAGCAGCAGCTGGGTGTTGAAGATGAACATGAACGGCAGGATCGCGGTGCGGATCGAGTAGCCGAACGCGGTGACGCCGGTCCTGATCGGGTCGGTCCGGGCGATGCCCGCCGCGGCGTAGGAGGCCAGCCCCACGGGGGGCGTGACGTCCGCCATGAGCCCGAAGTAAAACACGAACAGGTGCACCGCTATCAACGGCACCAGCAGCCCGCCCTGTGCGCCCAGCTCCACCACGACCGGCGCCATCAGCGTCGACACCACGATGTAGTTGGCCGTAGTGGGCAGACCCATGCCCAGGATCAGGCAGATCACCGCCACCAGCAGCAGCATGATCATCAGGTTGCCCCCGGAGATCGCCTCGACGAATTCCGTCATGACGAGCCCGATGCCGGTGAGCGTCACGGTGCCGACGATGATGCCGGCGGCAGCGGTGGCCACCCCGATGCCGATCATGTTGCGCGCGCCGTTCTCCAGCCCCCTCACGAGGTCGCGGAAGCCCTGCCGCGCTGCCACGCGGTAGTCGCCGTGGCCGCGGAAAAAGGCCACGATCGGCCGCTGCGTGAGCAGGATGAAGATCATGAACGAGGTGGCCCAGAACGCCGAGAGCCCCGGGGAGAGGTGCTCGACCATCAGGCACCAGATCAGCACGACCACCGCCAGCAGATAGTGCAACCCGGTCTTCAGCGTCGGCCCCGGATCGGGCAGCTGCTCGAGCGGCGCGTTGGGGTCGTCCAGCGTCAGCGGCGCAAACCGCGACGAGTACCAGATGAGACCCACATAGGCGACCGCCAGCATCACCGAGACCACGTAGAACGAGGCCTCGCCGGTCACGGTCTTCACCCAGCCCAGCGTGTAGTAGACGATGCCGGAAAGGATGATGAGCCCCGCCACCGTCATCAGGAACGCGATCGCGCGGCTCACCAACGGCGTCTCCGTGCGCCGCGGAATGCCGCGGATGTCGGCCTTCAGCGCCTCCAGGTGCACGATGTAGAACAGCGCGATGTAGGAGATCACTGCCGGCAGGAAGGCGTGCTTGATCACCTCGGTGTACGGGATGCCGACGTATTCGACCATCAGAAACGCCGCGGCCCCCATCACCGGCGGCATGATCTGGCCGTCCACCGACGCCGCCACCTCGACGGCAGCGGCCTTGTCCGGCCTGTAGCCCACGCGCTTCATCAGCGGGATGGTGAAGGTGCCGGTGGTCACCACGTTGGCGATCGACGAGCCGGAAATGACGCCGGTGGTGGCGGAGGCAACCACCGCGGCCTTGGCGGGACCGCCGCGCAGGTGGCCGAGCAGCGAGATCGCCGACTTGATGAAGTAGTTGCCCGCGCCGGCGGTCTCGAGCAGCGAGCCGAACAGCACGAACAGGAAGATGAAGCCGGTCGATACGCCCAGCGCGACGCCGAACACGCCCTCGGTGGTGAGCCAGAGGTGGCTCATCGCCTTTTCCAGCGACGCCCCCTTGTGGGCGATGGCGTCCGGCATGTACGGGCCGCCGAAAATATAGCCCATGAAGAGGATGGCGAGGATCACCATGGGCAGGCCCAGGACCCGCCGCGCCGACTCCAGCAGCAGCACGACGCCGATCAGCGCCACCGTTACGTCCTGCGTGATGGGGGCGCCGGGCCGCGTCGAGAGCTCCTTGTAGAACAGCCAGATGTAGGCGGCGCAGAACGCGCCCACCGCCGCCAGCACCCAGTCGGTGACCGGAATGTAGGCGCGCGGGCTGCGCTTGAACGCCGGATAGGCGAGAAAGGCGAGGAAGATGGCAAGGCCGAGATGGATCGCGCGCGCTTCGGTGTCGTTGAACACGCCGAAGCCGACCTTGAACGGCAGCGGCGAGGCGTACCAGAGCTGGAACAGCGACCAGAAGATTGCCACGCCGAAGACGATCTTGGCGGCGACGCCGGTCGGCTTGCGCCCGCCGGTGTCGGCTTCCGCCACGAGCTGCTTGAGTTTGCCGTCGTCGAGATCGAGTTCGCGGTCAGCTTTCGCGCCCATGCCCGTCCTCCGTCCCAGGGGCCGACAAAAAGGGCCGCGTCTCTCGTCGAGCCGCGGCCCCCGCGTTTGCTCTTCCGGAAGCGGACGCCTCCCGGGGGAGTCGGATTACATCCAGCCTTTTCCTTGTAGTACCTCACCGCGCCGTCATGCAGCGGCGCCGACAGGCCGTCCTTGATCATGCGCTTCGGATCGAGGTTGGCGAACGCCGGGTGCAGTTTCTTGAACTCGTCGAAATTCTCGAACACCGCCTTCACCAGCTGGTACACGACGTCGGCCGGCACTGTGGACGAGCTCACGAACGTCGCCAGCACGCCGTAGGTGTCGGTCGGGTTGGGGTTGTTGTTGTAGAGGCCCCCGGGAATCTGCACCTTGGCGTAGTACGGCGCACCCGCCACCAGTTTGTCCACTGCCGGGTTCTTGATCGGCACCAGCTGGGCGCCGCAGGTGGTGGTGGGGTCCTGGATGTTGGCCGAGGGGTGGCCGACGCCGTAGAAGAAGCCGTCGATCTTGTTGTCGCACAGGGCGGCACCATGCTCGTCGGCCTTGAGCTCCGAGGCAAGCGAGAAGTCCGACATCTTCCAGCCCAGCGCGTTGAGTAGCTCCTCCATCGAGGCGCGCGTGCCGGAGCCGGGGTTGCCGACGTTGAAGCGGGTGCCCTTGAGGTCGGTGAAGTTGTTGGCCTTGAGCTCCTTGCGCGCCACCACGGTGAACGGCTCCGGGTGGATGGAGAACACCGCGCGCAGCTCCTTCATCGGACCCGCGTCCTTGAACACCTTGGTGCCGTTCCAGGCGTGGTACTGCCAGTCGGACTGCGCGACGCCCATGTCCAGCTCGCCGGCGCGGATGGTGTTGATGTTGTAGACCGAGCCGCCGGTGGATTCCACCGAGCAGCGGATGCCGTGGCTCTTGCGGTCCTTGTTCATCAGCCGGCAGATCGCGCCGCCCGCGGCGTAGTAGACGCCGGTGACGCCGCCGGTGCCGATGGTGATGAACTTCTGCTGGGCCATGACGGCGGTGGAGCCGAACGACAGCGTCGCGCCGACGCACGCCGCGGTCAACAGTGAAAGTCGCTTCATTTGGATGCCCTCCAGTCGTGACGGTCGTTGGATCGTTGTTGTGGTGACGGCAACCGAAAGCGCCCGCTGCGAAGAGCGGAGGCCGGTCGCCGTCGCGGCGGAACCGGCGCTGAAGCGCCGTCCCAAGCCTGTCCGCAGTGTACCACGGGCCGCCACGGGGGGCAGCCCAGCACGATTTCCGTTACCCGGCCGCGGCCTTGCGACCGGCCTCGGGCAGCGCCGCGGCGATGGCGCCGGCGAGCCGATCGACGATCTCGGCCACCTGCTGCTCGCCGATGATGAACGGCGGCGCCAGCAGCACGTGGTCGCCGCGCTTGCCGTCGATGGTGCCGCCCATCGGATAGCAGCACAGCCCCAGTCCCATCGCTTCGCGCTTGATCGCGGCGTTCACTTTGAGCGCCGGATCGAACGGCGCCCGGGTCGCGCGGTCGGCCACCACCTCCAGCCCGATCAGCAGGCCGCGGCCGCGGACCTCGCCGACGTGGGGATGCTCGCCGAAGCACGCCTCCAGCGCAGCGCGCAGCGCGGCGCCCTGGCTGCGCACGTTGGCAACCAGGTCTTCCTCGACGATGGTGCGCTGCACCGCGAGCGCTGCCGCGCACGCGACGGGATGGCCCAGGTAGGTGTGCCCGTGCTGGAAGAAGCCGGAGCCGTCGCGGATCGCGTCGAAGATCTTCTGCCGCACCATCACCGCGCCAATCGGCTGGTAGCCGCCGCCGAGCCCCTTGGCGATCGCCACCAGGTCGGGGACGATGCCCTCCTGCTCGTAGGCGAACAGCGTCCCGGTGCGGCCCATGCCGCACATCACCTCGTCGAGGATCAGCAGCACGCCGTAGCGGTCGCAGATCTCGCGCATGCGCCTGAAGTAATCGCCCACCGGCGGCACCGCGCCCAGCGTCGCCCCCACGACGGGCTCGGCGATGAAGGCGATGACGCTGTCCGCGCCGAGGCGCAGGATCGTCTGCTCCAGCTCGTCGGCCAGGCGGTTGACGAAATCGGCATCGCTCTCGTCGGGCTGCCGCTCGCGGTACGGGTAGCACGGCGAGACGTGATGGGCGTCGATCAGCATCGGCGCGAACTGCGCGCGCCGCCACAGGTTGCCGCCCACCGCCAGCGCGCCAAGGGTGTTGCCGTGGTAGCTCTGGCGCCGGGCGATGAAGTGGCGCCGCTGCGTCTGGCCGATCTCGAGGAAATACTGGCGCGCCATCTTCAGCGCCGCTTCCACCGCCTCGGAGCCGCCGGAGACGAAATAGACGCGCTCGAGATCGCCGGGCGCCGCGCCAGCGAGGAAATCGGCCAGCGCCTCGAGCGGATCGTTGCTGAAAAACGACGTATGCGCGTAGGCCAGCTTGCCCGCCTGCTCGGCGATCGCGCGCACCACGGCAGGGTGGCCGTGGCCGACGCAGGAGACGGCGGCGCCGCCGGAGGCGTCGAGGTAGCGCTTGCCGTTGGCGTCGACGAGGTAGGCACCCTCGCCGCCGACCGCGAGGGGCGGCTGGATGCGGGCGTTGCGGTGAAAGACGTGGTCCATGCGGGGCTCCTTGAATTCGAAAACCGTGCTAGACGCGGGCGATCGGCTGGTCCTGCGAGCGTCGCGGCGGCGCCGGCGACCAGCTCGCGTCGGGCGGCTGCGCCGGCGGCAGGCCGGCGGCAACGGCCGTGAACAGGCGCTCGAGTGCCCAGTCCCAGCGCGCGGCGGCGCTGGTGGCGAGCACGACGCCGCGCACCGTGCGGCGGGAAATCTTGACCTCGGCGCCGGCGGCGTAGTCCAGTCGCCGCGTGAGCTTCCCGAGCGTCAGCATCGCCATGAAGAGCGCCCACAGGCAGAAGCGCCGCAGGCCGGCCTGGTCGGCCGGGATGCGCAGCGTGTAGTCGAGCGCGCGCCGCAGGTGGCCGTGGGCGCGCGCCGCCAGATCCCGCAGTCCCGCCCGAAACGCGGCGTCGCCGCGCCCCGGCGCCAGCCGCGCGAGATCGACGCCGTGCCCGCGGAACAGCGCCTGCGGCAGCCAGCAGGCGCCGCGCCGGTAATCCTCCCAGACATCCTTCAGCACGTTGGTCATCTGCAGGCCCTGGCCGAACGAGCGCGCTAGCTCCATCAGCTCGTCGCGCCGGCCCGCAATGCGCTCGTCATGCTGGCAGAACACTTCCGTGAGCATCTCGCCCACCACGCCGGCGACGACGTAGCAGTAGCGATCGAGATCGTCGAGACCCGGCACGCGCCGCTCGGGCGGCTGCTCCTGGAACCAGGCCATGCCGTCGGCCATGATCCGCACGCAGCGCGCCACCGCGGCGCGTTCCGCCGGCGCGAAGCCGGCCGCGATCGCGGCCACGCGCTGCACCTCGCGGCACAGCTCGCGCTCTGCCGCCGGCGTTGCCGCAGCCAGCGAGGCGTCGAGATCGGCGCCGAGGGCGGGATCGCCGGCACCGGCGACCAGCGCGGCAAAGCGGTCCAGCAGGCGCCGCTTGGCGGCGGCCGGCAGCAAGGCGTCGTCCTCGATGGTGTCGGCGATGCGGCAGAGCAGGTAGGCGTTGCCCACCACCGCGCGCAGCCGCGGCGGCAGCTGCGGGATCGTCAGCGCGAAGGTGCGCGACACCTGCCCCAGCAGGCGGTGCTGGAAAGCGGTATCGGCCGCCGGGGCTTCGACGGCGTCGGGGATTGCACGGGCGTGCGCCATGGAAGGCACATTTTACGCCATTCCCCGAACCGCACCGGGGCGCCGCGCGCGCCGCGTCAGTCGACGCGAAACCAGCGCCGCTCGAGGCAGCCGCGCAGGCGCTGGCGGGCGCGGTGCAGGAGCACCCAGCAGTTGCTTTGGGAAATCTCCAGCACGCG
>DATIUV010000274.1:0-9587 GCA_035466595.1 Pelomicrobium sp.
GCCGAGCGCCGCGGCCTCAGGCCCGTGGCGGTGATCCATGGCCACGCGACCCACGCCCAGGAGCCCGGCTGGTTCACTACGGCCCCCATCGGCGCGATCCGCAAGCTCTACGAGAAAATCGGCTGGAGCGACGCCGACGTCGACCTCTACGAGATCAACGAGGCGTTCGCCGTCGTGACGATGGCAGCGATGGAAGACCTCAAGCTCGCGCACGACCGCGTCAACGTGCACGGCGGCGCGTGCGCGCTTGGTCACCCGGTCGGCGCATCGGGCGCGCGCCTCATGGTCACGCTGCTCGCGGCGCTGGAAAAATATGGTTTGAAGCGCGGCGTCGCCGCGCTGTGCATCGGCGGTGGCGAGGCCACCGCCATCGCGCTCGAGCGCACCTGATCCGATCACGACTTCAACAAGGAGAAAGAAATGGGCATCGAAATCGGCGGCTTGCTGGGCCTTCTCATCCTGGTGGCGGACGTCTGGGCCATCGTCAACGTGTTCCAGAGCTCGGCGTCCACCGGCTCGAAGGTGTTCTGGACGGTGCTGATCCTGATCCTGCCGCTGCTGGGGCTCATCATCTGGCTCATCGCCGGCCCGCGCGGCAAGGCGGCCTGACGTTTCAGCGTTACATCCATCGGGAAGCCAGCAACAACGCATGCGCGAAGCCATCAACCGCAGAGGCGCAGAGACGCAGAGAAAGACTCGGGCGCTCTCACCGCCAATGTCGCAGAGTACGGGCTCTCGCAAGCTGTTGCGTGGCGCTACTTCGCGTCCTTGGCGCCCTTTGCGTTTGAGGAACTCTGCACTCTCTGCGCCTCCGCGCCTCTGCGGTGAACATCGGCATGATCCTGACGCCTGAGCAGGAAATGATCCGCGACAGCGTGCGGGCGTTCGCGCGCGAGCGGCTGGCACCCAACGCGGCCGCCTGGGACCGCGATGGAACATTTCCGCGCGATGCGCTTGGGGAGCTCGCCGCGCTCGGCGTCATGGGCATGACGGTGCCGGAGGAGCACGGCGGCGCCGGCGCCGACATGGTCTCGCTGGCGCTTGCGATCGAGGAGATCGCCGCCGGCGACGGCGCGGTGTCCACCATCGTCGGCGTGATGAACTCGGTGGTATGCGGGCCCATCCTGCAGTTCGGCAGCGCCGAGCAGAAAACCCGATGGCTCGCGCCGCTCGCCCGCGGCGAGAAGCTCGGCTGCTTCTGCCTGTCGGAGCCGGAAGCCGGCTCGGACGCGGCCGCGATCAGTACGCGCGCGCGGCGCGACGGCGAGGCCTACGTGATCGACGGCGTCAAGCAGTTCATCACCTCCGGCCAGAGCGCGGATCTGGCGATCGTTTTCGCGGTCACCGACAAGGGTGCAGGCAAGCGCGGCATCAGCGCTTTCCTGGTGCCGACCGACACGCCCGGCTATACCGTCGCGCGGGTCGAGGACAAACTGGGCCAGAAGGCCTCCGACACCGCGCAGATCATCTTCGACGACGTACGCGTGCCGGCGGCCAACCGCCTCGGTGCCGAGGGCCAGGGCTACCGCATCGCGCTGGCGAACCTCGAGTCGGGCCGCGTCGGCGTCGCGGCGCAGTCGGTCGGCATGGCGCGCGCGGCTTACGAGGCCGCGCTCGCGTACGCGCACGACCGCCAGGCCTTCGGCAAGCCGATCATCGAACACCAGGCGGTCAACTTCCGGCTCGCCGACATGGCGACGCAGATCGAGGCGGCGCGCCAGCTGGTCCTGCACGCCGCGGCGCTCAAGGACGCGGGCCGGCCGTGCCTGAAGGAAGCCAGCATGGCGAAGCTGTTCGCCTCCGAGATGGCGGAGCGCGTCTGCTCCGATGCGATGCAGATCCACGGCGGCTACGGTTACCTCAAGGACTTCCCGGTCGAGCGCATCTGGCGCGACGTGCGCGTGACGCAGATCTACGAGGGCACCAGCGACATCCAGCGGCTGGTGATCGGCCGGGCCATCGCAGGTGAGGGGTAGGCCTCACCGCAGAGGCGCAGGGAAGGACACGACTTTTTTCACCGCCGAGGCGCAGAGACGCAGAGATGGGAAAACGCATTAAACGCAAAGGACGCCAAGGGCGCAAAGAAGTACTGGGGGGCAGTTTGGATGCGTCCTTCCTCTGCATCCTTCGCGGTGAAAGGGTCGCGTCTTACTCTGCGTCTCCGCGCCTCTGCGGTGAATCGCGCCCCTGACCCAGCGACCCGACGACATGCCCGCCCCGATCGACTTTTACTTCGACTTCTCCTCGCCCTACGGCTACTTCGCCAGCTGCCAGGTGGACGCGCTGGCGGCGAAGCACGGCCGCGCCGTCGTCTGGCGGCCGATCCTGCTCGGGCTGGTGTTCAAGGTCACCGGCGGCCAGCCGCTGCCCACGCTGCCGCTCAAGGGCGACTACGCGAAGCGCGACATCCCGCGCTGCGGCCGGCTGTACGGCGTGGAAGTGAACATCCCCAGCCGCTTCCCGGTCGCCACCCAGGCGCCGGTGCGCGCGTTCTACTGGCTGCACGACCGCGATGCGGCGAAGGCGAAGACGCTCGCGGCGGCGATCTACCGCGCCTACTTCGTCGACGATGCGGACATCGCCAGCCCCGACGTCGTCGCCGACATTGCTGTCCGCGCCGGCGTCGCCGACGAGGCGGAACTGGCGGCGGCGCTCGCCGATCCCGCGGTCAAGGAACGGGCCCGCGCCGAGACGGAGGCCGCCATTGCGCGCGGCGTGTTCGGCTCGCCCTTCCTGATCGTCGATGGCGAGCCGTTCTGGGGCATGGACCGCCTCCCGCAGGCGCAGCGTTGGCTCGAAACCGGAGGCTGGTGATGCACGCGCTCGCCTCCGCGCTCGACGCGCGCTCCGAGGAGTTCGCCGCCAATGCGCGCGCAATGCGCGCGCTGGTGGAGGACCTGCGGGCGAAAGTGGCGCAGGTCGAGCTGGGCGGCGGCGAGGCCGCGCGCGCCAAGCACACCGGCCGCGGCAAGCTGCCGCCGCGCGAGCGGGTGCAGGCGCTGCTGGACGCGGGCTCGCCGTTCCTCGAGTTGTCGCAGCTCGCCGCCTGGGGTCTGTACGAGGGTCAGGTGCCGGCGGCCGGTCTCATCACCGGCGTCGGCCGCGTCATGGGGCGCGAGTGCATGATCGTCGCCAACGACGCGACGGTGAAGGGCGGCACCTACTTCCCGCTGACGGTAAAGAAGCATCTGCGCGCACAGGAGATCGCGCGCGAGAACCGGCTGCCCTGCATCTACCTGGTGGACTCGGGCGGCGCCCATCTGCCGAACCAGGACGAGGTGTTCCCGGACCGGGACCACTTCGGCCGCATCTTCTACAACCCGGCGACGATGTCGGCGGCCGGCATTCCGCAGATCGCGGTGGTGATGGGCTCGTGCACCGCCGGCGGCGCCTACGTGCCGGCCATGGCCGACGAGGCGATCATCGTGCGCGAGCAGGGCACGATCTTCCTCGGCGGCCCGCCGCTGGTGAAGGCGGCGACCGGCGAAGTGGTAAGCGCCGAGGAGCTGGGCGGCGCCGACGTACACGCGCGCCTTTAGGGCGTGGCGGATCACTATGCGCTGTCGGACGCGCACGCGCTGGGGCTCGCCCGACGCGCGGTGGCGCGGCTGAACTCGACGAAGCGGGTGAGCCTCGACGTCGCCGGGCCGCAGCCGCCGCGCTACGATCCGGCCGAGCTGTACGGCGTTGCATCCGCCGACGTGCGCAAGCCGTTCGACATCCGCGAGGTGATCGCCCGCATCGTCGACGCCAGCGAGTTCGACGAGTTCAAGGCGCTCTACGGCACCACGCTGGTGTGCGGCTTCGCGCGCATCCACGGCTATCCGGTTGGCATCCTCGGCAACAACGGCATCCTCTTTTCGGAGTCGGCGTTGAAGGGCGCCCACTTCATCGAGCTCGCCTGCCAGCGCGGCATCCCGCTGGTGTTCCTGCAGAACATCACGGGCTTCATGGTCGGGAAGAAATACGAGGCCGGCGGCATCGCCAAGGATGGCGCCAAGCTGGTCACCGCGGTGGCGTGCGCCCGTGTGCCGAAATTCACGGTCATCGTCGGCGGCAGCTTCGGCGCCGGCAATTACGGTATGTGCGGTCGCGCGTACGGCCCGCGCTTCCTCTGGATGTGGCCCAATGCCCGCATCTCGGTCATGGGCGGCGAGCAGGCCGCCTCGGTTCTGGCGCAGGTCAAGCGCGACGCGTTCGAGCGCGACGGCAAGTCCTGGCCCGCGGCGGACGAGGAAGCGTTCAAGCAACCGATCCGCGCCCAGTACGAAGCCCAGGGCCACCCCTATTACGCGACCGCCCGGCTGTGGGACGACGGCATCATCGATCCCGCCGACACGCGCACGGTGCTCGGGCTCGGCATTTCCGCCGCGCTCAACGCCCCCGTCGAGCCGACGCGTTTCGGCGTGTTCCGGATGTAGCTCGATGAGCGGCGCTTCCGTCACGCTGGCCACGGATGCTCGCGGCGTCGCGACCCTGACGCTTAACCGGCCCGACGTCCACAACGCGTTCGACGACGCCCTGATCGTGGCGCTCGACCGCCTGCTCGAGCAGGTCGCCGCCGACGAGGGGGTGCGTATCGTGGTGCTGGCGGCGGCCGGCAGGAGCTTCTCGGCCGGCGCCGACCTGCACTGGATGCGCCGCATGGCCGGCTACGACGAGGAGCAGAACATGGCGGATGCCTTGCGCCTGGCGCGTCTGCTGCGTCGACTCGACCGACTACCGAAGCCGACCGTGGCCCGCGTGCAGGGCGCCGCGCTGGGTGGAGGCGTCGGCCTGGTCGCGTGCTGCGACATCGCCGTCGCGGCGAGGAGCGCGGTGTTCGCGCTGTCGGAAGTTCGCCTCGGCCTGATCCCCGCGACCATCAGCCCCTACCTGGTGGCGGCGGTCGGCGCGCGCGCCGCGCGGCGCCATGTTCTGACCGGCGAGCGCTTCGGCGCCGACGAAGCGCACCGCATCGGTCTCCTGCATGAAGTGGTCGACGACGACGCGCTCGGCGCCGCGGTCGAGACGGTAATCGGCAACCTGCTGCTGGGCGGTCCCGCCTCCATCGCCGACGCCAAGGAGCTCGTCGCCCACGTCGCCGCCACGCCCAACGGCCAGGCGCTGCTGACGGAGTCCGCGCGCCGCATCGCCCGCGCGCGCGCGAGTGACGAGGGCCGCGAGGGCATCGCCGCCTTCCTCGAAAAACGCAAGCCGCGATGGACCCGCTAGGTCCGCAGGTGCTCCGCGCCGACCCGCAGGCCCGGCGGGGAGCCCTCATCGCGCTGGCCGCCGTTCTGGTCATCGGCGTCGTCACCATCGCCTGTGGCCTGCCCGCCGCCACCGACTGGCTTAAGCGGCAGCCGCCCGCGGAGGCGTTGCGCATCCTGCAGTGGCTCGCGCTGGCCGCATTCGTGCCGATGATCCCGTTCGGCTATTTCACGTGGCGGCAGGGTCAGCGCATCCTCGCGGGCGGGCAGTTCCCGCCGCCTGGCACGCGCGTGATCGTCGATACGCCGATCGTCACCGGGCGCGAAGCCAGGGCGCGCGGCGTCGCGCTGAAGACAACGGCGGTGCTGCTCGCCGTGCTGGGCGCCGCCGGCGCCGTGGTCGTACCCCTCCTGCTCGAGCGGCTGTTGCGGGGCGCGTGATGTTCGGCAAGCTGCTCATCGCCAATCGGGGGGAGATCGCGGTGCGGATCATCCGCACGGCGCGCCACCTCGGCCTGCGCACGGTGGCCGTCTACTCCGACGCCGACCGCGACGCGATGCACGTCGACGCGGCCGACGAGGCGTACCGGATCGGCCCCGCGCCCGCGCGCGAGAGCTACCTGCGCGCCGAGACGATCCTGGAGGCGGCGCGGCGCAGCGGCGCGGATGCCGTGCACCCCGGCTACGGCTTCCTGGCCGAGAACGCGGCGTTCGCGCAGGGATGTCTCGACGCCGGTCTCGTGTTCGTCGGACCGCCGCCGGCGGCGATCCGCATCATGGGCAGCAAGAGCGAGGCCAAGCGGCGCATGGAAGCCGCCCTCGTTCCCGTGATCCCCGGCTACTTCGGCGCCGACCAGACCGTCGAGCGGCTGCGCGCCGAGGCCGAAGCGATCGGCTATCCGGTTCTGGTCAAGGCCGCTCTCGGCGGCGGCGGCCGCGGCATGCGGATCGTGCACCACGCAACCGAGCTCGACGAGGCCCTGGCGGCAGCTCGGCGCGAGGCCGAGTCGGCGTTCGGCGACGGCGAGCTCCTGCTGGAGCGCTATCTCGAGCGCCCGCACCACATCGAGGTCCAGGTGTTCGCCGACTCGCAGGGCAACGCGGTCAGCCTGTTCGAGCGCGACTGCTCCGTGCAGCGGCGCCACCAGAAAGTGATCGAGGAGGCGCCGGCCCCCGGCCTGCCGGAGTCGACCCGCGCGCGCCTTGCCCACGGAGCGGTCGCCGCCGCCCGCGCCATCGACTACGTCGGCGCGGGGACGGTGGAATTCATCGTCGACGCCGAGGGCGCGTTCTGGTTCATGGAAATGAACACGCGCCTGCAGGTGGAGCATCCCGTCACCGAGATGATCACGGGCCTCGACCTGGTGGAGTGGCAGCTGCGCGTCGCCGCCGGCGAGCCGCTCCCGCTTGCCCAGGACGCGATCGTCGCGCGCGGTCACGCGCTCGAGGCGCGGCTTTACGCCGAGGACCCGCAACGCGACTTCCTGCCCTCGCCGGGCCGCATCCTCCACTTGCGCCTTCCGGCGGAGAGCGCCCACGTGCGCGTGGACCGCGGCGTGCGGGAGGGCGACGTCGTCGGCGCGCACTACGATCCGCTGATCGCCAAGCTGATCGTGTGGGACGAGGACCGGCCACGCGCGCTGCGGCGCTTGCTGGCGGCGCTGCGCGAGGCGCAGGTGGCCGGCGTCGCGACCAACCTGGCGTTCCTGGCGGCGGTTGCTTCGCACCCGGATTTCGCGCGCGGCGCGGACACCGGCTTCGTCGAGCGGCACCGCGCCGACCTCATGCCGGAGGCCGCGCCCGCTACCGACGAAGTTCTCGCCGCCGCGGCGCTCTGGGAGCTCACCGGCATCGACCGCGCCGCCGCGCAGGAAGCCGCCGCATCGCGGGATCCCCATTCGCCCTGGCACTGCCGCGACGGCTGGCGCCTGAATGCGGACAACCATCACCGCCTGATCTTTCTCGACGGCGCGCGTCGCGTCGAGGTGACGGCCCACTACCGCCGCGGCTACTATCTGCTCGAGCTGCCCGGCGCTACGGCGCGCGCGCGCGCGGAGCTCGAGCCGAATGGCGACCTGCTCGCGGATCTTGACGGCATTCGCCGCCGTGCGACGGTGGTCCGCTCGGGCGCGGAACTGACCGTCATCGTGGACGGTCACTGTCATCGCCTGACACTGGTGGATCCGCTGGTCCAGGCCATGGCCCGGGAAAGCCCGGCCAGAGGCCTTACCGCCCCGATGCCGGGCACGGTGACCGCAGTGACCGCGGTCGCCGGCCAACGCGTGGAGCGCGGCGACGCCCTTCTCACGCTGGAGGCGATGAAGATGGAGCACACCGTGCGCGCGCCGGCAGCCGGACTCGTCGTCGGCTTGCGGTGCGCGCTCGGCGACACCGTCGCCGAGGGCGTGGAGCTGGTCGAATTCGAGGCGGAGGAATGAAGCCATGGCCTTGCCCAGCCGGGTGAAGATAGTCGAAGTCGGTCCCCGCGACGGCCTGCAGAACGAGCCGAAGACGGTGCCGGTGGAGGTGAAGGTCGGCCTTATCGAGCGGCTGGCGGAGGCCGGCGTGCGCGTGATCGAGTCCGGCAGCTTCGTCTCGCCGAAGTGGGTGCCGCAGATGGCCGACTCGGACCGCGTGTTCGCGGGAATCAGGCCGCGCGCGGGCGTGAGCTACACGGCGCTGGTGCCGAACCGCAAGGGCCTGGAGGCGGCGCTTGCCTGCGGCGTCGAGGAGGTGGCCGTTTTCGCCGCCGCGACGGAGGCCTTTTCGCGCAGGAACACCAACTGCTCGGTTGCCGAAGGCGTCGAACGCTGCCGCGAGGTCGCCGAGACGGCGCTCGCCGCCGGGCTGCGCGTGCGCGGCTACATCTCGGTCGTGCTGGGCTGCCCTTACGAGGGCGATGTCGATCCCGCGGCCGTGGTAGGCGTGGCGCGCGCGCTGGACGGCATGGGCTGCTACGAAGTGTCGCTGGGCGACACCATCGGCACCGGCACGCCGGGCAAGACGCGCGCGCTGGTGGAGGCCTGCGCCGCCCACGTGCCCGTCGAGCGGCTGGCGGTGCATTGCCACGACACCTACGGCCAGGCGCTCGCCAACTGCTATGCCGCGCTGGAGACCGGGGTCGCCGTGATCGACGCCTCGGTCGCCGGGCTCGGCGGCTGCCCCTACGCCAAGGGCGCCACCGGCAACGTCGCCACCGAGGACGTCGTCTACATGCTGCACGGGCTCGGCATCGAGACCGGCATCGACCTCGACCGCCTGATCGCGGCCGGCGAGTACATCTCCGGCTTCCTCGGCCGCCCCGGCAACTCGAAGGCGGCCCGCGCCATCGCCGCCAAACGCGCGGCCTGACCGTTTCCCGACAGTGGTTCCCTCGCCCTGCATCAACGTCTGCGTCATCGATCCGGGCACCGGCTGGTGCCGGGGCTGCCTGCGCACCCTCGACGAAGTGGCCGGCTGGACCAGCTACTCCGACGTGGAGAAGCAGGCGGTGCTGGACCGGCTGCGCGACCGCCGCCAGGCCGCGGGCAGCGCTGCGATCGACCGTCCGTCGGCTGCCGACTAGCGCCCGGCGGGCCCCCGTCGGCCCGTGGCACGGAAGCTGCTAACTTCCTCCGTCAGTCGCGCCGTAACGGGCCTGATGCCCCCGGCCAGCCTCAAGGACCCTCCAATGACGCAACAGCCCACCGCCGCCGATGGCGCCGGCATGAGACAGACCCTGTTCCTGATCTTCGCGGTTTCAGGCTTCTCCGGCCTGATCTACGAGTCGATCTGGAGCCACTACCTGAAGCTGTTCCTGGGTCACGCCGCGTACGCCCAGACCATCGTGCTGGCGATCTTCATGGGCGGCATGGCGATCGGCGCCGCGATCGCCGCGCGGTTCACGTCGCGCTGGCGCGGCCTGCTGATGGGCTATGCGCTGGTGGAAGGCCTGGTGGGCGTCGCGGCGATCGTCTTCCACGGCGTGTTCGTCGCGCTGATGGACGTCTCCCATGCGTCCATTCTGCCGGCGCTCGGCTCCCCCGGGCTGGCCCAGGCGTACAAGTGGACGCTCTCCGGACTGCTGATCCTGCCGCAGTCGATCCTGCTCGGCATGACCTTCCCGCTCATGAGCGTCGGCATCATCCGCCGCTTTCCGCAGGCGCCGGGCTCCGTTCTCGCCATGCTCTATTTCAGCAACAGCATCGGCGCGGCCATCGGCGTGATGGCGGGCGGCTTCTTCCTGATCGGCCGGCTCGGGCTGCCGGGCTCGATCCTGACGGCGGGCCGGATCAACATCGCGCTGGCGCTGACCGTGTGGGCGCTGCTCAAGCGCGAGGGCGGTGAACCGCTGCCGACGCCCGCTGCCGCGGGCGGGGACGCCTCCGCCGGCGACCGCCGCTGGTACCGCTTCCT